>NC_011146.1:3910000-4262575 GCF_000020725.1 Citrifermentans bemidjiense Bem | reverse complement strand
GGCGCGGGCGTTGCGCCAGAGGTTTTTTTCCGACATGTCCCGCTCGGGGAGGCTCGTTGCCGAGGTGATGAGGAAGTCTGGGCGGTGGGAGTCCAGCACGGCGTTGTCGTTCTTTTGCACCGGGGGGATCTCAATGAAATCGACGCCGCGGGCGGCGAAGCGCTGCGCGCCCAGCCCGTAGCTCAGGACCACCACCCGGTAGGCAGGCTCGGCGTGCAGGAGCCGGATCACCGGGATCAGTATCTCGGCGCCCCCGGGCTCGCAACTGAAGAGAAGGATGCTCTTCCGGGGCACTATCGTCGCTCCGCGCCGGGCACGCCGTCCGCCTTGCCCAGTACGGCGACGAGGTAGTTGCCGCGTCGTCCGAGGTCCGGGTAGAGCGACTGCTGCAGCCCGTCCTCCTGGGCCATTTTCCTTTCGTAGTTTGGGAGATGGCAGTTGCGCTTGTGGATGAAGCGGTCGGGATGATCGTAGAACTCGGTGAGGTCCGAGAGGTAGATGTCGAGCCACTCGGTGCGCAAGGAGAGGACCTTGAAACCGCAGCGGGCTGCGAGGGCCGAAAGGGATGACTCGTTGAACAGGTTCAAAGTGGTGTAGCCGTAGAGGTGGTTCACCTTGCCGCGGTACAGTTCGACGGCGTAGGAGTCGGCGTTCGGGGTGTTGATGTAGAGAAGCCCGTCCTGCTTCAGGATCCGGTGGATGTCGCGCAGCAACCCGACCGGGTCGGGTAGACCGTAGAGGATCTGGTGCAACGTGACGATGTCGTAGACCGGTTTCAGGGCGAGCTCCGCCAGGAACCCCTTGTGCACCGTGAAATGCTGCTCCGCGATGGCTGCTGTCAAAGGATTGACTTCGAGCCCCTCCGCCTGGTAGAAGTGCTTCGCCTTGTGCAGGAAATCCCCTACCGAGCACCCCAGGTCGAGGAGCCTGCCGGAGGTCTTGAACCGGTAGATGTCCTTGAGCTTGTTGTCCGCAGCAGGGTCCGGCCTTTCCGGAATGCCCCCCTTGTACCTGCTGATCAGGGAGAAATACTCCATCAAGAGCTCGTCCTCGCCCTGAAATCCCTGGTCCACCAGCTCCGCATCGGGGGCCGGGTTCATGTAGACAAGGGCGCAGTTGCCGCAGCGAACGTAGTCGAGATGGCTGTTGTCGGCGAAAAAGGAGCTTTCGCCGGCGCCGCAGACCGGGCACTTTCTCGGCGCGAGGCTCCCCTTGGGGATGGCGGCTGCCAGCGCGGCGACCTTGATGAGCCACTGCCGTATCTCCTCGTTGTAGCTCTTGACGTGGTTGAGGCTCACCGGCAGGCCGCCTTCCCGAAGGCACTCACGATGTCGTCCATGTCCGACCTGGTGAGCGGCGGGTAGTTGTAGGCGGTCACGATAAGTTCCTTCTCGTGCATCCTCTCCGTCACCGGGCAGAGCCCCTTGCCGTAGTCGGGACGCTCCCCCTCAGGGAGCAGGTTGTAGGGGAAGCCGTTCTTGAACCGCTCACGCTCGGCGAAGATCGGCTCCAGGTAGAGCGGCTTGATGTAGCCCGCCGCGAACCGGTACAGGGGTATCCCTAGTTCGTTGATCCTTTGCACGAACTCGGCGCGGGAGATCCCGGCGGCTTCCTCGTGGAAGCGGATCGGGTAGAGGTAGTAGACGTGCTCGGATCCCTCGCGGACCTTGGGGGGGGTGAGGTAGTCGAGTTTGGAAAGCCGCTCGGTCAGGTAGTCGGCGAGTTCGATGCGCTGCCTGAGCAGCAGGGGGAGCTTTTTCAACTGCTCGATGGCAATGGCAGCCTCAACCTCGGGGAGCCGGTAGTTCCCCCCCAGCATGTTCGTCAGGTTCCGGTATCCCATCTCGTTCACCACCGCCTCGGCGTGGTTTCTGATCAGTTGCAGCCTAAGTGCCAGATCGTCGTCGTTGGTGACGGCGATGCCGCCCTCGCCGCAGTGGATGATCTTGTGCTGGTTCAGGCTGTAGACCCCGATGTCCCCGAAGGTGCCGGCAAAGCCGCCGTTGTAGCCGCAGCCGGGGGCGTGGGACGAGTCGCAGATCACCTTCAGGTCGTGCTTGCGTGCGATCTCGTTCAACGCGGTCATCTCGGCCGACTGCCCGAACAGGTCCACCGTGAGGATGGCGCGGGTTCGAGGGGTGATCTTGGCTGCCACGCTCGCAGGATCCATGCAGAAGAACTCCTCCTCGATGTCGGCGAATACCGGCACCGCGTCGTAGAAGAGGGGGGCGGTGGCCGAGATGCACATGCTGTACGGCATGACCACGACCTCGTCGCCGGGGAGGACGCCGGAGGCGCCCATGGCCGCGACAAGCGCTGAGGTGGCCGTATTGAAGGAGACCGCGTGTTTGACCGCGTGGTGCTCGGCCCAGCGCCGCTCCAGCTCCTGCACCTTGCTCCCTCCCAGGAACTTCTCTCCTGGGCGGGCGATGTAGTCGGAGAGCATCCCTTTGGCGACGACGGAGTAGGCGGCACGGGCCTCCTCCTCTCCGATTGGGTTGTAGGGGGGAAACGGCGCGGTTCTTACTTTTTCCATGGGTGTTCTCCGATATCCAGGGCGTGGCCCAGGTCGTATGATAGGCGGACCGCCTCCACGATCACCTTGCTGCGGCAGGAGTCCTCCGGGGTGTTGACGGTGTGCGGGCGGACGCCGGTGGTCACTTGGTGCAGGTAATCCACGCAGCCGCACATGGAGCGCGGGTACCCCGTCCCGGTGCGCACCGGCGCGCGGTCGTTGAGGGTGTTTACTCCGCCGTAGGCATAGGATCCGAGGCTCCTGGTCTCTATGCTGCGGGAGTTGTCATTGATGGTGACCCGCCGGTCGGTGAGCAGCAGGTCGATCTCGAAGATGTGGTAGTGGTAATCCGCTGCGGGCGAGTCGGCGGTCCTGACGGTGACGCCGAAATCCTCGTACATCAATGCGAAATCGTAGCTGTACTCCCGTACCGCAGGGTTGAAGACGCGCCGGAAGCCGAGCACCCGTTCGGGCTCACCCAAAAGAAAGATCAGCGTGTCGATCATGGTGCTGCCGATGTGCTCCAACCCCTTGATGTAGAAACAGTTGGCTGCGAGCAGGCGGCGGGGCGCGCGCGCAAGGTCCTCCCTGATCGCCTGGTGGCTCGGGTCGAACCTCCTCTGGAAGTTGACCACCACGTTCACCCCTTGTTCCTGAGCCATTCTCCCCACCTCTTCCATCTGCGCCAGCTCCAGGGCCAGCGGTTTTTCCACGAAGAGTGTTTTGCAGGATCCGTTCCGGATCAGGTCGGTGACCACTTCGAAGTGATAGTCGTTGGGGGTGCAGACGCTGACCACATCATGGAAGCTTTTCACCACACCCTGGACCTCCGAGATTGCCCTTTCCACGTTCCATTGCTGCCGGAAGGTCTCGGCACGGGACGCGTCGAGGTCGCAAACGGTCGCCAGCCGGAACCTCCCGTCGGCCCGGTAGGCACCGGCGTGGGTGTAAACGCCCGGGTCGCCGGGGAGCTTGGCGAGGTCGTAGCCGCCGGCTATCTGCCCAGCACCGATGATGGCGACGGACAGGGGGCTAGGCATGGGTTTTCATAAAGGGGGCGGAGCGCTGGACCAGCCCCTTGGTCTTCAGGAAGAGCTCCGGGAATTCCTGGGAGAGCCTGATCAGTTCGCGGGTGGTGAAGCTCCAGGTTCCGAGGATCTGGTAGATTTCCCTGGCGAGCTGCAGGTCCTCGGGGTAGTCGATGGTGAAGCGCAGGTAGGGGTGGGCGAACTCCGGCGGCGCGGTGAGGTGCCGGATGTCGTACTGCTCCGGATGCTCCCAGATGAAGCGGACCACGTCTTCGCGGTCCTCGGTAGTCAGGTCTTCGCGGGTGTTCAGTTGCACCAGCTTCTCGACCTTCACCACGTGACCGTAGATACCGAGTGGCCAGGTGAGTTCGAGGTCGTTGCAGACGTAGTCGTGGGCCCCGTTGCGTGCGATCTCCACCATGTGGTCGATGAGCTGGAAGTCGAGGTAGGCGGAATCTGCCCCCATCTGCACCAGGTAGTCCGCGCCAGCCCGGCACACCGCCCCGGTTACCCGGTCCAGCACGTCCATTTCGGACCCCCGGTGGCAGGGTACCCCGTTCGCGGCGCACCACGCCGCGATTGCGTCGTCGGCCGCCTCCACCGTGGTGGCTACCCAGACGTCGTTGACGTTTTTGGCCAGCCGGAACCTCTTCACCACGCACTCGAGCAGGGACTTCTCCCCGGTGATTGCCGTGAGCGTCTTGCCGGGGAGCCGGCTCGATCCCATGCGCGCTTCGATAACACCTATAAAAACCATTTTGCTCCTCCGGTTGTGTGCCGTGGCTCGGGCTACTTCTTCTCCATCACGTAGACCGAGTAGTGCGAAAACATGTTAGGGAACAGCTTCGCCAGGTAGTAGAAGAGGCTGGTGAGTGATTTCATGCTGCCAGCCTGGTCCTGGAGGTCCTTCAGTATGGTCTGGCTGTGGATCTTGGCCGACTCGCTCTCGCTTTTGCCGTATTTCCTGTTGAACTTGGACATGTTGAGATGCCGTACGCTTTCCAGTACCCCGTAGAGCGGTGCGGTATGGATGGTCTCGGATATCTTCAGATCCACCTTCTTGGCCAGCTTCGCGATGTCACGTGTGGAGAAGTAGACTGCCATGAAGTCGTTGGGAACGTTCTGCCCTAGCAGCTTTCCCAGCGCCCGGGAAAACTGCATCGAGGCCTTAAGGAAAAGGCTCTCCTTCCAGACTACCAGGACGAAGACGCCGTCGTCGGCGAGGATGCGCTTGATCTCGGTCAAAAGGTTGACACGGTCCTTCTCCTCGCGATACAGGATCAGGACGCTGGCGAGGATGATCATGTCGAAGCTCTTGTCCTCGAAATCCGTGTTGAAGGCATCCTGCACGTGGAAGGTCACGTTGGGGTATTCCTTCTGCGCGTTCTCGATGGCCTTGTCCGCGTAGTCCAGCCCGTGGTAATCCACGAACTTGAAGACGTTGCTCAAGGGGAGGTTCACGCCGTTGCCGCATCCTATGTCGAGGATGTTCGAAGGGTGCCTTCTCAGCACCACGTTGTAGACGTTTTGGAAGATGTTCATGAACCGATACTTGACCAGGAAGTCGTAATTGGTGAAGGCGCCGCCGAACTCGATTGTATTGGAGAGCTTACGATAGAATTTCTTGTAGTCCTTGATCTCGTCCCCTTCGGACAGCCTCTTGAAGTCGTTGTAAGCTACGTACATTGGATGATCTCCTTGTCTGTTTTTCTCAGTCTTCCAGCCACTTCACCAGCTCGAACACTTCCGCGTAGGCGGCCCCTATCCTTTGTCCGGCGTTTTCGGCTTCGTTGGTGAAAAAGCCGATCCACTTCTCCCGGGTCCGGTCCATTTCCGACTTGTGGGCCCTGATCGACTCCTCCTTCTGCTCCAGGTAGCCGCTGATGTCAACGTAGAAGTTCCCCCTGAAGTCGAGGTTAGAGTGGTACCAGTTGCTTCGGTACATGAGCATCCTCGGGACGTGCCTGCATGAGTGCAGCGAGGCCCTCGCCACGGCCTGGTGGTCGTGGTGGATGTCGCCCACCCAGTGGGTGTAGACCTTGTCGATGGCCTTGTCCTTGACGATCTTCACGATCTGCACGTTCAGTGCCTCGACGAACTCGACCTCCAGGGTGTTGAAGTTGCCGCAGATCAATTCAGCGCCCAGAATCTGCATGGCCCTTTTCCCTTCCGCCAGAGCTGTCTCGTTGCTTCTCACCACCTCGTTGTCCTGGTTGGTGAACCCGGACATGGTCGCGACGTAGGCGTAGACCGTGTCGCCGTCGGCCACGTGCTTGGCAATGGTGCCTCCACACCCCAGTTCCAGGTCGTCGAAGTGTGCCCCGATTGCAAGAATGTTCATCCGATGCTCCTTATGATGTGTCGTGCCCCGTCGATGCCGCAGTTGAACAAAAGGTCGATGCTGCTCAGGTAGGGGATGAACTCCCCGTGCAGCTGCGGGTAAACCGGGTGATTGAACTGCTGCCAGACCACCTCGATACCTGCCGCAGCGAACGGCGCGGGGTCGAAGTACCCCTTGGCTCCCAGGCCCGAGAGGTAGCGCCTGGAGCCGGTCTTCTGGAGGATGTCCACCAAAAGCTCGTTGTTTTTCCCCACCGCGCCCAGGGCGCTTGCCATCACGCGTTCGATACGGATGCCGAGACGCTCCGCGAGGAAGTCGATCGACTTCAGGTTGAATGCCGCGAGCCGCTCGCAGGGGGAAGCGTAGAGCTCCTCGATCAGCGGCATTATCTCTTTGAAGAAGGGAGCGTTGCGGTAGTTATTCCGGATGAGATTCTGGTTGTCCTTGCGCCACGGGGAGTCGGCCAGAAGCACCTCGTTGATGGGGGTGCCGAGCTTGGGCTTTCTCACGCCGACGGTGAGCCAGCGCTCTCCCTGCGGGGTCTTGATGATGTCCCGGTTCATCCAGCTCCTGCTGGTGCCGGTGACGAACTGCGCGTTGTCGAGGACCACCCAGAGGTCCGCTTGAAGAAACCGGTGGAAGAACCCGAGGTAGGGGAGGAAATCGGGCTGGTGGATGACGACGGTCCTAGCCATGGCGGGTGATCTCCCGGTACATCTCTTCTGCCCCCTGGCCGTCGATCTGCGCCATGCCGGCCCGGCTCATCGCCGCGAGATCGAGCTCCCTTGCGAATACCTTTTCGTCGATCCCGCCGTGGTGGCCGGCGAAGAGCGACGACCCGAGCCTCTCCAGGTAGCGCGCTATGGGGATCTCGTGCTCCTCGTTTGCCACGACGATGCAGGGAAGACCGCAGGCGTTGGCCTCGAACGGTGTGACCCCACCGCCGGTCACGGCCAGATCGTGCCGGTGGAATTCCTCGACGAGCGAGGGGACCGCATCTTTCAGGGTGAAGCGGTCGTCGATGAGCCGCTCCAGTTCCTCCCTGTGCCGGAATGAGGGGCCTGCAATCACGGTTGCCCCTTTTCCGAGTCGCTTCAGGATGGCGACGGCCTTCAGGGTCGCGCCGTAGGTGTCGCTCCCGCCGAGGCTCACCACGATGGAGCCGATGCGTTCGCGCATCCTCTTGTACCGGGCGATCTCGGGGTTGAGGATCAGGTACCTGTGTCCAGTCAATACCCTCTTGCCGCCAAGCGCGGCGGGTTCGCAGATGAGCAGCGGCGCGAAGTGCAGATCGGCGAGGTGCGCACCGGTCCCGCGGTCGTCCACCGTGACGAGCATCACGCCGTGCCGCTTGACCCGTTCGGCATGCTTGAGATCGGTGTCCAGCCGGTCGTTCAGCCAGACCTCGATGCCGAGCTCGCCGATAAGTTGCGACTCCCAATCCGACGAGCTGTCCGCAAGGGGGACGCTGCGCCAGGGGATGCCGTGGTCGTCGAGCACGCTGGCCGCCTTGGGGTCGTCGTTGACGAGGACCACGAACGGCTCATTCCTGTCGCGTAGGAGCGCTGCGAAATGCACCGCCTTGAACAGGTGCCCGAGCCCCCTTGCGTGCGACGCCTCGATGCAGATCGCGATCACCTCTCCTCCTGCGTCGTCTCGTAGCGCTCGGAGAGGAGAATTGCCTCCTCGGTGGTCACTGGTTCGCTGCATGCGTGCTCGACGATGTAGCAGGCCTTCCGGTAGTCGGCCTCGGTATCCACGGTGAGCCGGACCTCCGGGCGGTGTTTGCAGGGGACGGCCTCGAGTTCCAGCGTCTCGAATCGGTCAGGGTTTTCCAGGAGGTATTCGTCCACGTGTTCGCGATGGTGGGGGGCCATCCCCTCGCGCCAACTCGCCTGAAGCGCTTCGAAGGTGAAAATCTCGGCGCCGACCCCGATCGGGAGCACCCGGAAAGAGTGGGTGAAGTCGGCGTTCTCCTTCAGGTGCAGCGCGATGAGCCGGTCCAGCTCTTCCATGTCTGGGAAGGGGTTGTCGCCGGTGAGGCGCACCACATGCGTGAAGCCATGTTCCGCGGCACAGCGGTAGTAGCGGTCAAGGACGTCACTTTCGCTACCCCGGAAGCAGGCGACACCCGCCTCCCGGCAGAAGCGCTCCACTGCGTCGTCCCGCCGCTCGGTGGAGGTCGCGAAGACGGGGAGGGCGGGGGTCTGCAGCCGGCGCAGACGCTCGATGATGTGCCCCAAAAGCACCCTGTTCCCGATCGGCTTCAGCACCTTCTCCGGGAGCCTCGTCGATCCCATCCGGGCCTGGATGATGATTCCCACCTGCGCGCCGTTCATCGCAGCTTGCTCCAGGGGATCACTTCGTCCTGCTCCACGGGCTCGTTCAAGACGCTTCCCGGGAGCTCCTCCCTGAAGCGGGGGGGGATGCCGAAGCCGGGGCGCTTCACGGCGATGTCCTCCGCCGTCAGCCGGTGTCCGGCAGGGAGCGCCCGCGCCGCGACGATGCTCTTTCTGTTGTTAATCCGCGTTGTCTTCTCTGAGGCGGCCGGCATCTTGACGCCGCTTCCCATCATGGCCTCCAGGGTCCTCACCTGTTCCACGATGGTCCTCATCTCGGCCGGGTCGGCGGAGAGGATGTGGTCCGGCCCCTCGGCGTTCTTGTCCGTGGTGAAGTGCTTCTCGAGGACCGCGGCGCCGAGCGCTGCGGCGCCAAGACAGGCCACGGTCCCGATGGTGTGGTCCGAGTAGCCGACCGGGAGGTTGAATTCGCGCGCCAGAGCCTGCATGGCAAGGAGGTTCACGTGCTCCGGATGGGTGGGGTAGCTCGTCACCGCGTGCAGGAGGATGAGCTCGAGGTTGCCGGCGCCGAGGATCACGTCCACCGACTCGCGCACCTCCTGCATGGTGCACATGCCGGTGGCGAGGAGGACCGGCTTCCCCTTCGCGGCGACGTACCTGAGGAACGGGATGTTGACCGCGTCGTCGGAGCCGATCTTGTAGGCGCTTACCCCGAGCCGGTCCAGCAGGTCGACGTCGGCTTCGTGCGAGGGGGTGGAGAACCAGTCGAGCCCTTTCGCCCGGATGTAGTCGAAGACCTGCCGGTGCAGCTCCTCGTCGATCTCGTACTTTTGGAAGAGTTCGAACTGGGAGGCGATGCCGGTGTTCTCCATGTCGAAGATGGCGCTTTTGCTGGAGACGGTCTCGGCGCGGTAGGTCTGCAGCTTGACCGCGTCCACCCCGCAGGAGGCGGCGGCATCGACCAGCGCCTTTGCCTCCTCGAAGGTGGTGAAGTTGCCGCCGATCTCGGCGATGATGTAGATCGGCTGTCTCGGTGCGAAGGAAAGTTTCATGCGAGCTCCGATTTCAGGAATTGCTCCAGGGTGCGCCTGGGAAGCCAGCCGAGCGCCCTGGTGATGGCCGAAATGTCGGCGACGGTGTCGGGGACCTCGTTCACCCGGATCTCGCCCGTCGCTTGCCAGCAGAGCGGGCGCGGGGAGTAGCGGACCGCCATGTCCAAAAGCTCCCCCACCGAGATCGACCGTCCCGAGCCGACGTTGAAGAGCGAGAAGCGGGGCTCCAGGTCGAGGGCCAGGAGCAGCGCCTCGGCGAGGTCGTCCACGTGGAGGTAGTCGCGCCTGGGTGCCGCGTCCTTCACCGTGATCGTCCCGCCGCTTTTGGCCTGCTTCAGGATGGTCGGGATCAGGAAATCCTCCCCCTGGCCGGGGCCGAAGATGTTGAAGGGGCGCAGCACGGTGACCGGGACCTCGAAGTGATCGGCGTAGAAGCGGCAGAGCTCTTCCGCGAGCCATTTCGAGTGGTTGTAGGGGGTGTTCGGGGCTACCGGGTGCGATTCTGCGATGGGGAGGGTGTGCGGCACGCCGTAGACGTAGGCGCTGACGTACACGAGCCTTGCGCCGCTTATGCGGCAGAAATCGAGCAGCTGCTGGGTCCCGAGCGTGTTGGCGCGGTAGAAGGCCCCCGGGTCTTCCCAGCTGTGAGGGACGAAGGTGCGCCCCCCAAGGTGGATGACGTGGGTGATCCCCCGCCCCTGGAAGGGGGCGAGGGCGCCGTTTTGTTCGAGGTCGCAGCCGGTGGAGCGGGCGCAGCTGTGGGTCGCGATGCCGCGGCTCTCCAGGAGAGAGACGGCGTGCCGGCCGATGAAGCCGGTGGCGCCGGTGACGAGGACCTGCTTCTGGGCGTTGTGCACGGTCATGAGCCGATGGTCTGGGAGCGGTTTACGTAGTTGTTGACGGCGACGCTGACGCCGTTCACGGTGGCGGCTTCCGTGCTCTCGGTCTGCCTCGGGAGGTAGCAGCCGCGGCAGAGCTCGACCTCTTTGAACCCGTCGGGCTGCCGGTGCAGGTCCCGGTATCGCTGCAGCTTTTCCCCGTGCCAGATGTCGCGGATGGTTTGGCTGCCGGCGTCGCCGATGCAGACGCTGGTCTCCTCGTCGTTGGAGCACATCATCGCCCTGCCGTCGGCTCCGACCACCAGGCGCTGGTAGTGCTGGCAGCAGATGAACCCCTCCTCGTAGGCGATCTCGCTGTCCTTGCCCAGGTAGTCGATGAGCGGGTTGAACGCGATGAGGTCCACGTAGGGCGCGAAGGTGTCGTAGAACGCCTGCGGGTCGTCCTTGATGGAGGGCCAGATCGCCTGCACCTTGATCACCGGCCGGTGGCGTCCGGCGCGCTCCTTGATCTTTTTCATCGCCTTGATCTTCTCCAGCGTCTCCTGGAACTTGAGCGGCTTCCTGATCGACTCGTACATCTCGTTAAGGCCGTCCACGGATATGGTGATCCAGTCGGCGCCGGCCTCCATGGCGCTGGTGAAGAACTCCGGCGTCAGCGTGCTGCAGTTGGTCAGGAACGAGACCTCCCTGATGCCGTGGAGCTTCGCATAGGCGATGCAGTCGATGAAGCGGGGGTGGATGGTGGGCTCGCCCCTGAGGCTCAGCCGGAGCGCGGGGACGCGGCCGCCGATCTCGTCGATCACCTTGGTGAAGAGCCCGAAATCCATGAGCCGTGCCGGGATCTTCTCTTTGAACTCGTCGGTTATGGTGTAGCACATGGGGCATTTCAGGTTGCAGGCGGTGGAGAGTTCCAGGTCCACGAGGAGCGGGTACTCCGAGACTTCCTGGCGCTGCGGGAGCTCGCGCCAGTCGCGCCGGTAAGCCGCGTATTCCTCTTCCCACCCCTCGCCGCGGTACTTTTCGAAGAGCGTCTCGCGCTCCGGGGTCTCGAGTTCGTAGTTCCCCTTGTTGATCGGGACGTTGCTCATTGCACTGTTCCTTCGTAGGGGAGGAACTTCCCCTTCAGCGAGTCGAACTCCTCGATCGCCTGCATGTAATCGTCGGGGCGGCCGATGTCGAGCCAGAATCCCTTGTGGATCTTCACCGAGGCCGGGTGCCCCTCAGCCAGGAGGTCGAGCATCAGGTGGTCGAACCCGTAGGGGGTGTCCGCGGGGATGTGCCGCATCGTGTCGCGGTTCACCATGTAGACCCCCATGCTGACGTCCAAAAGGTACTCGGGCTTCTCCTCGAAGCCGCAGAGCTTTTTCTGCCGGTTGATCTTCAGCACGCCGTATTCGGACTTGAGCACCCTTTGGTATGCGGCGATGGTGAAGTTGTTTTTTACCCTCACGTGGTAATCGTGGAATTCCCTGAAGTTCAGGTCGGTGAGGATGTCGCCGTTCATCACCAGGAAGTTTTCCGGCAGATCGTCGATGAGCCTGAGAGGCCCCATGGTGCTCAGCGGCTTGGTTTCCAGCGAATAGTCGATGGTGATGCCCCAGCGT
This sequence comes from Citrifermentans bemidjiense Bem, assembly GCF_000020725.1. Taxonomy (NCBI): domain Bacteria; kingdom Pseudomonadati; phylum Thermodesulfobacteriota; class Desulfuromonadia; order Geobacterales; family Geobacteraceae; genus Citrifermentans; species Citrifermentans bemidjiense. Next base: position 4,250,896 of record NC_011146.1, on the reverse strand, counting down.
TCGCCGTTGCCGAAGAAGGCCTGGATGATCTTCGCCTGGTGGTTCACCGCCATGGTGATGTGCGTGAAGCCGCAGTGTACCAGTTGGCGCACGATCACCTCGAGGATGGGATACTCGCCTATCGGCATGAGGGGTTTGGGAAGCACCACGGTGTAGGGGCGCAGCCTCGTCCCCCTGCCGCCTGCCAGAATGACTGCCCGCATCTATCCGCTCCTTATACGTTGTACTGCATCTTGTACCGGCTCAGGTTGGCCGGGTCCTTGAACCACTGGATCGTTTCTTCGAGGCCGCGGCGCAGCCCTTCTTTTCCCGCGTACGCGGGGCTCCACCCCAAAAGCCGCTCGGCCTTGGCGTTGTCTGCCCAAAGCCTTTCCACCTCGCTCTTCTCCGGCCTGATCCGCACGTCGTCCGAGACGACCTTGAGCTTCGCCCCCATCAGCTGTGCGATCATGTCGACCGTCTCGCCGATGGAGATCTCGAAGTTGCTGCCGATATTCACCACCTCGCCGGTTCCCGCATTCGAGTTGAGCGCGGCGATGAAGCCCCCCACCGTGTCCGAGACGAAGTTGAAGTCGCGGGTGGGGTGCAGCGAGCCCAGCCTGATCTCCTCCCTCCCCGCGGCGATCTGGGTGATGATGGTCGGGATCACCGCCCGCGCCGACTGCCGGGGGCCGTAGGTGTTGAAGGGGCGCACTACGGTGACCGGCGTGCCGAAGGAGCTGTAAAAGGAGAGTGCGATCTGGTCGGCGCCGATCTTCGAAGCGGAGTAGGGGGACTGCCCATGGAGCGGGTGTTCTTCGGTGATGGGAACGAAGCGCGCCGTGCCGTAGACCTCGCTGGTCGAGGTGTGGATCACCTTCTCCACCCCCTCTTCCCGGGCGGCCTGCACGATGTTGAGCGTCCCCCTGATGTTGGTGTCGACGTAAGTGTCTGGGGAGTGGTAGGAGTAGGGAATCCCGATCAGCGCAGCCAGGTGCAATACCGAGCCGCACCCCTTCATGGCGGTCCGGACGCCGTGCGGGTCGCGGATGTCGCCGGCGAAGACGTCGAGGTTCTTCCGGATCTCCTCCGGCGCCTGGTCGAGCCAGCCCCAGGAGTTGAAGGAGTTGTAAAAGACGAAGGGCCGGACCTCGTAACCCTGCCGTACCAGCGTCTCGGTAAGGTGGGAGCCGATGAAGCCATCGGCGCCGGTGACCAAAATCTTCCCATTGGTGCTTTTCATAGGTATCCGTCTGTCGAGAATTTGACCCGTCGCCCCTCTAAATTCCGCTGGAGCGTGGCCTGGTGCGTTGCTGCAGGTTTTGCAACGAGCGTGCCGCCCCGCGGGCGGGTCTCATAAGTGCCTGGAAAGGGGCACGTTAATGAACCGTTGGCAGATGCCGTCAAAATATTGAAGGGTGAGGGGAGGGTTGCCGGTGCTGGGGCTCTGGGTGGTACGGCTGCCGGGAAGGTGAGGTCAGCGGCCGCTGCACATCTGCAGGTAGCGGCCGGCGAGGCCGGTCCCCTCCCTGCCGTCGACGGTAGAGAGCAGCAGGTGGCAGAGATCGGCGGACCTGAACAGGTCGTGCAAAAGTACCGCGTATTTCTTAAGCTGCACCGTGGAGAGGTTTTCCAGCCGCATCCAGTCCTTCACGTAGATGGCGTCGCTCCAAAGGTACTGGTTCAGGCCGTCGTTTATGTTGTCGTTGACCACCAGGGGCTTGAAGCAGCGCTTGCCGAACCCGAGGAAGGTGTGGAACTGGTACCCCTTGCCGCGCAGGTACTGGTCGACGTCGCCGAACATCGGCTGTCCCTGGTACAGCTCGACAAACTCCACTTCGACCTGTATCACCAGCGCCGATTCCAGCACCTTGGAAGCCCCTTTGAACACGTTCAACTCGCTCCCCTGCACGTCCATCTTGATGAAGTCGACGCTGCCGATCCCTTCGATGTCGTCCAGCCTTCTGGTCTCGACCTCGTGGGTACGCACCGGTACCGTCAGCTCGGCCAGGTTCTGGAACTTTTCCAAAAGCCGGGTGTTTGGCCGGTACAGCGAGCCGGTCATGACCTCGTTGGTCTCGTAATAGGTCGCGGGTTTGCCGTCGCCGATGAAAAAGGGGAAGAAGATGTGCGGAGGCCCCATCTTTTCGTTGAGCTTTCTGCACTCCTCCTGGCCCGGCTCGAAGCCGATGACTCGCGTCTTCCCGTGGTGGACGAGCTGCTGGTAAGCGGAGGCTCCCCCAAGCGACATCGCCCCCACATCGAGGATGTCGATTAAAGGCAAATCCTGCAGCATCTGGTGCAACGCGAAACTCATGCTTCCTCCTCGTGCTACTGGTATCGGGTGGGAACGCCTTTGCTGCCCGTGTAAGGGTAAGGGCCGCCTCCTCGCCGGGGGCCGGTTACCCCGGCAGTTTCCTGGCCACCATGTTCAGACTGATCAACTCCCCCTTGAACTCCATGCTGCTGGTGTCCCGGAACATTTCGAGCCTCTCCACCCTGCGCGGCATCAGGAACCCGGCCTCGTTGAGGAAATAGGTGAGGAAGTCCTCGTTCAACCCGGTGGCGTGGAAATCGTGCTGGTTCATGTGCCCGCCGAACATGATGCGCATGACGGCAAAGCGGTCGTCGACGTTCAGCCTCTCCTTGTCGAGCAGCAGTCGCGCCAGGACATCGAGGTCCGGAACGCTCAGGTAAAGCGTTCCAAACGGCTTCAGTACCCTGTGCCACTCCTTGAGCGTCGAGAGCAGCTCGCGCTGGTAGTCGAGATGCTCCAGGATGTGCGAGGCGTATATCTCCTGGAAGGTCGCGGCCGTGAAGCGCGAGAGGTCGTTGGCGTTGCCGACATGGTCTACGTGGGGGCCTGCAGCGATGTTCAGGATCTCCCACCCTACTGCAGGCGTTTCGCCGCCGATATGCAACCTGCGCGGCGGTTCGGGCTCTTGCGGCGCCACTGCCGCGGCGCGGGCCGCTGTCTCGTCACAGGCCCTCTCCGGTGCCGGGGAGGGCGCGGCATGCTGCTCCGCGGAAGGGGGAGCAGGGGATTCGTTGGTAACGCCGTAGGCTGCGTAGCCCTTGGGCCGCAGCACGTTGTAGGAAAGCCACCTCACCGGCTCCAGGCCCGGGCTTGCAGGCTCCTCGCTACGGAAGAAAACGAAGGGATCCAGGGCGGCCTGCTGGAAGGGGACGAACCTGCTGCAGGGAGCCTCGTGCCGGAACAGAAACGGGAGCAGGGGATGGCTTTCGAACCCGTTCTCGCCGGCCTTGAGGTCGAAGCAGTGCAGGGCGTGGCCATCGGGCGTAAGTACCCGGTCAATGTCCCGGCAGATGTCCCGCCAGCGTCCTTCGCTCCGGGCCCCGGTTTCCAGCGCGAAGCTGCCGATCACCAGTTGGAAATAAGCATCAGGCAACTCGGCGCTGAAGGACCCCAGTTGCGCCGCAACGTCCTTGCATGGTACCGCGGGGTTGGGCGCGGCCCCGGGGGCGGCGGGGACGCTCCAGCATTCGTAATACCTGCGTGTTGCGGAGACGATGGGCGAGGCGTGGTCGGCAATTACCAGTACCCGCGAGCCTTTGGGGAAGTTGTGTCTCAGGAAGCTGTAGGCCAGCAGTTCCTGGTACGTCTTCAGGTTGCAGGAGCGGGGATCGATGACCCGGCCGTAGAGCTCCGTGTCGCAGCCGGCGAAATACGGGAAATGGATGCTGCGGGAGTAGCTGAAGAATCCGAAGTTTTCCTCGGTGATGCGGCTGCCGGCGCACGATACCACGTCTCTTACCAGCAGGGGGGGCGGGGGAGGCTGCAACTCAGTCTGGTTGGCGCTGAAAAAGGCCCGCTCCCGTGCCACGATCCGCTCCGCCTCCTGGGCGTACTGCTGGCTCGCGACCTCCGACCTCTGCCCCTCGCCGGGATGGCTGCGGAACCCTCCGAGCGGAGCGTGCAGCGTGTGCAGTTGCGCGTGACGGAAAAAACGCGCCCAAAGCTCCATGTCTGCGGCAAAGGGAAAGTCGGAAGCGAGCCTCGCGCCCGCCTCCAGCCACAGAGAACGCCTCCAAAAGGTCGATTCTTGCTGGATGAAGGGGGAATGAACCTTTCCTTGCAGGTACTTCTCACGGCACCAACTAGGGGGCTGCGAGTCAAAGCCGGAGGCGTTCCCCTCCTTGTCCCAGAGGGTGGGGCTGCCGGTGAGCCATTTCAGCTCCGGGAGGGAATCGAAGGCGTCGGAGACGAGCCAGAAGGCCCCGGGGTGGTACTTGTCGTCGGAGTTGAGCCACGCCATGACCTCCCCCGTGGAGATCAGAAACCCGGTGTTTACCGCATGGTACTGCCCGTAGTCTTTTCTGCTCTGCCAGTAGTTCAGGTGCCTCGCGTATTTTTGGATGATCTCGGCGGAGCCGTCCGTGCTCCCGCCGTCCATGACGATGTATTCCAGGTTGGGGTAGTTCTGGGAGAGCACCGAGTCGATGCACTCTTCGAGGTATTGCTTCTGGTTGAACGAGGGGGTGACGATTGAGATCCTGGGATGCTCTCTTTTGGTGAGTACTTCGAAGTGGGCGGGCTTCTCCCGAAGCGGATAGTCGATCAGCGGCGGTGGGGTGCTCCGGTGCGTGGCAGGGGGGAGCTCCAACGCGATCTCCCGGTCGATGATCTGGCAGCACTGCTCGATGTATTCGTCGCGATTTTTGTTGCAGCGCTGCTCCATGCTGTAGCACCGGAAGCCCCCGGTCAATGCGTTGACCGTGTGCAGCGCAGCGTGCCGGCTCATGCGCAGCCAGAGCTCGAAGTCCGCGGCGAGGCTCCACGAGGTGTCGAGTCTGCCTCCCACCTTCTCCCACAGGCGTCTTCGCCAGAAGGTCCCCTCTTGCATGATGAACAGGGAGTACTTCAAGATCAGCTCCTTGCTCAGCAGTAGATCGTGGCACCATGTCTGGCTCAGGTAGTCGTAGGAGGCGAGATCCCCGTTCACATCGAAGCCGATCCGCTTCGAGGTCAGGAACTCAACTTCCGGTAACCTGCAGAAGACCTCGTTCACCACGGACAACCCGTCTTTGTGCAGCATGTCGTCGGAGTTAAGCCACCCCATGATCGGATTTCTAGCTTGTCTGAACCCCTCGTTGATGGCGTTGTACTGCCCGCTGTCCGGGCAGCTTTGCCAGTAGGCCAGGTGCCTTTCGTATTTTTTAATTATGTCGACGGAGCCGTCGGTGCTCCCTCCGTCCATGATTATGTATTCGAGGTCGGGGTAGTTCTGGCTCAGAATGGAGTCGATGCACTGCTCTAGGAACGGCGCCTGGTTGAACGAAGGGGTGACGATGGTAATGCCGAGCATGGTGCTCCTTTTCCGGTCCGGTGTGCAGTGGCGGACTCTCTGGGAAGTGCTGGCTCAGCACTGTTCTGCAGGTTGCGTGCCAGCTGGAAGGCTGAGGGGAAGGGGGCGAGCGGGGAGGAGCCGGCGGCAACGGTGTGACGCGCGCGGCAGCCCCAAGCCCAAGGTGCCGGTGCGGGACCTGCGCTCGAAGCGGTAGGGATATGCTGCCAGCCAGTTTGATTGAGCCAGCGGGCGAACGGTCAGAAAGGCCCTTCCGCCGCGGCGTCGAACTCGTCGGCTGCAGGGTCCATGACCTTCCCCCTGGCGTCGGTGCCGGAGAACTTGAAAACCATGTGCGCGGAGTCGATGGTCGCGTCGCCGGTGTCGTTCTGGCTCAGCATGAAGTTGACCGTCGCGGTCCGCTTCTCGGGGTCGTAGGTCACGCTGAGCGGGTTTTGCGGGATGTACGCCTCTGTGGGGAGTATCGGCAGCAGGTTGTTGTAGTACCCGGCCGCCCCGCCCGTCGCCTTGGTGATGGTCCAGTTGCTGGTGTCCTGCACGGAAGCGGCGTCCATGGCGGAGTCGAAGTAGAAGGTCATGCTGAGCACCTTCGAGGAGTTCGCCGCCGATAGGTCGACTACGTCCAGCAGGCTCAGCAGGTATGGGTTGTCGCCCGGCTGGGGGTTGGTGCTCGGGGTCTGCTTGGCCGGCAGGAAGGTGTCGTCCTCGCCGCCGGCCGCGATCATCTGCGGCTGGGCGATGGTCAGCTTGAGCAGGGCCCCTTGAGTCGAGTTCAGCGTGGTGAGGGTGTTGACCTCTTTCTGTGCGTTGGTGGTGTCGCCCAAGGCGGCATAGGCGACGCCCAGTTCGAAATGCGCCGCCTCCATCTTGGGGCGCAGTTTCACGGCCTGCGTAAGCTGCTTCACCGCGTCGGCGTATTTCCCTTCCTTGTTGTAGACCGCGCCTAGGGAATAGTAAGGGTTAGGGTCGGTGGGGGCCATCCTGGAGACCTTCTTGAACTGGGTCTCCGCCTCGCCGTAGCGTTCGGTCTGCACGTAGAGCTGCCCGAGCGTATAGGGGGCGAGGGTGTCGGTGGGGTTCAGCTTGGCGGCGTCCTTGAACTCCCTCTCGGCCAGGTTGTACTTCTTCTGCTGCAGGTAGATGTTGCCGAGGTTCGTGTGTATGGAGTCCTGGGTCGGGTCGAGCGCCAGCGAGTTCTTGTAGGTCTTGATCGCCTCGTCGGTCTTCCCCTGTGCCTGATACGCGCTGGCCAGGAACTTGTAGGCCTGGGTGTTGGTGGGGTCCATGGAGATGGCGCGCTTCAGCTCGCCCGTGGCGCGGGCGTAATCCTTCTTCTGGTAGTACCCAAGGCCCGAGCTCAAGGCTCCGTTGGCCAGCTGCGCCCGCTGTGAGTCCTGCGAGGCGAGGGTGCTGAACATGTCGTCCATGTAGTCCCATGCCGTTCTCTGCGTTGCCATAACTACCTCCGCGAAAGGCTCTTGAGCCGAGTCACTTATCGGCATCCCAGGGGGAAAACTTTAGTGAAAAAGCACCCCGGGGAGCCGGCCGTGACGATGCCGTCAGCCGTTCGCCACCTCCTTCAGACTGTTGAGGCAGTCGCGGGCATCGCGGTTCCACGGCTCCAGGTTGATCACTTTGCCGTAGAAGCTCTGCGCCTCTGTCGGGCGGTCCAGCATGGTGCAGATCTTTCCGAGCCCCATCAGCGTCTCGATGTTCTTGGGCTCCCTGCGGAGCTGTTCCAGGTAGATGGCGATGGCCCCGTCGACGTCGTACCCTTCGACGAAGTAGAAATCGGCCAGGTTCTTTTGGAAGGTGCCGTTTTCGGGCGCAAGTTCCGCCGCCTTCTCGTAGTGGGCGCGGGCCTGCTCCTTGTCACCCTGCTGGTAGGCCAGGACGGCCAGGTCGTTGTGCGCGGGGGCGAAGTCGGGGTAAGAGGAGAGGATCTGCTTCAGTTCCTGGAACGCCCCGTCCAGGTCCCCCTGGGAGACGAGTTCCTGGGACCTCTGGTACCGATCCTCGGCGCAAAGATCGTCCTCTTCTGGCGCCGCGGCGGACTGCGGCTCTTCCGTCCTCTGGCGCAGCGCGGTCAGTTGCTGCCGTGCGGCCTGGTTCCAGGGCTCGATCTCAAGCGCTCTCTGATAGAAGGAATCCGCCTCGGCGGGCTGCCCCACGCTCTCGCAGATGATCCCCAAGTTCAGCAGGGTCTCGACGTCGCGCGGCGACTGCTCCAGGAGCTTCAGGTAGATCGCTATCGCCTCGTCGGCCTCTCCCGCCTCGACGAAAAGGATGTCGGCCAGGTTCTTCAGGTAGACGCTCTCTTTGGGATCGAGCCAGACCGCCTCGCGGTAATGCTTGAGCGCCTGCTCTTTCTCTCCGAGTTGATAGCTGACGGCTGCCAGGTCGTTGTGGGCCATGGCGTGCTTGGGGAAGCGCGCGAGGTGCTCACGGAGCGCCGCTGCGGCCCGCTGCGGGTCTTCTCCGGTGACGACGGAACGAAGTTCCTGGTACGCCTGGTCCGCCCCTTTCAGTTCCGAGTTCGCCGTTTTCTGCTGCCCGGCGGTTTGGGTCGAGGCAGCCGCCGCGCTCTGGCTGTAAACCGGCGCTGCCGGCGCGCTCGGCTGTTCGAAGCTGACCGGAGGGGCGGGGATGACTGGTTCCGGCTCGGGAGCGCGATAGGCGCTCGGCGCGGGTTGGGGGCGCGCCTGCGGATGGGCCGCCTGGACCGGCGCCTGGTTCGCGGTGATCAGCTTGAGGCCGGTGAACTCCTCCAGGTGCAGGATGCGGAAGCGCTCCACTACCTTGAGCATGAACTCGCGCATCCCGTGGTTCGGGTACCCCTGCGGCAGGAAGCCTACGCTGTCGTGCAGTTCTCTGCGCCATACCGGGTGCGGGGCCACCTCGGAGAGCTGGGCCAGTTGCTGGGAGGTGTAGTCGGGCCAGATCACCTTGCCGTAGCTTGTGTGGCTGGCGAAGCTCTCGTGGGGGATGGCGGTGAAGCAGGTGTCGCCGTAGGCGAGCATGGCGGCGGGGTTTCCCTCCAGGGCCGCCGTCAAGAGCTCATAAGCGTCTCGCTTCAAGCGGTCGGTTGCCTCCAGAAGTGTCGCGTACTTGCCCGAGGCGATCCTGAGCGCCATTTCGACCCCCTTGCCGCCTGCGGCCGCCGGAAGCTTCAGGGAGATCAGGTTTGGGTGGATCTTCTGCAGGTCGGCCACCACGGCCCATTCGCACTGCTCCGACCCCTGGTCGACCACGATCACCTCCATGCGGTTGGAGATGCTCTGCTGCATCAGTTCGCACAGGCATTCCCTCAGGTGCGATTCCCTGTTGCTGGTGATCAGGATGGCGGAAAGAAGCGGCCCGTCTTGCAGGACCGCGACCGCGCCGCTGGGGCGGGTTACTAGCTGGCTCATGAATATCTCCATTATGGTGGAATCGACCCCCGGTAGCTTGCGCGCCAGTTGGGGAGACGCGCGTGCAATCCTTAGTCGGAAAGCAACTGCTATGCCAGTGGTGGAGCTGTCGGAGAGGGGAGGGCCGCGGCCGGCTGGCGGCCGGGGGCGGCTGCCGGCGGTTGCGCGCGGCAGAAGGGCTCGCGGGGTGGTGGCTTCCACTGTGGAGGCTGGTCGAAATTGCTCCACCGGCGCTATGGTCAATAATTTGAATATGCATTTGCTTGCCGGTGTCAATTAGTCGACGGTCGGCCCCGTGAGGCGCAACTTCAGGACGAAGATGGATGTCTCATCCCCCGATCACGATGAGGCAGACCCCGGCCAGCATGATCAAGGTGGCGAGGATCCCCCCTTGTTCCTGGAAGAGGTAGCGGCCGTAGATGACGCCGAACAAAAGGCTCAGCCTCTTGACGGCGATCATGTAGGCGACGTTGGTGAGGTTGATGGCGAAGACGTGGGTGAGCGCCTGCAGCGCGTAGAAGAGCGCAGGGAGAAGCGAAGCGCGGACGGTGCCGTTACGGACGATTTCCCGCAGTTCTCCCCTTCCCTTGTAGAGGGCGAACGGGGTGATGAAAAGCGCCAGGAGCGGCAGATAGATCGCGGCGAAGACCAGCGGGGAGGAAAGGTCGATGGCGCGCTTGCCGAGGGTGGAGGTGAAGCTGTAGATGGTGGCGACTCCCAGCATGCATAGCGCCCCCTTTTCCTTCGCCAGCGCCTTGAGCGGAGCCAGGACCCCGTCCTGTCCGCGCCTGGCCTTGAGCAGGTACCCCCCGAGCGCTATGAGCAGGACGCCGGCGCTCCCGGCCGGGGAGATGCGCTCCCCGAGGAGCAGGAAGGGGACCACCAGCAACAAAAGCGGCGTAAGCGACAAAAGCGGAAGGGTGAGCGAGAGCGGTGAGAGCTTCAAGGCCTTGGTGTACAGGAAGATGGCCACCGCCTCCAGGGGGAGCCCGGTGAGTATGCAGAGCCAGAATTCCCGCGTCAGATGCGGGATCTCCAGAAAGGGGAGCGGGATGAGGAACAGCGGCAAGGTGGGGAGGATCCGGGCCAGGGTGACCAGGTACTCGTTATGGACGTGCACCGCCTTCTTGGTCAGCGCGTCGCTGCTTGCCAGAAAGAACGCGGATAGGAGTGTGAGCGTGAACCAAAGCGGCATGGTGGGAATGATAACGGAAAAAGGTTCCCTTGCAGCCGCCCGCCTGATCTTTTCATTGGAAAAAAGGGTAGCGGAGGTTGACTGGGGCGCGAAAAGCGGCCTAATTAGCGTAGCGGTCACAGCTATTTAACCTGTCAAGGAGGGTGCCATGGCCAAAAGCGTATTGATCCCCGCCATCGAACAGAGGTTGCGCGGCCTGATCGAGGTGAGCCGCCGGAACCTAAGGGAGCACGGCTTTGTCGAGAGGGAGAGGCCGACGGTGACCTTGACCCGGGAATTCGGCTGCGAGGGGTATCCGGTGGCGGAGAAGCTGCAGCGCCTGCTGGAGCATAGAAGCGGGGCGCCCTGGGTGGTGATGGACCGGGCGCTACTGGATGCGGTGGCCAAGGACCATAACCTTTCCGAGGAGGTGCTGCAGAAGCTGGGGAGCAAGAACCGCTTCCTGGACGACATGCTCTCCACCTTCTCGCCGCGCTGGAAAAGCGACAAGGATTATTACCGGCTTTTGTCCCGGCAGATCATGGCTCTTGCCCAGGAGGGAAACGTGATACTGGTGGGAAGGGGGGCCGCCATTCTCACCCAGGGGGTGGGCAACTGCTACCACTTCCGGATCGTCGCCCCGATGAGCTACAAGGTGAAGTCGGTGGCGGACCGGATGAATATCTCGGCCGAAAAGGCGCAGGACCTGGTTCGGGAACGGCAGGGTCAGCGCGACGCCTTCCTGAAGGACTTCCTTGGTCGCGACATTGCGGAGCCGACCCTGTACCATCTGGTCTTCAACAACGCGAGGCTTCCGGCAGGGCGCATGGCGGAGCTTATGGCCGAGGTGGTCCTCCCGGCGCAGGGAGGTCAGGCGACCCCGTAGTTTGCCCCCGGCCCTGCTTCCCGAAGCGGCGTGAGGGTCGCCAGCACCACTTCCGGCCTGATGTTGACGCGTAGCGGAAGCCAGCTTTCTCCGAGCCCCCCATTGACGATGAGGGAGGTAGTCCCCGAGCTGTAAAGGCCGTAGTCCCATTCGGGAAAGAGCCCCATGTCCGGGACGTAGGCGGCGCCGATAAGCGGGAGGCGGATCTGCCCTCCGTGGGTATGCCCGGCGAGCATAAGGTCGACTCCCTGGAGCGCCGCCTCAGGGAAGGGGTGCGGCGCGTGGGAGAGCAAAACCCGAGGCGACCGCGCGTCGGCTTCAGCAAGTGCCTGGTCCAGCCGGGCCCTGCGGGTCACCGGGTCGTCCACCCCCGCCACCCAGAGCCGCGCCTTCCCGAACTTGAGCGGCACCGCTTTGTTACTCAGCAACTGGACCCCCGCCCGGGCAAGCTTCTCGTTGTGTTCCTCTATGCGGGAGAGGGTATATTCGTGATTGCCGGGGACCGAATAGACCGGCGCGTTGGAAAAGCGGCGTATCCCCGCCAAGAGATCGAGCGCAGGTTTGAGGAGCGGGTTCCCCCCGACCACGAGGTCCCCAGTCAGCGCCACCAGGTCGAAGCGCAGGCGGCGCAGCAGTTCGAGAAGCTCTTCGTTCCCCTCCCCGAACTCCTTGTCGTGCAGGTCGGTCAGGTGCAGGATGGTGAACCCGGCAAGGGCCTCGGGGAGATTTCTCACCGGCACCCGGTACCTGCGCACCGCCACCGACGACCTTTCCAGGTAGAGGTAGGGGAAAAGGGAAAATCCCCCCAGGAGAAACAGGCGCCTGCTGATTGCTGCCATAGCTACACGTCCTCCTCAGTAAAAAACCGAGCCAGAGTATATCAGTTTGCCGTTGCAGCGCCAGAAATCGGGAGCAGCCGCGAACCGGACGGAGGGCGAAGGGGTGAGTCGCCCAAGAGTGGACGAGCTTTGACTTCCCGAGGCGCGGACGCTATGATGTCGCCTTTGACGGGGGGGAGAGATGACCGAATTCGCGGTGAGCGAGGAGAAAAACCGCTGGCTTAAGGCGAAGATGGAAGAGCTGGGGGTGAGCGAGCAGCAGATCGAGGAGCGTTTCGTCCACGCCTCGGGGCGGGGCGGGCAGCACGTCAACAAGAGTTCCTCCTGCGTCTATCTCAAACATCTCCCCACCGGGGTGGAGGTGAAATGCATGGAGTCGCGAAGCCAGTCCCTGAACCGGTTCCTCGCCCGGCGTCTCCTGCTGGAGAAGATAGCTGGGGCGGGAGGGGGGCTGACCAAGAAGGAGCTGGCGGCGGAAAAGCTGAAAAGACAGAAAGCCCGGAGAAAAAGGCGCTCCGGCGCGAAGTATGGCACGGCTTCTGCTACAGAAACTCTGCCGGAGCCTGTAGAGGGAGAATAAGGCGTTTTCCGGGAGGCGTGAGACAATATTTTGACCCGCCACCCCTTCGGCGCAACTGTCAGCAGCTCTACTTTGTGCCGGAATTGCGGTTGTTCAGACTCTCTTAGCAGCGGCAAAATGCCGGAAAAAATAAAGTTGACAAGGTTATGCGCTGAAGGGTATAAATTCACATTATCCTCAATCAGACCTTTGCAGATACCTTAATACCTCAAATATTTCTCATACCAATCGGTACCGATCACCTCAAAAGACTAAGCCAAGGTAATAATCAGATCCTTTACAGATAGCTCTTCGCCAACACCCCCGCATGCAATGCGTCATGTCATGCTCCCTTGGTGATACATTCCCGCATTCCCTATTAAGGCTTTTGCCGATAGCTCTATATTTGCGTCAACTCAGGAGAACAGATGAACCTACAGGAACTTAAAGAAAAGAAGATCAACGATCTCACTGCGATTGCCAAGGGGCTCAACATCGAGGGGGCTTCCAGTCTCAGGAAGCAGGACCTGATCTTCGCCATTCTCAATGCCCAGACTGAGAAGAACGGGATGATCTTCGGCGAGGGCGTTCTGGAGACGCTCCCTGACGGTTTTGGCTTCCTGAGGGCGCCGGACTACAACTACCTGCCGGGGCCGGACGACATCTACGTCTCGCCGTCGCAGATCCGCCGCTTTAACCTGCACACCGGCGACACGGTGGCGGGCCAGATCAGGCCTCCCAAGGAAGGGGAGCGCTACTTCGCCCTGTTGAAGGTCGAGACGGTGAACCACGAGTCCCCTGAGGTTGCGCGCGACAAGATCCTGTTCGACAACCTGACTCCTCTCTATCCGCAGGAAAAGCTGAAGCTCGAGACCACCCATGACAATATGTCGACCCGGGTCATGGAGCTGATCGCGCCGATCGGCAAGGGGCAGAGGGGGCTCATCGTGGCGCCGCCCAGGACCGGCAAGACCATGCTGATCCAGAACATCGCCAACTCCATCGCCATGAACCACCCCGAGGTGTTCCTGATCGTCCTTCTGATCGACGAAAGGCCCGAGGAGGTGACCGACATGCAGCGCTCGGTGAAGGGCGAGGTGATCTCCTCCACCTTCGACGAGCCGGCCTCGCGCCACATCCAGGTGGCCGAGATGGTCATCGAGAAGGCCAAGCGGCTGGTCGAGCACAAGCGCGACGTCGTCATCCTGCTCGACTCCATCACCCGCCTGGCCCGCGCCTACAACACCGTGATCCCGCCTTCCGGCAAGATCCTCTCCGGCGGCGTCGACTCCAACGCCCTGCATAAGCCCAAGCGCTTCTTCGGCGCGGCCAGGAACATCGAGGAAGGGGGCTCCTTAACCATCATCGCCACCGCGCTCGTCGACACCGGCTCCAAGATGGACGAGGTCATCTTCGAAGAATTCAAGGGCACCGGCAACATGGAGCTCCACCTGGACCGCAAGCTGGTCGAGAAGAGGACCTTCCCCGCCATCGACATCAACAAATCCGGCACCAGGAAGGAAGAACTCCTGATCGACAAGGCGTCCCTGAACCGGATCTGGATCCTCAGGAAGGTGCTGCATCCCATGAACGTGGTCGACTCCATGGAGTTCCTGATCTCCAAATTGCAGGGGACCAAGAGCAATCAGGACTTCCTCGATTCGATGAGCAAGTAAAAAAGTGTTGAAAGTTTCTGGGGAAGGTGCTATTTATGGCTACTTTCCAGCTTGACAATTAAGAGAGATAACGGGGTGCGCCCCGCGAGGAGGAAGATATGAAAGAAGGGATCCACCCCAAATACAACGAAATCACCGTGAAGTGCCTGTGCGGCAACAGCTTCGAGAGCCGTTCCACCAAAGCTGAGATCTCCACCGAGGTCTGCTCGCAGTGCCATCCGTTTTACACCGGCAAGCAGAAGTTGATGGACACCGCCGGCCGCGTCGAGCGTTTCCGCAAGCGGTACAACATTGCGGCGGCGCCCACCGAAGAAAGCTAGAGGCTTTCGCGTTTGCGAATCCGTGCGAGGGGATTTTGTCGAAATGGCGAAATCCCCTTATTTCGTTTTCTCATACCCGCAAGCTTTTGAAGGATCTTCATGAAGGTTGCCCTTCTGCAACACACCCCCGAGCCCGAACGGAGCATCGCGCTGGCCGCGAGGCTTTGTTATTCGCAGGTCGACATCGAGGCGCTCAAGGAGAAGCTTTCCGGCGCCGACGTGAAAAAATTCCTGGACAAGATCATGTCGCTCGGGCACCAGTCGGTGCTGGAGCACGCATCGTTCACCTTCGGGGTGGACGGGATCTCGCGCGTCACCAGCCACCAGCTGGTGCGGCACCGGGTCGCTTCCTTTTCCCAGCAGTCCCAGCGCTACGTCTCCCACAAGGAACGCTTCGCTGTGGTCACCCCCCCGACTATTTCCGAAAATCCCGAGCATGCCCGCCTCTTCGAGGCGCAGGTGGCGGCTTTGCACGCGGCCTACGGGGCCCTGGTCGAGGCGGGTGTCCCGGCCGAGGACGCACGCTACCTGCTGCCCAACGCCACCGAGACCAAGATCATCATCACCATGAACGCCCGTGAGCTCTTGCACTTCTTTGCCGTGCGCTGCTGCGAGCGCGCCCAGTGGGAGATCAGGGCCATGGCGGTGGAGATGCTCAGGCAGGTTCGGCCGATAGCCCCCACCGTCTTCGCCAAGGCCGGACCCGGCTGCCTTGCTGGCCCCTGCCCGGAAGGTGCCATGTGCTGCGGCAAGATGGCACAGGTGAGGGAATTCTTCGGGGAGATGTGAGACATCCCCCTCCCACCGAGTCACCCTTTCACAAACACGAGGTTTACAGTGTCAAAGATAAACATAGGCGGACAGGCGGTACTTGAAGGTGTGATGATGCGGGCTCCCCGCTCGCTGGCCATCGCGGTGAGAAGGCCCGACGGCGACATCTCGGTCAAGAGCGAGACGGTCATTCCCCTTTCCGAGCGGTATCCCATCACCAAGCTCCCGATAGTCCGGGGCGCGGTGGCACTCTTCTCCTCGCTGATCATCGGCATCAAGGCGCTCAACTTCTCCGCCAACGAGGCCATGGCCGAAGGGGAAGAGAAGGAGGAGGTCAACAACTGGGCCATCGCCGGGACCATGGCCGCAGCCTTCGGGTTCGGCATCCTCTTGTTCTTCATCATGCCGCTTTACCTCACCAAGCTGCTGATTCCCATCATCGGCGACTCCAATATCGTCTTCAACCTTGTGGACGGTCTGATCCGGGTGGTCGTGTTCCTTCTCTACATCCTCGGTATCTCCCGGATGGGGGACATCAAGCGGGTCTTCCAGTACCACGGCGCCGAGCACAAGTGCATCTTCACCTTCGAGGCGGGGGAGGAGTTGACGGTCGACAACGTCCGCAAGTACAGCTGCCTGCACCCGCGCTGCGGCACGAGCTTTCTGTTGATCGTGATGCTGGTGAGCATCCTGGTTTTCTCCATGATACCGAAGCTTTGGCCCTTCTACCTAAAGGCGGGCTCCAGGGTCGTGCTGCTCCCGGTCATCGCCGGCCTCTCCTACGAGGTCCTCAAATGGACCGCGAAGCACGACAACCACCCGCTGGTCAAGTTGATCATATCCCCGGGACTGGCCTTGCAGCGGCTCACCACCGGCGAGCCGGACGACAGCCAGATCGAGGTGGCGATCAAGTCGATGGAGGTGGCCCTGGAGCTGAACGGCGGCCACAAGGACGACCGGCTGGTGGTGTAGATCCCTTCCGCCGCGAGCAGGAGTGACGAAATTTCGGCCCTATGGGCCTGTTGAGGTTTTTATAAAATGTCCATGTTTGAAAAGATAGCCGAGCTGGAAAGACGTTTCGAAGAGCTGGAATCGCTCCTGTCGGACCCCGAGGTGCTGGGGAACCAGACCGAGTTCAGAAAGCTCTCCAAGGAGCATTCCGGGCTTGCCGAGCTGGTTGCCGCCTACCGCGAATACAAGAAGATACTTTCCGACATCGACGACAACAAGGAACTCCTGAAGGAGCCGGACCAGGAGATGCGCGAGATGGCCCAGGCCGAGCTTTTGTCCCTGGAGGCGCGGCGCGAGGTGCTTGAAGGCGAGATCAAGTTGCTGCTCCTGCCCAAGGACCCCAACGACGACAAGAACGTCGTGCTCGAGATCCGCGCCGGAACCGGCGGGGACGAGTCCGCCCTCTTCGCCGGGGACCTGTTCCGCATGTACTCCCGCTTCGCCGAGACCAACCGTTGGCGCGTCGAGATCATCTCCGCCTCCGAGTCGGAGAAGGGTGGCTTCAAGGAGGTGATCGCGCTGGTCGAGGGGACCGGGGTCTTCGCCAAGCTGAAGTACGAGTCGGGGACCCACCGCGTGCAGCGCGTCCCCGAGACCGAGGCGCAGGGGCGGATTCACACCAGTGCCTGCACCGTCGCGGTCATGCCCGAGGCTGAGGACGTCGACATCGACATCAACCCTGCCGATCTGAAGATCGACGTCTACCGTTCCTCCGGCGCCGGCGGGCAGCACGTCAACACCACCGACTCAGCGGTCAGGATCACCCATCTTCCCACCGGTACCGTGGTGGCCTGCCAGGAAGAGCGCAGCCAGATCAAGAACCGCGCGAAAGCCATGAAAGTATTGAAGTCCAGGATCCTGGACAACATCGTCATGGAGCAGAACGCGAAGCTCGCCGCCGATCGCAAGAGCCAGGTGGGAAGCGGGGACCGCAGCGAGCGCATCAGGACCTACAACTTCCCGCAAGGAAGGATGACCGACCACAGGATCGGCCTGACCCTGTACCGTCTGGACGCCATCATGGCCGGCGACATCGCCGAGATCGCCGACTCCCTGCGCCAGCACTACCAGATGGAAGCGCTGCAGGCACAGAGCGAGGGGATGTAATAGGCTCATATCAGCTCCAGGCCGTCCACCAAGTCCATCAGGTCCACCTGGTCCATTAGGTCCACCAGGCCCAAGAGGTTCACAAAGCTGCCATGACCGCCAACGCCGAAAAATGGGACGTCCTCAAGGTTCTTAACTGGACCAAGGGGTACCTCGCCGAAAAGGGTGTAGAGAACCCCCGACTAGAAGCGGAGTGGATGCTCTGCGAGGCGCTTTCGCTGGACCGGGTGGGGCTCTATCTCAACTTCGACAAGCCGCTTTCCGACGCCGAGCTCGCCCTCTACCGCGGCATGGTGGCCCGGCGCGGCAGACGCGAGCCGCTGCAGTACATCTTGGGGAGCCAGGAGTTCATGGGGCTCGAATTCCGGGTCACCCCCGCCGTTCTGATCCCGCGCCACGACACCGAGGTGCTGGTGACCGAGGCGGTGAAGAGGGGAGAGGCGTGCCGCAGCATCCTCGACATCGGCACCGGGAGCGGCTGCGTCGCCGTTGCCGTCGCCAAGGCGCTCCCGGAAGCTGAAGTCTTTACCGTCGACGTTTCCGCAGATGCTATCGAGGTGGCCCGGGGGAATGCGGAGCGAAACGGGGTCACCGTGCAGTTTTTCCAGGGTTCGCTGTTCGAGCCGTTTGCCGGGAAGCGCTTCGATATGTTAGTATCCAACCCGCCCTACATCACTTCGGCGGATCTCGCCACGCTCCAGCAGGAGGTGCGCGACTTCGAACCTGCTGGCGCCCTCGACGGGGGAGGCGACGGGCTCGATTTCTACCGGCGCATCACAGCCGACGCCCCGGCGTACCTCAATCCGGGCGGCTGGCTCTTGTTCGAAGTAGGGGCCGGGCAGGCGGGGGAGGTGCTGGAGCTCTTGAACTCCGGCGGCTTCAGCAACGAAAGGTTCAGCCAGACCGATCCCGCAGGTATTGAGCGGGTGGTAGGCGGCAGGCTCGCGTAACAGTTCCATAGATGCAGCGATCTCGCCCGGAGACGGGGAGACCAACAGAGAAAAGCAAAAGAGGTAACAGTGGAAAAACTGGTAATTAAAGGTGGCAACAAGCTCTCCGGAGAAGTGACCGTAAGCGGTTCCAAGAACGCTGCCCTCCCCATATTTATCTCCACCATCCTGGCTCCGGGATGCCACACCATCAGCAACGTTCCCTTCCTGAGGGACATCAACACCACCATCAAAGTGCTGGAGAAGCTGGGGGCGACGGTCGACGGCAGGGGGAACGTGGTAAAGATCGACACCACCAACCTGAACAGCTTCGAGGCGACCTACGACCTCGTGCGCACCATGCGCGCTTCGGTCCTCGTGCTCGGTCCGCTCCTGGCGCGCTTCGGCCAGGCCCGAGTCTCGCTTCCGGGTGGATGCGCCATCGGCGCCCGCCCCATCAACCTGCACCTCAAAGGGCTCGCCGCGCTGGGCGCGGAGATCACCCTGGAGCACGGCTACGTCGAGGCGAAGGCGAAGAAACTCAAAGGGGCGCGCATCAACTTCGACATCTCCACCGTCGGCGGCACCGAGCAGCTCCTGATGGCGGCGGCCACGGCGCAGGGTGAGACCATCCTGGAAAACGCGGCGCGCGAGCCGGAGATCGTCGATCTCGCCGAAATCCTGATCAAGATGGGGGCCGACATCGACGGCGCCGGCACCGACACCATCCGCATCAAAGGGGTCGAGGGGCTCGTTGCCGCCGAGCACGCCGTGATGCCGGACCGCATCGAGGCCGGGACCTTCATGATCGCCTCAGCCATCACCGGCGGCGACATCAAGATCAAGAACATGCGCCTGGACCACCTGGACGCCCTCTCCTTCAAACTGCAGGACGCCGGCGTCGAGATCACCAACAAGGACAACATGGTCCGCGTCAAGGGTCCCAAGAAGATTCGCAACGTGAACATCAAGACCAGGCCCTACCCCGGTTTCCCGACCGACATGCAGGCCCAGTTCATGGCGCTCATGTGCATCGCCGAGGGGGCCAGCGTCATCTCGGAGAACATCTTCGAGAACCGCTTCATGCACGTCTCCGAGCTGCTTCGCTTCGGCGCCGACATCATCTGCGAGGGGAACAGCGCCACGGTGAAGGGGGTCAAGAAGCTCTCCGGGGCTCCGGTCATGGCCACCGACCTGCGCGCCTCCGCATCGCTGATCCTGGCCGCCCTCGCCGCCGACAACACCAGCGAGATCTCCAGGATCTACCATCTGGACCGTGGCTATGAGAGCATCGAGAAGAAGCTCGCAGGCCTCGGCGCCGACATAGCCCGCGTCCCGGACAACGAAGGCCCCTAGCTTCTACGGTATCCCGGTGGGGCGCTCCATGCGTCTCCACCGGGTTCATTAAAACCCATGGTCCACCAGTTCCGGCTTGCCATGCTCCCACGGAGTTATTAAATGCCCGATTTCATCACCATCGCCATCCCCAAAGGCCGCATCCTCCAGGATTCCGTTGCCCTATTCAAGAAGATCGGTATCGACTGCGAGGAGCTCCTCTCCGACACCCGCAAACTCGTTTTCGAAAACCAAGAGCAGAAGATGCGCTACATGATCGTGCGCGCGACCGACGTCCCGACCTACGTCGAGTACGGCTGCGCCGATCTCGGCATCGTCGGCAAGGACACGCTGATGGAGGCGGAGAAGGATCTATACGAGCCGCTCGACCTGAAGTTCGGCTACTGCCGCCTCATGGTCGCCGAACCGGTGGAGCTTTCCAGCAAGGACGACCCGTCCGCCTGGAACAACATCAGGATCGCCACCAAGTACCCCAACGTGACGGAGAAGTACTTCGCAGCCAAGGGGATTCAGGTCGAGCTGATCAAGCTCTACGGCTCCATTGAGCTGGCGCCGCTGGTAGGGCTTTCCGAGCGCATCGTCGACCTGGTATCCACCGGCGAGACCCTGAAGCAAAACGGCCTGGCGGAGATCGAGACCATCGCCGAGATCACCTGCCGCCTCATCGTGAACCGCGCCAGCATGAAGACCAAGCACGAGAGGATATCCAAGATCATCGAGGGGCTGGAACAGCACATCTAGCGAGGTGCCGGGTGGAAAAGGAACTGACCGAGGCGTTGCAGGATCTACGCAAGCAGCTGCAGGAGGCGGGGTCGGACGTAGTCGAGGGTGACCCGGCGAACCGGGACCGGCGCCTGACGGAGATCACCGAGCAGTTGAAGGGGCTCGCCGCGGTCCTAGCCCGGCTGGAGGAATCGCTGACGGCCGCGTCCCTGGCTGCGCGCTCCCAGAAGGGCCAGGAGCTAGACCCGGAGATCCGGGCGATGTTAGAGAAGAACGATTGAATTCAATGCCATGATTCGCGAGGTCTAAAAATGCAGTTCCTCGACATTAGGGAAGCAGGTTTTCAGGCTAAATTCGACGCCATAGTGGAGCGCGGCGAGGAGTCGGGGCGCGAGGTCGAGGAGGTCGTCCTCGGCATCATCGCCGACGTCAGAAGCCGCGGCGACGAGGCGCTCCTGGAATACACCAGGCGCTTCGACATGCTTTCGTGCGACGCCGCCGGACTTGAAGTGACGCCGGAGGAATTCGACAAGGCCATGGCCCAGGTGGAGCCGAAGGACCTGGCGGCGCTCAAGCTCGCGGTGGAGCGGGTCGCCCGCTTCCACGAGAAGCAGAAGCAGCAGAGCTGGATCTCCACCGAGGAGAGCGACATCATGGTGGGGCAGAAGGTGACTCCGCTCGCCAAGGTCGGCATCTACGTCCCCGGTGGCAAGGCCTGCTACCCCTCCAGCGTGGTGATGAACGCCGTCCCCGCCAAGGTCGCGGGAGTCGGCGAGATCGTCATGGTGGTGCCGGCCCCGGGCGGCGAGATGAACCCGCACGTATTGGCGGCGGCGAAGCTCTCCGGCGTGGACCGCGTCTTCCGCATCGGCGGCGCCCAGGCGGTAGCGGCGCTAGCCTACGGCACGGCCACCGTCCCCAAGGTGGACAAGATCACCGGCCCCGGCAACATCTACGTAGCCACCGCCAAGAAGCTCGTCTTCGGCCAGGTCGGCATCGACATGATCGCGGGCCCGAGCGAGATCCTGGTCATCAACGACGGCAGCGGCAACCCGGTCCACGTGGCGGCTGACCTCCTCTCCCAGGCGGAGCACGACGAACTCGCCTCCTCGGTGCTGATCACCGCCGACCGCAGCTTCGGCGAGAAGGTGGCGAACGAGGTGGAGCGCCAGCTGAAGGAGCTTTCGCGCGAGGCAATCGCGCGCAAGTCGTGGGAGTCCTTCGGTGTCATCATCGTTGCCGGGGACCTGGACGAGGCGATCGCCTTCTCCAACAGGATCGCTCCCGAGCACCTCGAGCTCGCCGTCGAGAACCCCTTCGAGATCCTGCCGCTCATCACCAATGCCGGCGCCATCTTCATGGGGCACTACACCCCGGAAGCGGCCGGCGACTACCTAGCCGGACCCAACCACACCCTCCCCACCGGCGGAACGGCGCGCTTCTTCTCGCCGCTCTCCGTGGACGACTTCGTCAAGAAAAGCTCCATCATCCACTTCACCCGCGGCGGGCTTGAGCGCGTCGGCGAGGATATCGTCAGGATCTCCCGCCTGGAAGGGCTCGACGCCCACGGCAGGTCGGTGAGCCTCAGGTTGAAGAAGTAGCCTGCACTTTGCGTTGATAATTCCAAGGAGGAGACGTCATGGCTAGATCGGCAGCTATCGAAAGGATCACCAAGGAGACGCAGATCAAGCTCTCCCTCGAAATAGACGGCAAGGGGGAGGCGCAGATCTGCACCTCGGTGCCGTTTCTGGATCACATGCTCGACCTTTTCGCCCGACACGGCCTGTTCGACCTGAAGGTCGAGGCGCACGGCGACATCGACATCGACTTCCACCATACCGTCGAGGACATCGGCATCGTGCTCGGCACCGCCTTCAAGGAGGCCCTGGGTGACAAGTGCGGCATCCGCCGCTACGGCAACGCCGTGGTGCCGATGGACGAGGTGCTGGCAAGCGTAGCCACCGACCTCTCCGGCCGTCCTTACCTGGTCTACAACGTCGAGCTCCCCAAGGTGAAGATCGGCGACTTCGACGTCGAACTGGTGCGCGAATTCTTCCAGGGGTTCGTGAACCACTGCGGCGCGAACCTACACCTGAACCTGATGTACGGCGACAACGTCCATCACATCGTCGAGGCCTGCTTCAAGGCGGCGGCGCGTGCGCTGGACCAGGCGACCCAACTGGACGCAAGGATCGAAGGGGTCATGTCCACCAAGGGGAAGCTGTAGCCTTGGTTCACCTCCCTCTCCCCTTGGGAGAGGGCCG
The DNA here is from genome assembly GCF_000020725.1 of Citrifermentans bemidjiense Bem. Lineage (NCBI taxonomy): Bacteria > Pseudomonadati > Thermodesulfobacteriota > Desulfuromonadia > Geobacterales > Geobacteraceae > Citrifermentans > Citrifermentans bemidjiense. The sequence goes on along the minus strand of NC_011146.1, from coordinate 4,228,565 downwards.
GGGTGAGGGCGGTAACTTATTTGTCTGCGGCAGTGATGCCGGAAGGATTTTTCATATGATCGCGATTATTGACTACGGCATGGGGAACCTGCGCTCCGTGCAGAAGGGGTTCGAGAAGGTCGGCTTCGAGGCGGTCGTTACCGCCGATCCCAAGGTGCTGCTCGATGCCGAGCGGGTGGTCCTGCCGGGTGTGGGCGCTTTCCGTGACTGCATGAGGAATCTGGAAGAGGGTGGGTTCGTGGAGCCGATCCTCAAGGTGATCAAAGAGGGGAAGCCTTTTCTCGGCATCTGCCTCGGTCTGCAGCTTCTCTTCACCGAAAGCGAGGAGTTCGGGAGACACCAGGGGTTGAACGTCATCCCGGGCAAGGTGCTCCGCTTCCCCGAAGGGATGGTGGAGGCCGGCGAGGATCTCAAGGTCCCGCACATGGGGTGGAACCAGCTAAACGTGAAGCGCCCGTCGCCGCTTTTCCAGGGGATTGAGCAGGGGACCAACGTCTACTTCGTCCACTCCTACTACGTGAAGCCCGATGACGAGTCGGTCGTGGCGGCGACCACCGGGTACGGCATCGATTTCTGCGCGGCCATCTGGCGCGACAACGTCGTTGCGGCGCAGTTCCACCCGGAGAAGTCCCAGGATAAGGGGCTCGCGATGCTGAAGAACTTCGCGCAGATGAAATAAGGGCGGCCTGCCGCGCTCCCTCACCCCGGCCCTTTCCCAGAGGGCGAGGGAGATACCGTGTGGCGACGGCATATATATAAATACGGACGCGCCGGGAAGACGCGCGCCATGAAATGGATTGGGAGAAGCAATGATCATCATTCCCGCAATAGACTTGAAAAACGGCTGCTGCGTCCGCCTGGAGCAGGGGCTGATGGAGAAGGACACGGTCTTCAACGACGACCCCGGTGCGCAGGCCGCGGAATGGCAGCGCCAGGGAGGCGAGATCCTGCACATAGTCGACCTGGACGGCGCCTTTGCCGGCGAGCCCAAGAACCGCTCGGCTATCGAGGCGATCGTCAAATCGGTCACCATCCCGACCCAGCTGGGCGGCGGCATCAGGGACATCGCCACCATCGAGGCCTACCTTTCGCTGGGGATCGGGCGCGTCATCATCGGTACCGCCGCGCAGAGAAACCCCGCTTTCGTGAAGGAGGCGTGCGCCAAGTTCGCCGGCAAGATCGTGGTCGGCATCGACGCCAAAAACGGCATGGTCGCGGTCCAGGGTTGGGCCGAAGTGACCGGGATCACCGCGACGGAGTTGGCCAGGCAGTTCGAGGGTGACGGCGTCTCCGCCATCATCTACACCGACATCAGCCGCGACGGCATGATGCAGGGGCCGAATATCCAGGCGACCAAGGCCTTGGCCGAAGCCATCAACATCCCGGTGATCGCCTCCGGCGGGCTCTCCTCCTTGCAGGACATCGAGAACCTGATTGCCATCGAGTCTTCCGGCGTCACCGGCGTCATCACCGGCAAGGCCATCTATTCCGGCGCCATCAACCTCGCCGAGGCCATAGCGCTCACTAAGAAGCAGCGCTGAAAAGCAGCGCTGAGATTAAGATTAAGACTAAGGAAACCTGGGCTTTCCTGACGCTTTCGAAGTCTCAAACTTAGTCTTAATCTCAATCTTAATCTCAATCTTAATCTGGGGTTTCCGATGCTGACCAAAAGAATCATCCCCTGCCTGGACGTGAAGGGGGGGCGGGTAGTTAAAGGGGTCCAGTTCCTCGGACTGCGCGACGCCGGTGACCCGGTGGAGATCGCCGAGCTCTACGACCAGCAGGGCGCGGACGAACTGACCTTCCTCGACATCACCGCGTCCTCCGACGACCGTGACATCATCATCGACGTGGTGCGCCGCACCGCCGAGCGCGTCTTCATGCCCCTGACCGTTGGCGGCGGGGTGCGGGTGGTCGAGGACATCAGGCGCCTTCTGAACGCCGGCGCGGACAAGGTTTCCATCAACACGGCCGCCGTGCACCGCCCCGAGTTCGTGAGCGAGGCGGCGGAGAAATTCGGCTCGCAGTGCACCGTGGTCGCCATCGACGCCCGCAGCAGGGCCGGCGGCGGCTGGGAGGTCTACACCCACGGCGGTAGGAACCCGACCGGCATCGACGCGGTGGAGTGGGCCCAGCGGATGGAGGGCATGGGCGCGGGGGAGATCCTTCTCACCTCCATGGATCGCGACGGCACCAAGGACGGCTACGACCTGCCGCTCACCCGCGCGGTGGTTGACGCGGTGAGCATCCCGGTCATCGCCTCCGGCGGCGTCGGCGGGCTGTCCCATCTCTACGACGGCTTCACCCAGGCCGGCGCCAGCGCCTGTCTCGCCGCCTCCATTTTCCACTACCGCGAGTACACCATCGAAGAGGCGAAGAGCTACCTCCGCGAACGGGGCGTGCCGGTACGACTCTAGATATCTATCAGGGAGCAATGCATGGAAAAGCCCAAGGACGACATCATAGCCGCGGTTTACCGCGTGATCCAGGAACGAAAGGCCAACCCCAACGAATCCTCCTACACCGCGAGCCTCATGGCCAAAGGGGTGGACAAGATCCTGAAGAAGGTGGGCGAGGAGGCGACGGAGGTCGTCATCGCGGGGAAAGGGGGGAAGCGCGAGGAGATCATCTACGAGACGGCTGACCTCATCTTTCACAGCCTCGTGCTCCTCGGTTTCTACGATATCGACCCCGAAGAGGTCTATGCCGAACTAAGGCGCCGCTTCGGTATTTCGGGCATCGAAGAGAAGGAATCCAGGGTAGGTTAGCGGATTCTGAAAAACTTAGAAAATTCTTGACAAAAACTGAACGAGTGCTATATTGCTGGTTCCTTGAATAGTGTCTGCCGGCCCGTACCCACTAAGTTAGTAAATCCAGAAGAGAAGGGGGGGGAATATGAATGCCGGGAGTAAAGGTAAAAGAAGCTGAACCGTTTGAGCTAGCGCTCAAGAAGTTCAAGAAGCAGTGCGAGAAAGCTGGGATCCTTTCAGAGGTTCGCAAAAGAGAGCACTACGAGAAGCCGAGCATCAAGAAGAAGAAAAAGGCCATTGCAGCGCGTAAGCGTGCTCTGAAAAAACAGCGGAAGATGGTTGACTAGAGGGATTCATGCAACTGCAGGAGAGATTAAACGCGGATCTTAAGGAAGCGATGAAAAGTCGCGATGCATTGCGCCTTTCCACCGTCCGCATGCTGCTCTCCTCGGTGAAGAACCGCGCCATCGAACTCAGACGCGATCTGAGCGATGCGGAAATCACCGAAACCATAGTTACCCTCTGCAAACAGCGCAGGGAATCCATACGGCTCTTTAAGGAAGCAGGCAGACAGGAGCTAGTGGATAAGGAGGAGGCGGAGCTTACGCTCTTGACCGGTTACCTCCCCCAGCAGCTGACACGGGAAGAGCTGGTATCCCTTGTGGAGAAAGTCATAGCGGAAACCTCCGCCACGAGCGGAAAGGACATGGGCAGGGTGATGAAAGCCCTGCAACCCCTGGTTTCCGGCCGCGCAGACGGTAAATTGGTGAGCGAAGTTGTAAAGGAAAAACTCGCATGACTGTTGCCCCCGGGAGAGATCCCGGGGGTGATTGCGGGTTTTAAGGTGTCATGAGTAGGGGCGAATCTACCGATTCCCCCTTCTTTTGCTTTGTGGCTGCTGACCAGGTGCGTGCATGATCCTTCTCGACATCCTTATCTGGGTGGTATTACTCTTCTTTGTGGCAAAAGGGTTCTCGAAGGGGCTGGTGAGGGAGGCTTGCTCCCTGCTAGGCCTTGTCACGGGCGGCTGGGCCGCTTTCAGATACTATTCATTTCTCAGCCTCGGGCTCAGGCAGTTCATAAACCTTCCCCCGCAGGTGGCGCAGCCGCTGTCGTTTCTCCTTATCTTCCTGTTGCTGGGCGTCCTTTTCTATTTCCTCGGCCATCTGCTCACCGTCATCTTCAAGGTCATGCTCCTGGGAGGGATCAACCGGATCGGCGGCATCGTATTCGGCTTTCTTGAGGGAGGGTTCGTCCTTTGCGTCGTCCTCTACCTCGCGACCACAAAACCCATGCCCGACAAGTTCAAGGGATGGGTCTCCCGATCCAAGACCGCAAACGCTTTCGCCTCGACCGGGGGCAGCATCGCCGCCGGATGGGAAGGGGCAGTACGCAGGAAATAAGGAATTACAGCAGTGTCGATGATTCCGGATGAAAAGGTCAGGGAGGTGCGCGAGCGGGCTCCTATTCTCCAGGTCATCTCCGATTACATGAGCCTCAGGAAATCGGGGGCGAACTACCAGGGCATCTGCCCTTTCCACGGCGAGAAGACCCCCAGTTTCAACGTGAATCCCGCACGCGGAATCTTTCACTGCTTCGGCTGCGGTGCAGGCGGCAACTCGTTCGATTTCGTGATGCGCATGGAGGGGCTGAGTTTCCCCCAGGCGGTGAAGTTCCTCGCCAAGAAGGTCGGGGTCGAGATCCCCGAGCGGCCTCTTTCGCGCGACGAGAAGCGCAAGATGGACGAGCAGGAGCAGGCCTTTCACATCAACGACCTAGCCTGCGAGTACTACCGTCGGGTGCTGGAGTCGGACGAGGCGGGCGCTGCCGGGAGAGGATACCTGCAGCAGCGCGGCGTGGACCAGGAAACTGCCGCCACCTACCGCATGGGCTTTGCTCCGGCGGGATGGGACAACCTGGCGAAATTCCTCCAGAGAAAAGGGGTGCCGCAGGAGCAGGCCGAGAAGCTGGGGCTTTTGAGGAAAAGGGAGGGAAGGGACGGCTATTACGATACCTTCCGCAACCGGCTTCTCTTCACCATCTCGGATCTCCATGGCCGCGCCATCGGTTTCGGCGGACGGGTCATGGACGACTCGCTCCCTAAATACATCAACTCCCCGGAGTCGGTGGTGTACCACAAGAGCGAGGTCCTCTTCGGAGTCGATCTCGCCAAGAAGGGGATGCGGGAGCAGGGAAGCGCCATCGTCGTCGAAGGGTACTTCGACCATCTGGCCCTTTACCGGGCCGGTTACACCAACGTGGTCGCCACCTGCGGCACGGCGCTGACGCCGCCGCACGTGAAGCTTCTCAGGCGCTACGCCGAGCGCGCCTACATGCTCTTTGACGGAGACGAGGCAGGACGCAAGGCGACGGTCCGCTCCATGGAACTCTTCCTGGAGGAGGGGTTTCCGGCGCGGGTGGTGGAAGTCCCGTCTGGGGACGACCCGGACACCTTCATCCGACGCGAGGGAGGTGCGGCTTTTGCGCCCCTTTTGGAACAGTCTCTTCCCATCTTCGAATCGTTTTACCTAGGCGTGTTGAAGAGCCTCGACATCCGTGGCGTCGAGGGGAAGGTGGCCTTCGTGAACGAGGTCTCGCCGCGGCTCTCCAAGATATCGGACCCGGTCGAGCGCGGGCTTTACGAGAAGGAGATCTGCCGGGCGGTCGGGATCGACCAGGCGATGCTGCACAAGAGGGTGGGGATACCCGCCGCCGCGCCGCGCCCCCAACAGTCGAAGGCGGCGCCGCCGCGCAATGCAGCCACCGAAGAGGTGCTCCTGACGCTGATGGCGAAGTATCCCGAAGTCGTACTAAGGGTTCGGGACCACGGCGCCGATAAGCTTTTCAGCGGCGCTCATCTCAGGCTCGCCGAGGCCATGATCGCGGAGGCGGGGCAGGGGGACCTGGACCTCTCCCGCGTGCTGGAGCAAATAGAATCGCCCGAGGAGCGCAGCCGCCTGTTCTCGCTTTTTGTTGAGGATGCGCACCTGGAAGACATGAACGCCGTCAAGGCGTTCGAACAGTGCTGCCAAGCCCTGGAGCGGCATGCTCTGAAGGGGGGCGGCAAGGCCCTGGCGCGAGAGCTTGCCACGGTCGATCCGGATTCTCCCAGATACCTGGAGATTCTGGCTGAACTTGAGCGGTTGCGTAATAAAAAATCGAAATTACTATAGTAGGATTCAAAAGCTGTAGTGGAGCGTGGTAAATGGCCAAGAAAAGCATGGACGAAGTGAAGCAGCTCATCGACCTGGGCAAGGAAAAGGGGTTTCTCACCTACGAAGAGGTGAACGACCTGCTTCCCCCTGACATCGTCTCCTCCGACCAGATAGACGACGTCATGAGCATGTTTGGCGATATGGACATCGAGATAGTCGACTCCGCCCAGAAGGTAAAGATCCCGAAGATCAAGATGGATCTGGAAGAAGAGGAAGAGCACGAAGGAAGTGAGGAAGAAGTCGAGTTCGAGCCCGGCACCCTCGGCCGTACCAGCGACCCGGTCCGCATGTACCTGCGCGAGATGGGTTCCGTTTCGCTTCTCACCCGTGAGGGAGAGGTCGAGATCGCCAAGAGGATCGAGGTGGGCGAGCGCGACGTCGCCAGCGTCATCCTGAACACTCCGATCACGGTGAGAGAGGTCGTCTCCCTTGGCGAGCGTCTCAGGAAGCAGCAGATCGGCGCCATCGAGATATCCAAAGACGTCGAGGAAGAGGTGCTGGAGGAAGGGGAAGAGGATCTCCAGGCCCTCAAGGTGCTCACCATCATCGACGAGATCAAGGAAATCGATCTGCGGATGAACGAGATCCAGGGTGTTCTGGACAACGAGAAGGCTGCCGCAAAGGAGCGCGAGGCCCTGGGTGCCGAGCACGCCGAACTCAAGGTGAAGATGGCGGAGACACTCAAGTCGCTGCGCCTGAAGGACCGCCACATCGAGAAGATTGCCCAGCGCCTGAAGGAGCTTTCCTGCAAAGTCGATACGGTGATGCAGGAGATCACCGAGCTGGAGAAAGAAAGCGGCGCCGAGAGGGAGCCTTTTCTTGCCGCCTTCGAAGGGGCGAAGGGCGGTTCCGAGGCGGAGTTCCAGAAGAAGCTGAACCTGACGCTGGAGGAAGGGCAGAAGCTCGAGAAGCGCTTCCGCTCCAGCGAAGCTAGATTGAAGAAGATCGAGCAGGAGTCCGGCTTCAAGGCGAGCGAACTCGCCAACGCCCTGCTCGCCATCGAAGAAGGGGAGCACAAGGCGAAGCTGGCCAAGAGCGAACTGGTCGAGGCCAACCTCCGCCTGGTCGTCTCCATCGCCAAGAAGTACACCAACCGCGGTCTGCAGTTCCTGGACCTGATCCAGGAAGGGAACATCGGCCTCATGAAGGCTGTGGACAAATTCGAGTACCAGCGCGGTTACAAGTTCTCGACCTACGCCACCTGGTGGATCCGTCAGGCCATCACCCGCGCCATCGCGGACCAGGCCCGTACCATCAGGATCCCGGTGCACATGATCGAGACCATCAACAAGCTGATCCGTACCAGCCGCCAGCTGGTGCAGGAGATCGGCCGCGAGCCTTCCCCCGAGGAGATCGCCGAGCGCATGGCGCTGCCGCTGGACAAGGTGCGCAAGGTTCTCAAAATCGCCAAGGAGCCGATCTCGCTGGAGACCCCGATCGGCGAGGAAGAAGATTCGCATCTTGGGGATTTCATCGAGGACAAGGGTGTGGTCTCTCCCCTGGAAGCGGTGATCAAGGCGAACCTTTCCGAGCAGACCTCCCGGGTGCTCTCCACCCTCACCCCCCGCGAGGAGAAGGTGCTCCGGATGCGCTTCGGCATCGGCGAGAAGAGCGACCATACCCTCGAAGAGGTGGGCCAGGACTTCGAGGTCACGCGTGAAAGGATCCGGCAGATCGAGGCGAAGGCGCTCAGGAAGCTGCGCCACCCCAGCCGGGCTAAGAAGCTGAAAAGCTTCGTAGAGTAAGCATCCAGGGCCGCACCGGATCATCGGCGCGGCCCTTTGTTTTTGTAAAATTAGAGAACGGAACACAGAGGGTGCAGGACAAACCTCATCCTTCAACGAGGTGAAAAGATGCAAAAAAAGGCGGTAATCCTTTACAGCGGCGGGCTCGATTCGACCACCTGCCTGGCGATAGCGAAGGAGCAGGGTTTCGCACCCTACGCCCTCAGCTTCAGCTACGGGCAACGGCACCAGCAGGAACTGGAGGTGGCGAAGCTGAACGCTCGCCCGATGGGGGCCGTGGATCACCTGCTGGTCGAGTTCGACCTGAGAAAAATGGGGGGGAGCGCCCTCACCTCCGACATCGAGGTCCCGAAGGAGGGCGTCGGGGAGGAGATACCGGTAACCTACGTGCCGGCCCGCAATACGATCTTCCTCTCCTTCGCGCTCGGCTGGGCTGAGACGCTCGACTGCTTCGACATCTTCATCGGCGTCAACGCGCTCGATTACTCCGGTTACCCCGACTGCAGGCCCGAGTTCATCTCGGCCTACGAGACCATGGCGAATCTCGCCACCAAGGCCGGGGTCGAGGGGAAAAGGTTGAAGATCCACACCCCGCTGATCAGTCTCACCAAGGCCGAGATCATCCAGAAGGGGCTGTCGCTGGGGGTCGACTACTCCAAGACCCATTCCTGCTACGACCCTGCCGAAGACGGCGCGGCCTGCGGCCGGTGCGATTCCTGCCGTTTACGACTCAAAGGGTTTGCAGAAGCCGGGGTGACCGACCCGGTAAAGTACCAGAAGCTTTAGCGGCACGCCCTCATCCCCTGCCTCTTCCCGTGGGCGAGCGGTAACAACCGAGGAAAAACAATGATCAAAGAATATCTGAAGAAGCCATCCCTGAGCGACGTGCAACTCACCCGCGATACCAGGAACATACCGATCGGAAAGGTGGGGGTGAAGGACATCTCCTACCCGATAGTAGTGATGGACAAGAACAAGTCCTTTCAGAACACCATCGCCCGGATCAACATGTACGTTGACCTCCCCCATCACTTCAAGGGAACCCACATGAGCCGGTTCGTGGAGATCCTCAATGAGTATCGCGAGGAGATCGCGCTCGACAAGCTGGAGCTCATCCTCTCCACCATGAAGGAGAAACTGGGGGCATCCAACGCGCACCTCGAGATGGAATTCCCCTACTTCGTGGAGAAGACCGCGCCGGTGTCGCGGGCGAAGAGCCTGATGGAATACACCTGCACCTTCAGCGCCTCGCTTTCGGACCGCTTCGACTTCGTGCTTGGGATCAAGGTGCCGGTCACCTCGCTTTGCCCTTGCAGCAAGGAACTCTCCAGCTACGGCGCCCACAACCAGCGCTCCATCATGACAGTCCAGGTTCGCTACAGCGAATTCATCTGGATCGAAGACCTGATCGAAATCATCGAGCAGTGCGGTTCCTCACCTGTGTATTCTCTGCTAAAACGCGAGGACGAGAAATTCGTCACCGAGCGCGCATACGAGAACCCGCGGTTCGTCGAGGATATGGTGCGCGAGGCGACGGTTCGGCTGCTAAGTATGCAGAACGTTACGTGGTTTTCCGTGGAAGCGGAGAACTTCGAGTCCATCCACAAACACTCGGCCTATGCCGCAATCGAGAGAAGCAGGGAGTCATAAAGTTGTCTCAGTCAACCGCTTGACTGTGGAAAACTCTGTTGATAAACGGCAAAATTGTGGACAAGTCTAGACTTTTCTACTCATTTATCCCTTCTAAGGCCAATACCTCTAATGAAGCGCGCGCTCGCCATCTTCGCCAAAACACCAATTCCCGGTCTGGTCAAGACCCGGTTGTCTCCCCCCTTGTCGCTGCAGCAGGGGGCCGAACTCTACCGCTGCATGCTCCTCGACACCATTGCACGCGTTCAGAAGTTGAACGCCGATACGGTTCTCTTCTACGAAGGGGAGAGCGACTTTTTCCATAAGAGTGCTCCCCACTCCACCTTGATGCGGCAGCATGACGGGGGGCTGGGAACGAGGCTGGAGCAGGCCTTCGATCAGCTGGCGCAACTGGGATACGATTCCAGCGTGGTGATCGGCTCCGATGCGCCGGACCTGCCGCTTGTTTATCTGGAGGATGCTTTCGCCCGGCTGGAAGGAGGAAGCGACACGGTGTTCGGCCCCGCTTCAGACGGGGGGTATTACCTGGTTGGGGTGCGGGGAGGAGTGGGGAGCATCTTCCAAGGGATACCCTGGTCCACAGCTAAGGTCCTCGAGACGAGCTTGAAGCAGGCTCAGGCGTCAGGATTTTCCTCCACGCTCCTTCCTCCCTGGTATGACGTGGACAGCTACCAGGACCTGCTGCGTCCTGGGCTCTCAGACCCGCTAAACGGTGCGCCGCTGACAAGAAGTTTCCTCGCCCACCTTTGTCCGGAAACGCTGGCGCAGACGGCCGATGCGGTATAATCTCCCGCGTCGACGCTCCCCCTTCCGGCAGCAATTCACGCAGTAACAAAGGCCAGCCATGCCTGCATCCCCCATACAGATTCTCAACGATGTCTTCGGCTTCAAGTCGTTCCGGTCGCCGCAGCAGGAGATCGTGGAAACGGTCCTCTCCGGCAGGGACGCTTTCGTCCTCATGCCGACCGGCGGCGGCAAATCGCTCTGCTACCAGGTCCCGGCCCTTTGCTTTCCCGGCACGGCCTTGGTGATCTCCCCCCTCATCTCGCTGATGAAGGACCAGGTCGACGCCCTGCGCGAGAACGGCATCTCCGCCGCGTGCTACAACTCGGCGCTGGGCGAAGCAGAGGCGCGCCGGGTGCTGGCCCAACTGCACGCAGGCGAGCTGAAGCTCCTCTACGTCGCGCCCGAGCGGCTATTGAGCGACGGCTTCCTGGAAAGGATCAAGCAGCTCCCCATCTCCCTCTTCGCCATCGACGAGGCGCACTGCGTCTCGCAGTGGGGGCACGACTTCCGTCCCGAGTACGCCCAGCTTGGCGTACTGCGCGAGATATTCCCCGAGATACCGATGATCGCGCTTACAGCGACGGCCGACGCCCAGACCAGGGGAGACATACTTTCCCGGCTCGGGCTTCAGGGGGCGACCTGCTACTGCGCCGGTTTCGATCGCCCCAACATCCGTTACAGCGTCATCGACAAGAATAAGCCCTTCAGCCAGCTCACCGGCTTTTTGTCCAGCCGCAAGGACGAGGCGGGGATAGTGTATGCCCTGTCACGGAAGCGGGTCGAGGAGGTGGCCAAAAAGCTTTGCGCCGCCGGGATCAAGGCGGCCGCCTATCACGCCGGGCTTCCGGACAAGGAGCGGCATCGGGTCCAGGACGCCTTCCTCAAGGACGACATCAAGATCGTCGTGGCCACGGTCGCCTTCGGCATGGGGATAGACAAGTCCAACGTCCGCTTCGTGGTGCACTACGACATGCCAAAAAGCATCGAGAGCTACTACCAGGAGACCGGGCGTGCTGGCCGCGACGGGCTTCCTGCCGACGCGCTGCTTTTGTTCGGTTACGGCGACGTCGCCGTGGCCCGCGGGCTCATCGGCAACGGCGGCAACGCGGAGCAAAACCGGATCGAGCTGCACAAGCTCAACTGCATGATCGGGTTCGCCGAGGCCCAGACCTGCCGGCGCCGGGTGCTGCTCGGCTATTTCGGGGACCGGCTGGAGCAGGACTGCGGCAACTGCGACATCTGCGAGAGCCCGCCGGAGCGCTTCGACGCAACCGAGGATGCCCAAAAGGCGCTCTCCTGCGTCTACCGCGTTGGCCAGCGCTTCGGGGTGGGGCACGTCATCGACGTGCTGCGCGGTTCGCAGAACCACCGGATCCAGGAGCTGAAACACGACCAGCTTTCCACCTTCGGCATCGGCAAGCAACACTCCCAGGAGTTCTGGGGCAACCTGTTGCGCCAGTTGATCCACCTGGGGTACCTGGAGCAGGATCTGGCGAATTTCTCGGTGCTGAAATTGACCGAGGGGGCGCGCCCGCTTTTGAGGGGGGAGCTGCGGCTGGAGCTTGCCAGGCCGCGCGATACCAAGGTAGTGGAGAAGAAGTCGGCCGCCAGGAAGCCGAGCTACGATGGCGCGCTGTTCCAGGAGTTGCGGGAGCTCAGGAAGGGGATCGCGGACGAGCAGCAAGTGCCGCCTTTCGTGGTCTTTGCTGACGCGACGCTCGCCGAGATGGCGGCGCAGCTGCCCAAGGACAAGTGGGAGTTGCTGAAGATAACCGGGGTGGGGCAGCACAAGATGGCTCGCTACGGCGACGCCTTCCTGCGGGTGATCAGGGAACATCTGGAGAAGGAGGCGAACTGAACCTTAAAACCGTTGGCCACGGAGAACATCTGAGAAAGGCGGAGCAAAACCCAAAGCTTGAGTTTTGCTTTCCTCAGGTTTTCCCCGTGGCCGATGGCTTTTGTTTATTTGATGACTTCCAGCAGGTACTCCCGTTTGCTCAGGTGCCTGATGACGTCCTGTATGTGCTCGGCACCCCTGGTCTCCAACTCGACCAGCACCTCGGTCTTCCCGATGGGAAGGGACTCGGAGCGGCGGTCATGGGTGATGATGGATATGTTGGCCCGCGCCTCGGCGATCTCGGTGGCGAGCCGTGCCAGCGCGCCGGGGACGTCGTCCAGCTCGATCTTCAGCTTCAGGTAGCGCCCCGCGGCCAAAAGCCCCCGCTCCACGACCACGGCTATGGTCTTCACGTCTATGTTCCCGCCTGATAACAACGCCACCGTCTTTCCGGAAATCCGCTTTATCTTGCCGTTCAAAAGCGCCGCGAGCCCCACCGCGCCGGCGCCCTCCACCATCAGCTTGTTCCGTTCCATCAGCGAGACGATGGCGAGGGCGATCTCCTCCTCATCCACCAGGACGATTTCGTCCACGTATTCCTTTGCCACGGGAAAGGTGTTGGTACCGGCGGTTTTGACGGCGATGCCGTCGGCGAGGCTCGCCCGTATCGGCACGGTGACTACCTCTCCTTTGTGCAGCGCCTGGCGCATCGAAGGGGCTGCGGCGGCTTCGACCCCGATGATCCTCACCTGCGGGTGGGTCTCCTTGATGGCGCGGGCGATGCCGGCTATCAGTCCTCCCCCTCCCACGGGGATCAGCACGTTGGCGAGATCCGGGAGGTCCTCCAGCAGCTCAAGCCCGATGGTCCCTTGTCCCGCCATCACCAGGGGGTCGTTGAATGGGTGCACGAAAAGCGCGCCGGTAGCCTCGGCTTGCCTCAGGGCGGCGGCGCACGCCTCGTCGAAATTTTTTCCCTCCAGGACGACTTCGGCCCCGTAGTCCCGGGTGGCGAATACCTTCTGCGGCGGGGTGCTCTCCGGCATGTAGACCACCGCTTTAACCCCGAGGAGGTCGGCGGAGAAGGCGACTCCCTGGGCGTGGTTTCCTGCGGAGGCGGTAATGACGCCGCCGGCCAGTGCCTGGCGCGGCTGCGCGGTCATGAAATTGAGTGCGCCGCGAATCTTGAAGGCGCCGGTGCGCTGCAGGTTCTCGCATTTGAAGTAAAGGGGGAGGCCGAGCCGCTCGCTGAAATGTTGAGCGTGGATCAGTTCCGTCCGGCGCACCCTTTTTTTGAGTCTCTGGGCTGCGTCGACGATCAGGTTGTAATCAAGCATTATCTACCGTCCGAGGGGTTAAGGTGTGTGGTCGTGATGGTGATGCCCCCCCTGGCAAGTGCCATGGGGGTGGTGGTGCGGATGGGCATGGGCATGGGCCAAAGACGCCGCGCGCGGGCGGTGGCGGAACTGCTTCGCCCCCTCCGTGTCGGTGCAACGGGTGGTTTCCAACTGGAGCGTGGTGTGGGAGATGTGGAAACGCTCGAAAAGCCGCTCCTCGATCCTCCTGAGGATTGGGCCATGCTCGCCTTTGAACGTGGGAGGAACCACGATGTGCCCGGACAACGCCAGGATGTGGGAGCAGATGGTCCAGATATTGACGTGATGGACCTCTTCCACCCCTTCGACCTCCAGGATAGCGGCCGAAACCTGTTCCACCTCGACGCCGCGGGGAACCCCTTCCAAAAGGATATGCACTGACTCGCGCATCACCCGCCACGAACCCCAGAAGATGATGAAGCCGATGCCGATGGAGATGACTGCATCGAGAAGGTACCAGTTGGTGAAGTACATGATGATGCCGCCGATGATCACGCCGACTGAGGCGGCGGCGTCGCCGATCACGTGCAGAAAGGCGCTGTGCACGTTCAGGTCGTCGTGTGAGTGCGAGTGGAGGGCGCCCGCCGCGATGAGGTTCATCACCAGGCCGACGAAGGCGATGATTAGCATCTCCAGGCTCTTCACCTCTTCGGGATGGATGAAGCGTACTAGCGCCTCGTAGCTGATGATCCCGGCGATGAGAAACACGGTGCTGCCGTTTATGAAGGAGGCGAAAACCTCCATGCGATGCCAGCCGAAGGTGCGGGTCTCGCTGACCGGGTAGGAGGCGAGCTTGATGGCGCCCAGGGAAAGAAGCAGCGCGAAGAGGTCGAGGAAGACGTGTGCAGCGTCGGAGAGCAGGGCCAGGGAGTTGGTCCAAAGCCCCCCCGCCAGTTCGGCAACGAGCGTGATAGCGGTAAGGATTATGGCGTACCTGAAGCGACCCGTTATGCTCTGGTCCAGATGGGTGTCGGCGTGGGCATGCATGGTGTACCCCGGCGGGAGGGGGCAAAAGCCCCCTCCCGACTGACGGTTGTTAGAAACCTATGGCAGCCTTCAAGGAGTAGATCGGGCGCTCCTGGTATTCCACCTCGCCTGTGAAGTGGAACAGGGGAAATGGAGAGACCTGCAACCCGGCGAAGACGCGCGGCTGGAAGACGTCTTCTGATTTGAGATTGGGCGAGAGGGTTTTCAGATTCCCTTTTGCCTCGCTGCTCACCCACACCCCGCCTGCTCCGGCATAAGGGGTCAGAATGAGGAAGCCCTTGCTGATCGAGGCATCGATGCCCGCGGTCTGCAGGTCGAGATCATTCACGCCGGTAAGCCTGCTGTAGGTGCCGCGAACGCCCAAGGCCGGAGTGGCGGCGGTCCCTTCCAGGATCGCCTTGCTGACTTCGATGCCCCAGAGCTTGATGTTGGAGTCGGGCACGTAAGAGTACATGGCGCCGACGTCTATTCCCAGCGGAAGTCCTTTCCTGGCGCGCAGCTTGGGCAGCACCGCGTAGGAGGGGGCATTGCCGCCGAACGCCTTGTTCATATAGTCGTTGCCGCTGATATCGACGGCGGAAACCTCCAGGCCCGCTTCAAACCCGGTAATTCCGAGAGGTTCGGCTGGTGCGGTGTTCTTGAAGGAGATGGCGGCGCCAGCCTCCTTGGTGAAGTCTTTGAACTGCCCTTGGGTAAGTCCGCTGCTGAATCTGATATCTTTCGCCATTGCTTGCCCTCCCCCGACTAACGCCAGGGACAGTGCCAGTGATACCGCGATTTTCTTCATGCTTCCCCCTTCTCATTATATGACAACGGCATGAATAGTAGCAGAGGTACCTATTTCGGTCAATAACTTAGCCCTCTGGCGCCTTGCAATTCAGGGGAGATACTGATATCTTTCGGGCTAAATTTCAGCTGGAGGTCGTTTTAATGGAAGTGACTCACCACCGTCTCATTATTCTTGGCTCGGGCCCTGCCGGTTACACGGCTGCGGTCTATGCCGCGCGTGCCAACCTGAACCCGGTTTTGATCACCGGGCTGCAGCCGGGGGGGCAGCTGATGACGACGACCGAGGTGGACAACTGGCCGGGCGACCCGGAAGGGGTCATGGGCCCGGATCTGATGGAGCGTATGCGCCTGCACGCCGAGCGTTTCGGCACCCAGTTCATTTACGACCATATCAGCAAGGCTCAGGTCACCAAACCCCCGTTCGTACTGGAAGGTGACAACGGCAGCTATAGCTGCGACGCCCTCATCATCGCCACCGGCGCGTCCGCTAAATACCTGGGGCTTCCCTCTGAGCACGCGTTCAAGGGGAAAGGCGTTTCCGCCTGCGCCACCTGCGACGGGTTTTTCTACCGCGGCAAGCCGGTCGTCGTCATTGGCGGCGGCAGCACCGCCGTGGAGGAGGCGCTTTATCTCTCCAACATAGCGAGCCACGTCACCGTGGTGCATCGCAGGGACAAGTTCCGGGCCGAGAAGATCCTGACCGACAAGCTGATCGAGAAGACCAAGAACGGCAACGTCACCATCGAGTGGAACCACCACCTGGAAGAGGTGCTCGGGGACGAGTCTGGCGTCACCGGCGTCAGGCTGCGGCACACCAGCGGCTCGGACAAGTTGATAAGCGTGCACGGCTGCTTCATCGCCATCGGGCACCAGCCGAACACCCACATCTTCGACGGTCAACTGGAGATGGACGAAGGGTACATCCGTACCAACTGCGGCTATGAAGGGAACTCCACTTCCACCAACATACCCGGCGTCTTCGCTGCGGGAGATGTGCAGGACAGAAACTACAAGCAGGCGATTACCTCCGCCGGGACCGGCTGCATGGCCGCCCTCGATGCGGACCGTTACCTGGAAATGCTCAAGGCCTAGATCCCCGTTCTGCGGTAGCTCCCTCTTCCCTAGGACGGGAGCTACCGCAGAATATCCCACCGCGCCGCCGCGAAGTACAACCTCTTCCTTTCTCATCCGTCCCACCACGCCAACGA
This sequence comes from Citrifermentans bemidjiense Bem, assembly GCF_000020725.1. NCBI lineage: Bacteria > Pseudomonadati > Thermodesulfobacteriota > Desulfuromonadia > Geobacterales > Geobacteraceae > Citrifermentans > Citrifermentans bemidjiense. The sequence goes on along the minus strand of NC_011146.1, from coordinate 4,212,225 downwards.
CACAACGCGGGCTTTATTTGTCCCCGAGACAGGCGAAGATGCAGTTGGACAAGGCTTCCTCATGCTGTGGTTTGCCTCCATGGTCTGGCTGACTGCTGCCGGTCCCGCGCTTGACCAATTCTTGGCAGCTGTTACTCTGGCTGTCGTCGTTTCCACCCGCTCCTGAAGCTCAGCAGCAGCCTATCCCTCACGCGTCAACGCCAGACGACGCAGAACACGCCCGGGTGCCTCACTATCAGTTGGGGGTCTCATGCTTGCCAAGGTTCTCTCCAGCGCTCTTGTCGGGATTGATGCCATCCTCATCGATGTGGAGGTGGACATCGCTCAAGGGTTGCCTCAACTGGCGACCGTGGGGCTTCCCGACAACGCGGTCAAGGAGAGCAAGGACCGGGTCAAGGCGGCACTGAAGAACTCCGGCTACGACTTTCCCAACCGCAAGATTACCGTCAACCTAGCCCCCGCCGACGTTAAGAAGGAAGGGGCCTCCTTCGACCTCCCCATCTCCATCGGGATACTGGCTGCAACCGGCGCCATAAGGGAGGATCTGCTGCAGCGCTACATTCTCTTGGGGGAGCTCTCCCTCGACGGGGGGGTGAAACCGGTGCGTGGCTGCCTCTCCGTAGCTGTCGCCGCCCGCGACGCGGGGCTCGCCGGCATCATCATCCCGGCAGAGAACGTCGCCGAGGGGGGAGTGGTCGAGGGAGTCGAGGTGATAGGGGTCACCGATCTCTCCCAGGTGGTCGATTTTCTTAACGGCGCAGTGGAGATTCCCTCTTACCGCCCAGACATCGCCGCCTTGTTTTGCCAAGGGGGCGAGGCCGGCGACGATTTTTGCGAGGTGAAGGGACAGGAGCACGCGAAGCGCGCCCTCGAAGTAGCCGCAGCCGGAAGCCACAACCTGCTCAGGTTGTTTTCACAAGACCAATTATCAGGGGGAACATTTTTGTAGCTTCTTTTCGTGCTAAACCCGCGCCAGTTCTGACATTACCCACCACTACCAAAATCTTCATGCAAAAGATCAGGGGATAGCCGTTCAAACCAAACGGTTAGTCCGTCACAAATGTGCCTGGATATGTTTGTCAACCTGATGCTTTAGTTTTGGTTGACAAATTGCCCCGGCACAACGGGCGAGTTCACGCCCACCCCCTTCCTAACCTCAAGTTCTATAACCCCACCGAAATTTAAAATATTTTCATTTTTTTGAGATTCCTGCTGATAATTTCAGCCATCTTTTGCGTATATAAAAATGTAGAGGAAGAAGTTTTCCTCTGCTCCATGCGCTCCAGGCCTCCCCGTCCAACCTGGAATGCCGAGCGTGGGCGGGAATTGAATACAGTGGTCTCGGTGAGTCTGCAGGATGTTTCTGGAGGCTGTGCCGAGACCACTGCATCTAACGTAGGAGAGTGTGTAACCATTGGAAATTTCACAGAAACTGTACTTCGACTGGCTGGCTTCCTACCCTTGGGAAGGGTTCCTCACAGCACGAATCCCTAACGACGTTCACGCGGTCAGGGCCTACTTGCCCTTGGTCGAACAAGTCCTACGGCCCCTCGCTCGGCATCTGAAGATCAGGCTGGGGGCAATCAGCGTTGTCTCTTTCGGGCACCCCGGCGAACAGAGACCCCACTTTCATGTTCTTCTCACATCGAAGGCGGGGCAGCTCCTCCCCTGGATAGAGGAGGCTCAGCGGTTCCTTGGGGATGGAGCAGCAAACCTGCTTCTACCTTTCGCCCCGGAAAGGCACCTGCACTACACCGCAGGCCACATGACCGGCGAAGGCGACATCAACTTCTACGATAGAAAATTACTCGAAGCACTTAAAACAAAAGGAGTTACACCGTGAATCACAACAGTTTAATCCGTAGCCTCATCAACAAGTACAGCCATCTTCCTCAGGTCCAGATGGACATGAGGAAAGTGCTGAAGTACGCCTCTTCGCAGAACAGAATGTTCCTCGATCCGATCATCAACAACGAGCCGCCGAAGTCTGCTAACTCCAAACTCGCTGCACTGCAGGCCAGCACTGACGATTTCGAGGCCTCGGAAGCCTTCACTGCTGAGGTTAAAGCCGACGCCCTGAAAGTCATGAAAGCCATAACCGCGCAGATCATCCTCGCACGGCCTGGTGCGTATGCAGCAGCGTGGGAGGAACTGGCGGTTAAGTACAGTGACCAGTCAACCATAACTGAGTACCTGAAGCAGGTCGCGCAGATCGTCCTTACCGAGATCGAAGAGATTGCACCTGCCGATCTGATTCAGATGAGGGGTGCCGCATGACACCCCAGCTCGAACAGCTCATCGACGCCATCTACAACGAAATCAAGTCAGACCCCGGTCTCTCCGGCTGCTCCGAATTTCAGGTGAGGGTGGCGATCCTTGACGCAGTAAGGGCCTATGGTGAGGAGGTAGCTGATACCATGCTTGCGGTTCACCATATAACTGAGCTGGTGAAATGCTTGCGGTTGCTTGGCGAACTTCAATTTTAACGATCTCCTGGCTCTCCTCCAGGGCAACCCCTGCCGCTGGTTAAAGCGGCTCCGTCCGGCTGGATAATGTCGGTTCATTCCAGGGGCGGCTGTTTCTTTCAGTTTCCAGCCGCCCCGCCTCACAAGGAACTCCAATGACACATACCTTTGAAACACAGTCCGGGCTGCTCTTCAGCGCACTGCCGATCAAGCCCATTGAAATTTTCACCAGCGACCACCTTGACGGTGTGTGCGTCGACAACGTGGTCACCGATCAGAGCGGCCAGCGGTTCACCATCCTGTTTTCGGAACACGTCAACGGGCGGGTCTACCGTCTCCTGCTTCTGCCTGTCGCACAGGAGGTGCAGTAATGTCAGTACAGCGTTACATGATTGGGTACAGGGTAGAGCTGCTTAACGGTTCCGTTCGATCCGGCACAGTGGGCGTCCCTGGCGACGATCCCGCCGCCGCCTGCCGCGCTACGGTCGCAATGATTCGTGGTCACGTCGGTGAAAGGTACGGCAGACCGGCCTGCTTCGCGGACATTCCGCCGCACGAAGTGGATGACATCAGCGTCCAGATTTTGGGGAGTGCATAGCTCCTCATCAACAACTCAATCAACACTCAGGAGCCGCCCCCGCAAAGGGCGGCTCTTTTCGTATCCAGGAGATCAGCTTGACGCTCTACTCAGTCCACTACTCATTCCCTCAGTACGGCAAGACCATCACCCGCCGATCCACCGTCCCGGCCACCTCAGCAGAAGTCGCTGAGAACATGATTAGGGCTTGGCTGCGGTTGCGCGGTCTCACTCCCTACGCTGTGACAGCAGAGCCGTAGCCCAGGCTTTCATATTGGCCCTGTAGCGGGTTTTCTTGCTCCAGTCCATACCTACATACCCAAAAACAAAGAATAAAGGAAAACACCACCAGTGATCGAACATACTTTGCATCTACCAACTCGCGCACCACGTAAAATGGAAATCCCATACGCTGGAGACAGACATCGGTGCCCCTTCTGTGGGCGTGCCATGCACCCAGGTCAGCAATGCACAGGTTGCGGTGTCTGGTTCCCCAGCGATGCACCGCGCAGGTTTCCCAGGAAGTCATCCCCCACAACATACACGCCGCAGCACAACGGCCTGCTCGACACCGATCCCGAAGCCCTGGACTGCAGCGACGAACTGGAGGAGTACCGCGCCGACTTGGACCGGCTCCACGACCCGGCTGCGGACGAATAACACCACTGGAGTCAAGTGTGCTTCCCTAGGGCTGTGCTGTTAGAACGATGTGAAACGGGCGGCAAAGGCTGGGGGCAAACTGCCTTCACCTTTGACGTTTTGGGATTATTACTATACATTACGTCGGCGCGATGCATTACTTTTGTAGGGGAAGGAGTTGTTCACGTATGCCCTTCAAACAACGCACTTTAGATTCTATTGCCGAAATGATATGTGGAAACTATGACATGAACACGACGTTCTTCCTATACCGTACCGGTGGCAATTTAACGCGCTTTTTCCGTGATTGCGACACCGATTATGTTCATGACGGGTCAACCCGTAATCATTGGGTTTCCGGTGTTTTGAAGGAGATTTTGGAAGAACCTCAACAAAATGCTCAGACCCCACCGGAGACGTTTTGTCGTGTTATTCAGACACTGATGGATCAGGCTGATGCGTGTAACGACCCTCCCGATAGGCCTGGAGCACTGGCTCTTCTCAATTCAGCATTAGCACGAGAGGGCTTTGAGGCCTTCTACGCAGAGGATCGCCAGTGTTACTTACGGCACATAGCAACAAATACTATCGCTTCGGCTGCAGTAAACCCCCACCGTCCATTCTCAGCATCAGAACAGAAAAAAAGGGAACAGCTTCTTTCATACCTTGATGTGGCATCTGAAGATGAAATCATTCAAGAGGTGCTACTGCCCCTATTCCGTCAGCTTGGATTTCACCGCATTACAACTGCTGGTCACAAAGACAAAGCGCTGGAGTATGGCAAAGACATCTGGATGAAATTCACTCTCCCCACGCTGCACGTCCTCTACTTCGGCATACAGGCTAAAAAGGGCAAAATTGATTCTTCAGGTACCACCAAAGCCGGTAATGCCAATGTTGCCGAGATTCACAATCAAGTCTTGATGATGCTGGGGCACGAAATCTTCGATCCAGAGATAGGGAAGCGTGTGCTCGTAGATCATGCTTTTATCGTTTCGGCAGGTGACATCACTAAAGCAGCTCGGAACTGGTTGGGAAACAAGCTCGATGCCTCAAAGCGGAGCCAGCTTCTTTTCATGGATAGGGACGATATTGTTAATCTCTTTGTCGTCACGAATATGCCGCTACCGAACGGGGCACTGCCTGAAACCCCTTCTTTTGAAGATGACAGCTTTCCTTTTTAAGATGTGCCAATTCTTATTTTAAATTGAAAAGGCTTTTGGTGTTTTTGCCTACGCGTAAAACGTTCCATGTGTGGATAAGTATCCGGAAATACATAATTAAAATGCTTGCGTCGGAGGAGGGACTCATTTACTTTGGATCGAAAAACTAAGCTATACGGGGGCGGCTGGAAGTGATTCAGAGTAAAGTGAGGCTCAATGTTGAGGTGCCAGAGGAGTTGAGGGCAAGGATCAAGATAATCGCAATCATGCAGGGGGTCACCATGAACCAGTTGATTCTTGAATCGTTGCAAGAAAAGTATGGCTCTGCCCAAGTAGATCAAAAGCCGCCTCGATCAGTTCAGTAGGCGGCTTCGCTCATTTGAGTGGTTGTAGCTTGGTGGGGTAGTCGCTCATAACTGCAGGACGTTGGAAGGGGAAACTGTAGGCTCTACCCTTACACTGTTGTGTATAGGTCGTTCCATCCGGAACTTCCCCGATTGTACCACGGCTTTTAATGAATGTCAAGAGAAATCTAATGAAAGGTCTTGTGGTGCCCTGTGCTGATTTTCCCCACACTCCAGGCTGTCCCGGCGCGAGATCGTGGCTTGTAGGGCATTCTGGGTCGTCTCAGATAGCAAAAGGCCGGGATTGCTCCCGGCCTTTTGTATGACTGAACTGACTTGGCTCTTTAAGGCTGCGCGGTCATCCTCAACTTCTCCTCCTTGGCGATCCTGTAGACACTTGCTACGCCGATTCCCAGTTCAGCGGCTACCGCCTCTTTCGTCTTGCCTTGCCCCAGAAGGGTTACCACCTCGGCGCTCTTTGCCTTGGCTGTCGGTTTCCTTCCCGTGTACTTCCCGGCCTCCTTAGCCTTGGCGATCCCGTCAGCCTGCCTTTCAAGCATCATCTCTCTCTCGAAAGTAGCGATAGCGCCCAGCATCGTCAACATGAGCTTCCCTGTCGGGGTAGAGGTGTCAAGGTCGATGTTCAGCACCCTGAGTGCGACACCCTTCTTGTTCAACGTCTCCACGATGTTAAGCAGGTGCTGTGTGCTCCTGGCGATCCTGTCGAGCTTGCAGGCCACTACGGTGTCACCCTCGCGCACGTAGTCCAGAAGGGAGGCAAGCTCAACCCGTTCAGCATCGGCTCCGCTGGCCTTCTCAGCATAGACCTTGTCAACGCCCAGTGCCTTGAGTTGATCGAGTTGCACGTCGAGCTTCTGGTCTGTCGAACTCACCCTTGCATACCCTACGATTGCCATGCTGCCCTCCTGATTGCTATCAATGATGTCTAAGATGTTTTGATAATAACCTATCAAAACCCCGAAGTCAACTCCTGTGATAGCATGGGAGCCCATTTTTTCAGCCTATCGCAAGGGCGTGCCCTACTGATAGGGGTGGTTGACATTGTGCGGACAGGTACGTTGCTTTCTTGCTGCCTGCGAATTAAAAAATGTATAAACGGGAGGAGATGTGCTATGAGAAGGTTGTTTAAGTGTTCGTGTAACATCCGATCCAGACCACAGGATAAGGCGGTAGGACGACATATTAGCAACAGAAACGAGGTGAGTCATGGATGATCCGTATTTCACTGGGATGGTGGCCTCATTCGTTATTAACATGGGTAGGATCGGGATGTCGCTATCAGATACCTTCTCAGTTAAGTCGAGAAACATGAAGAGGATCAATCTGCACTACGACTTGACCACCGGAGGGTACAAGAGCACCCCTACCAGCAAGCTGAAGCACGCGCTGGTATACGGGGAGATGCTTTTCTTCTCACCACTTTTCAGTTGGCTTTCCGCAGGGTTCAACACCTTTAATCTCATCCGGCTCTACTTCAAGAAACGACAGCTCCCAGAGAGGGTCAAGGAGATCAACTTCAAGCTCGAATCGGTCGATCTACCCAAAGAAAAGGTGAGGGAGTGCATAAACGAACTGGCAACATTCTATGGCCTGCCAGGCGCGGATTTCCGGACCCTTAGCGATGATGAGGAGTATGACTCCAACGACTTCGCTCTGTCCTTTGATGAAGATGAGAATGACTGGGTCACCGAGCTGTATTTGTCCAAGGAAACTAAAACGTACACGATAACGTCCCACAGTCCTGACCACACCTCTTCTCACACCACAGTCTTTGAATACGCCTTCAACTCAACCAGTGTCAAAAGCCGGACCATAGAGCATAAGTTCTCATACTTTACCAATGACGAGTACGACATCCGAAACGGTGTAGTCCTGGAAGATGAGGTCAGAGAGAAGTTCGAGGAGAGCGACAAATACTCCTTTTCCAGTAAAAGCATAGAAGAAAAACTCGCAGATTTGCGGGCCGATACGGAATGGAGCGAGCCGACAACAAGGATTCGGTACTTTCTGCTTTTCAGGCATGGCGAGGTAATGAACGACGTAGCACTACAGAGGTTCTTTCGGTCAGAGATAGCGCGAATCGAGCTAGGCTACAGGCAGTTGGAGAAGGAGGTAAACCGCATGGGGTGGCAGGTTGTCCCACCCGATTTTGATGAGCAAGCGCGGTACATGCCTCTTAGGCGGCAAGAAGGCACTGGCGAGGAAAACGTCCCTGCGATTCAAAAACTTTACAACGATATGAGCAAGTTCAACATTACTTTCGCTGAACTGACCGAGTCGGACGTGATAATCAAGGAGCTGAACCGCTACATCAGCAGGCTGGAATAGGGACGCCGTGGGTTGGTTAAGGCCAGACCGCTCCCACGGATAAGCCGTAATCCAGCCTGCGTATTACACCGTACATCTGTGTGACGGCAGAGTGACCTTTAGACGCTCGAAGGGCCGCTCTCAAACCCAGGAGCAGCCCTTCTGACTTCTATGGTTTCATCAGCAGCAGGTACAACAGCAGACTGATACAGCTAAGGTTGAACGTCCCGGCTACATGCCGACTGCGCCGGTAAAACCAGACCGCAGCGCAGACATGAACCAAGATCAACGCCCCGAAGAATGATAAGTGCATTTTACCCCCAGACCTACCCCTTCCCCTGCCCACAAACACCCTCTACAAGCGATCCTCGGAGGTGGGGGCGGGGGGCAAAATGAGATCGACTTCCAAAAAGCGCGTAGGGCACCTTCGACCCGCGAAAGGGACTAGGGGGCTTATATAAGATTTCAGTCACTGAAATATCGTTCAAAGATGGTTTGTTCCTGTCCAGGCTTCCACTGTTTGCCGCACTTCAGGCATGTGATTAAGATTTTATTGCCACCTAACCCGCCTGTAACCATACCAGCACCACCAAAGAGAAAGCCTCCGACAGCAGCGCGACTCAAACTCACGCCATCTCTTTGGGCCGTTATCTGACTTGATCTGCACTTGGGACAACGAATCGGCTCATCATCTGGTTCCGGTTCAGTGGCGGATGATCTTTCTCTCAACTCCTGTAACCGCAGTTCAGACTGCTTTTTCTCTTCTTCAATCCACTTCCTCAGATCATCCAGGCTTTTAGACATCGTCGTGGCTCCAAGTGGCAGTGTTAAATTTTTGAGCGCTAACTATACAGATTTAAGATAGTGGCCGCAAGCGTCATTTGAAGAATAATTCCAGCGTCTTGGCTTCCAGTCCAAGGCCGCCACGCGCTACCATACTACAACCACCGGCTTGTCAGCGTGCCTCAGATTGAAGGTCATTTCCTTGGTGTCAGCATTCAGTTCGCTGGAGTCACACAGGGCCTGGAGCAGCATATTGATCTTCTGGCGGTCAATCTCAGGCCCACACACCGCCATCTTCAATTCCCTTAGTTTAATGTCTACGGTTCGCGGCTTCAAAGCCTCCCGGTCAAGTTCTAAGCGCTCAATGGCAATCTCTGCCCCTTTTATTGCTGACGCCAGCAATTCCAGCTCTTCAGCTACCGTCCAGTGCTCCACCTTGCCCACTATTTGGAGATCATCATCGGCTGGCCCAACAACTTCAAGGCTGTACTTTTCCAGGTCTTTGATTACAGGAGAACTCCCTTTAAGAGCGCCTTCAGCTATCGCGTTCGTGAGGTTCGTAGACCGCCGCAAGCTCTCCTCTCTGCGCTTTCTCTGCGCCTCTATCGCTGCCTCGACGGCTTCCAAGGCGCTTCCTGTTGAGGAGATAAAGCGACCGCACAGGACCGCATCGACAAACGCCTGCTCTACCACGTCGTAGCGCACGGCCTTGTAGCCACCTGGGCACAACCTGTAGCCGCTGTCGGCGTCCCGGTAGCCAGCTTTTGCGGCACCGCACACGAGGTATTGCCAGTTGCTCTTACTGTTCTTGTTGACCCTTACCAGCCAACTTCCGCAGACCGGGCACCGGAACAGCATGGAGAACGCGTTCGTCAGGCCCCCTGTTGCCTTTCTCCGGCCCAGCTTGTTCCGCGTCCGCACCTCCTGGACGCGATTAAACGTTTCAGCGTCTATGATCACCGGGAAGTAGTCATTGACCGTTTCGAGCGGGACTCTCGTCTTCTTGATCCCCTCGAACATTATCTTATGCGGTGTGAAGCGCCCAATGACGGACTCGTTGTCCAGTATCTTCTGGATGTAGGAGGAGTTCCACTTCTTCGACTTCTGCTTGCCGATGCCCCAGCACTCGACATTGTTCTGGTTCAGCCGGTTCACTATGGTTCTTGGAGACTGGCCCTCAACGTACCTCGTGAAAATCTCCTTGACCACCTCAGCGCGATCCTCAATGACAGTAATCTGCTTTTCAGCGCTCAGCCTCAGCCATCCCGGCAGCTTGCCAGTGAGAGGCTTGACGCGCATGTCTTTACGCTTGTTGTGCCAGGTGCTGAGGAGCCTGTCAGACTTAACAGCACTTTCGTCGTGTGCCCTGGCAAAGGCGAACAGCGCCCACATCAGAGAGGCAAAGTTACGGCTAAGACTTTCCTTGTCGTAGATATTCCCATCCTGGAGAGTTACAACAGAGATACCCTTGTTGCAGATCGTGCGTAGCAGGTCGAATGCCTCGTCTAATACCTGCCTTGATAGCCTGTCGAAGTTTTCAATCAGCAGGTAGTCACCGGGCTTCACGTGCCCTGTGTCAATCGCTGCAAGGAACTGGCTGAGACCTCCTATCTCTGCATGACTGCCACGGTAGGCCGAGTGCCCCAAGTCGCGGAATGAGAAATCATCAAGGGCAAGGTTGTGTCGGTCTGCGTACTCCCTGGCTGCTTCGGTCTGCCGCCTGAGGCTGTCGCCCTTGCGCTGTTCTGGTCTGCTGAATCGAAGATAACTGAATGCCCGTGCCATTACGGACCTCCTAAAGGTGAACTGGTGATGCACTGTAGCATGTAACATGGGTCTTGTGAATATAACATGCTTATGATCGGCCCGCCAGGATCGGGCAAGACCATGCTGGCGCGGCGCATCCCCTCCATCCTCCCCCCCATGCTCTTCGAGGAGGCGATCGAAACGACCAAGGTCTACAGCGTTATGGGTCTCCTGGAGCGGGACCACGCGCTCATTTCCTGCCGCCCCTTTCGCTCCCCGCACCACACCATCTCCGACGTGGGGCTCATCGGCGGTAGCAACACTCCGAAGCCTGGCGAGGTGTCACTTTCCCACAACGGCGTCCTTTTCCTCGACGAGTTGCCCGAATTCAAGAAGCACGTGCTGGAGGTGCTGCGGCAACCGATGGAGGATGGCAGGGTCACCATCTCCCGCGCCCTCGCCTCCGTCACCTACCCGAGCCGCATCATGCTGGTCGCCGCGATGAACCCCTGCCCCTGCGGCTACCTCGCCGACCCTGTGCACCAGTGTTCCTGCACCCCGCTCATGATCCAGCGCTACCGCTCGCGGGTCTCCGGGCCGCTGCTCGACCGCATCGATATACACATCGAGGTGCCCGCCCTCAAATATCGCGAGCTCTCCGATCGGGGAGAGAGCGAAGGGTCGGCCGAGATTGCCGCGCGCGTCGCACGCTCCCATGAAGTGCAGAAGGAGCGCTTCAAAGGGACCAAGGTGCACAGCAATGCCCAGATGACGGCGCGGATGATCCGCAAGTTCTGCGAGACCGACGCGGTCGGGAGCAGGATGCTGGAAACCGTCACCGACCGGTTGGGTCTCTCCGCCCGAAGCTACACCAGGATCCTGAAGGTGGCCCGCACCATTGCGGATCTGGAAGGGAGCGAGGGAATAAAGGAACACCACATCTCCGAAGCCATCCAGTACCGGAGCCTCGACCGCAAGACTGCCTAACAAGGAGGGGACTGGCTCCGCAGGTGCCTGTCCCCCTTTTTTACGTCTTCCTCTCCAGGCTGCGGTAATTGTGATCGAAATTTCCTTCTCTCCACGCCGCTTGAAAAATCGGCAATGCCCTGTACACTGGCGCATGAGTTTTTACCAATCTTCATAGGCCAAGCAAGCTGCAAACCCAGCCGACCTGGGTAAAGGAGGTAGCGATATGACACGGCCATCCCAGTCCAGAATCCTGCGCAGCTATCGGAACAAGGCGCCGAGCAGGTTTTACAACATCTTGTTGAGAGTGTGGAAGTGCCTGACGGACAACCCGAAGATCCCGGGATCGGTATGGGCTGCGCATCCTGAACTGCTGTCGTCGTTCTTGGCCGAGGCAGCAAAGTACCACGAGGTGTACCAAAGGGCCTCTCTCTACTCCAGCAAGCTTGACATTGCCGCGCGCGAGGTTCTCCAGGCGCAGTTGGTCGATCATATGGACGAAATCGCATCGGTTTTGGAAGCGATTTCTATCCGTTACCCAGAGGTGATTGTCACCTCGGGCTTCGAACTCTGTAAGGACCACAGGACCATCTCCAGGACGAACATACCCCAGACTCCGTCTGAAGATGTCACGGTATCGGACGCCGAAAAAACCAACTCCTGATGATGTTGTTCCGACCGGAGGAAGCCGATCCCCTGATCCTCGGTCGTGAGCACACCCTGGCAATCGAGACTATAACGAACATGGGGGTTACCGGTTAGGTAGCCCCTTTTATTCATCCGCCCGGTTTACCGACGGGGCATCACCCGCTCCTGACTCTCCTCGCGACGCTCCAAACCTGCCATCCGTGACCCGGCCCACACAGTTTCTTACCCCCCACACATGCTCGCCATCGCCCTATGGTGCCCCAATTTCACGTTCCAATTTGTCACGACCCCACGACAAATTAGCATGCGCCCGTTTCAATTTGTCACGACCTCACGACAAATTAGCACGCGCCCGTTTCAATTTGTCACGACCTCACGACAAATTAGCACGCGCCCGTTTCAATTTGTCACGACCTCACGACAAATTAGCACGCGCCCGTTCCAATTTGTCATGGCCTCACGACAAATTACCATGCGCAAGTTGCAACCCTGTCACGTCCGGGCCTGAGCGTGTAAAGGATATTGTGTAAATGCCCGTTCGCCCGCTTTTGATTTACACTGCTCTGTTGCAAGCTCTCGGGTGCAGGTGACAATTTGTCAACCACTGCTATGCTGACCTGCGGTCCTCACGCATTCGATCCAGATAACCGGTTCTCGGTCAATGAGTGGAAGCAAGGAGAGGTGGAAGTGCACGGCGGCAAGGAGGGACAAAGCTGTTCTTGTGTCGGTTTGATCGTATCTCCAAAAGGAGACCCTCCCCCATGAAGTATGTGCACATTTCGCTGATGAAGGCACGGTCCGACCCGTTCCAGGAACTCCTGTTCCGTCTGGCACACCGATTCCGTTGCGCGATCTTGAGGAGCAACCCGCGGACGGGCCGCTTGATAACCCTTCGGGACTTTCCCGTTGGGGCCTGCGGGGACGCATCACTGCTGTTGGCGAAATACCTTCAGGTCAACGGGTGCGGACGGCCTCTTTACATCGTTGGGAAGAGAAATGGGCTTATCCATGCCTGGCTCCAACTCGGAGATCTCACCATAGACATAACGGCTGACCAGTTCGATGATCAAGATGCCGGCGTGATCGTATCTGCGGAGAGTGCCTGGCACTTGTCCTTCAACGGTAAAATCTACAGCGTCGCCGACTTTTGCTTGTATGACCAACTTTCCGCCTTTGAACTCACTAAGGCCTATAAGGTGATCACCCGGTCACTGTGAAGGAGCAGCCATGGGGGGTGTGGTACCGACTACAGCGAAGCCAAAATCCTCACCAGCCCAGGGCGATTTCTCCATTGCGCTCATCGCGCTGACCTTCCTTTTCTTTGCCTGGGGGTTTATCACTTGCCTCAACGACATCTTGATACCCCACCTGAAAAGCATCTTCGCCCTGAATTACACCCAGTCGATGCTGATTCAGTTCTGCTTCTTTGCCGCCTACTTCCTCATGTCCCTCCCCTCGGGGGCGGTCATCGAGAAGATCGGGTACCAGAAAGGTATCTGTGCCGGGCTGGTGGTGGCGGCAAGCGGTTGCCTCCTCTTTTACCCATCGGCAGGGCTGCGTTCCTACCCGCTGTTCCTTACCGGCTTCTTCGTCCTTGCCTGCGGCATCACGTTGCTGCAGGTGGCAGCCAACCCCTACGTCGCCATCTTGGGCACGCCGCAGACGGCGGCGAGCCGCCTGACCCTGACCCAGGCCTTCAACGCACTGGGGACCGCCGTCGCCCCTTACCTCGGCTCCATCTTCATCCTCGGCGTCGCGGTCAAGCCCGCCAGCGACATCTCCGGGATGGCCCCCGCTGAACTGGCCCTTTACCGGGCCGCCGAGGCCGGCTCGGTGCAGGTTCCTTACTTATGGATGGCAGCCGTGCTCTGCGCCATGGCCGCCGTTTTCTCCTTGGTGAGGCTGCCGGAGGTGGAACCCGGTACCAGCGACCCCGAGACGGGGAAAGAGGAGTACGACCCCGGAAGCGCCTGGGGGTATCGGCACCTGAAGCTGGGAGCGCTCGGTATCTTCCTCTACGTGGGGGCAGAGGTGGCCATCGGAAGCTTCCTGGTGAATTACCTGGGGCAGCCTTACGTCAAAGCCTTGCCGGAGGCCAGTGCCGCAAGGTACGTTTCCTTCTACTGGGGCGGCGCCATGGTCGGGCGCTTCATCGGCTCGGCGCTTCAGAGGCTGGTCAACCCCGCGAGGCTTTTGGCCTGCAACGCCCTCGTCACCGCGACCCTGACGGCCGTCACCATGCTCACCACCGGCAGCATGGCCATGTGGGCAATTCTGCTGATCGGGCTGTTCAACTCGATCATGTTTCCCACTATTTTCTCGCTCGCCATAGCCGGACTCGGGCGTCACACGGGGAAAGGTTCCGGCATCATCTGCATGGCCATTGTCGGCGGCGCTATCATCCCGCTCTTACAGGGGGGGCTCGCGGATGTCGTAGGTCTCCACCACGCCTTCATACTGCCGCTAATGTGCTACCTGTACATCGCCTATTACGGCTTGGCAGGCCACAAGCCGCGCCTTAGCGCGCCGCGGTGAAATAAAGCTCAAAACATCTTTGCCGCACGACAGGAGGTCCTGCCATGCTCTCTAAAGACGACGCCAAAAAGAAACGGGAACGCAGGCATTCCCCCTACTCCTGGACCTGCCCCTTGTGCGGCAAGGCATGTCACGGCAACGGCGGCCAGATGGCCCACCAGAGCTGGCACCTGAAAAAAGAAGGGAGTCCGAAAGGGGAGTGGGGGGACTTCGTCGAACGCGCGCAAGCCAGGCGGAGCGAGAGCTGAGCTGATGCAAAATCCTGTCTCCATCTTCATGTGCGGCGACGTCATGATCGGCAGGGGGATTGACCAGATACTTCCCCACCCAGTCGATCCCCACATTTACGAGTGGTTCGTAACCGATGCCCGCCGATATGTGGATCTTGCAGAAAGGTGCAGTGGGGCGATACCAAGGCCGGTCTCCTTCGATTACATCTGGGGGGACGCCCTCGAGATCTTGCGCCGGCTTCGCCCGGACGTGAAGCTGATCAACCTGGAAACAAGTGTGACCACTTCGGAAGATTTCTGGCCGGGCAAGGGGATCAACTACCGCATGCACCCGCACAATTTCCCGGCGATCACAGCCGCCGGGATTGACGTCTGCGCTTTGGCGAACAACCACGTCATGGACTGGGGGTACCAGGGCCTTGAAGAAACACTCCGTACGCTAAAGGAATCCGGAGTGCGGTGCGCCGGGGCGGGCCCCGACCTTTCATCGGCGGCGGGACCTGCCACCGTTGCAGTTCCGGGCCAGGGGAGGGTGCATGTCTTCTCCTTTGGGGATGCCTCCAGCGGCATTCCTGGCGAATGGGGAGCCGGAAAGGAACTGGCGGGCGTGAACCTGCTGCCGGACCTTTCAGACCGGACGGCGGAGAGGTTGAGAGAGTCGGTGCGACAGGTGAAGCAGGAGGGGGACGTGGTGGTGGCCTCCATCCACTGGGGAGGCAACTGGGGATTCGAGATCCCGCCGGAACAGATCGACTTCGCCCATCGTCTCATCGACAGCGCCGGAGTCGACCTGATCCATGGCCACTCCTCCCATCATGTGAAGGGGATTGAGGTGTACCGGGGCAAGCTGATCATCTATGGTTGCGGTGATTTTCTGACCGATTACGAGGGGATAAGGGGGAAGGAAGCGTATCACGGCGACCTCGGCTTCATGTACTTTGCGGATGTGGAAGGGAAGACAGGCGAGCTGGAGGAACTGAGGCTGATGCCAACGCGGGTGCGAAAGTTCCAGGTGGTCCGCGTAAGTGGCGCCGACTCGTGCTGGCTGCGTGACACCATGAACCTCCAGGGTAAGGGGTTCGGGACTCATGTCGAAGAGACCGAAGATCAGACGCTCTTGCTAAGATGGGCTCAAACTGTGAAGGGTTAGCCTTCCGCGATTGCTTTCTTCAATATCTTTTGGCAATAGCTGTTCAGGCTTTCGCCGGATCTGAGGGCACGGATGGCTACTTGGCGATGCAACTCCTTGTCGACCCTCAGCACAAACCGACCGGAGTACTCCTTATTTGCCGTGGCAGGTGGCAGCGGCTTGCCATCGGCTTCGTACAGCTCTATTGCCTCCGCCACCGTTTCACAAAGCTCACGGTAAACCTCTGCCTCATTATCTCCATGGACCCCGCCGTAGATAAGACCTGGACAGGTCCCGACATAACAACCATCCTCCTCGGACCACTCGACCAGTTTCAAGTACTTGTCTGTCTTCTTCACTTTTTGCACTCCTTGATTGCAGCTTCGACCTGCCGTTTCTGGTAAGGTTCGCGTCACAGACGCTCTATGAGTTCCCGGATCTTTGGTGGCAGTGAGTGATGATACTACGGTGATACTACGGTGTTAATTTTGCCTAAGGATGGTGGCGCACCCGCTGCTTCACGGACTTTCTGTGAAAAAAGCGGGGCGTCCTGGACGCCCCGCTTTCTTTTAAGCATTGGAAATAAGGTCGTTACTTCTTGTGACCCGATTCGCGGATCATCGCAGCTGCATCGGCCTTGATGTCCACCAAGTCCTTCTGCATCTCGGCCAATCCGTACCAGGTGACGTAGTCGGGGTTCATGTGGAACGCACCCTGGAAGGCACGCATGCGGTGCTCCAGGAACATCACGTACAGGGTCTGCTCGATGGGCGTCCTGGTGTCGTAGAAGGTGAGCAGGTCCGGGTAGGCCGGCTGACCTTTCTGCGGCTTGATGATCCCTTTGTCGTACAAGTCGGCGACTATGGTGATCGCCTCGGCCATCAGCTTGTCGGCTTCCTTGATCATCTTGTCGGCGTTGCCAAGGCTGGTCTTCGCGTAGCTGGCGCTGTGGCACTTGCTGCAGACGCCCACCATCTTGTCGCGGGACGCCTGCCACTCTTCTTTGGTCAGGCGGGCGACTTTGCCTGCCTTCACCAGATCCAGGCGCGGGGTCGGCTTGCCGGCTGCGTCGAGAACCCCCAGACCCTTGAGGATCGTCACGCGGTACCCCATCCACTCGGCGTCCTCTTCCGGCAGGCGCAGGGCCAGGAAGCCCCAGGAGGTCATTACGTTGTGGTCGCCGTCACCCATGTGGCAGGTCTGGCAGGTGGGGGCCCGGCCGGTGTCGCCTTCCATCTGATAGATGGAGCCGTGCTTGGAGTTGGACCACATCTCCCACTGCGGATGGTCGAAGCCCATGTGGCAGGTGCGGCAGGCTTCCGGCTTCTTCGCCTCGGCCTTGCTGAACTTGTGGCGGGTGTGGCAGGAATTGCAGGGCGAGCCGTAGCGACCCTCGTCGCGGGACTTCTCGTCGCGGATGCCGACCTTGTGGCAGCCGCCGCATCCCTTCATCCCCTGGATGTAGGCGTGGGGCTGGATCTTGTTGGTCGGCATGGCGTCCATGGCGACCCAGGCGAGAGCGTGCTTGCCGGAGGCGTACTGGTCATGCTCCTTGGTGTGGCACTGCTTGCAGGTCTTCTCGGTCGGCATAGTGACCTTGGCCACGTCTTTCGCGCTTTGGTGCTCTTTGCCATGGCAGTGGAAGCAGTCGACGCTGCCGCTTTTGCCCATCTCGCCTTCGAGGAAGTCTTTGACGATGTTGGGGGTGACCTTCTTATGACAGGTGATGCAGTTGCTTTCCGCAGCCAGTGCAGGCAGAGCCAACATGAGCATCAGGGCCATACCTCCGGCCAATTTTTTCAGACAGTGCAGCATTGAATCCTCCTTCGGAATATAAAAATGGTGCTCATGTAAACCATATGCCCGAGGGGATTTCTTTGATCCAGATCAAAAAAGAATGGAAAGGGGGAAGGCCTTTTTTCCAGGAGGAGCTTTCCAGGAATGCGAAGGGCCGCTCTGGGCGGCCCCTGCTATTTTGATGGTGGTTTTTGAGGTGGGGAGATCCCCTTTCTGCTCGTCTGAGTGATTGTCAGCCGATCTGCACCTCGATACGTCTTGGCTTCGCGATCTCCGCCTTGGGAATCCTGAGGGTCAGGATGCCGTTGACGAAGTCTGCCTTGGCCTTTTCGTGGTCGAGGCTCTCGGGAATAGTGAACTGACGGTAGTAGTTCCCCAGCTGAAATTCGCTGTAGACCGGGGTTCCCATCAGGGTCGATTTCGCCGGAGCCGTGATGGTGAGGATCCCTTTTTCGACGTTGACGTCGATATCCCCCTTGGCCACGCCCGGTAGGTCGGCGGTCAGGAAGAGTCCTTCTTCTGTCTCCACGATGTTAACCGCGGGGCGGATATACCTTTCGTTAGACCTGGTTTCCTCACGGGTCTGGACGTTGCGCTCGTCGTTTCTTTCGGTCAAGCTGTTCGGTGCCATTTCTAAGACCTCCTTCGTGATGGAAATTGATCCTTACGAGAGTTTGATATCTATCTTCCTGGGTTTCGCGTGCTCGGCCTTGGCCAGCTTGATCTGCATCATCCCGTCCTTGCACTGCGCCGTTATGTTGTTCGGGTCGATGTCGACCGGGAGTTCCAGCGTTCGGGTGAACCTGCCGGATCCGAGCTCGGAGCGGTGAATTACACCTTTCACCTCTGCGAAGGGTTTCCGTTCGCCGCTTATGGTCAGGGTGTTCCTGAGGACGGATAGGTCGACGTCCTTGGGGTCGACGCCAGGTACCAGTGCCTCGACGTAGACGCTCCCTTCATCCTCGCTGAAGTTCACCAATGGGAACCGGCGGGTCGCCACCGGGGAGAGGAACGCCGGGCCGAAGGGGCGGTTGTACCCTGCGCCGCGAAATGCTTCGTCAATTTCTCTTCTCAGGCTGTCCAACTCTTTGAATACATCCCAGGTTGCCATGTCGGTTGCCTCCTTTTCAGAGTGATGGAGTGATTTTCTGATGGGAAAATAAGCATTGTTTTTGCGTTGTCAAGGGGGGATGGTACGTGCGGAAAAGACGAGTGGAATCGGTGTCTTGGCTGATAGTGGAGCCCCCGCGCCTTCTTGTGGGGCGCGGGGGCTAGGTGCTACGAGAACCTGCTCTTGATGAACTCAAGTCCCTTGTCCAGGATGCCCCCTTCGGGGACAGTCCCCTCCGGCGTCGCCTTATCCACCATCTCCGGCAAAATGTTGCTCAGCTTATTGGCCGTTTCGTCCGTAGAGGTTCCTGCCTGCGTTGCAAGCTGCTGCATACGTTCGTTCCCCAGTCCTTCCTTCACCTGGTTAGGCGAGATGGGGGCGTTGGGACCTTTGCCGATCCACGAGGAGATGATGTCCCCCAGTCCCTTTTGCTGGAACGATTGGATGATGCCTCCCAACCCGCCGGTTTCCCTGTTGGAGAGCATTTCCACGATCCCCTTGACGAGACCGGAATTCTCCCCGCCGCTCATGCCGCGAACCTTGCTGGTAACGTCATCGATTATTCCCATTTTTGTTCCTCCTTTTGGCTGTTGCCTGTCTTGACCGTCTGCCCGGACCGATGAGGCGGTTCGAGTCACGGCCCGCTTGAATGCGCTGCGTCCCGGGAATTATTGGCGCCGACTAATCGGCCGCAGAAGTTTACCACCCGTGGCAAGAGTAGGGAACAAGGCGAAGCCGGTTAAAAAAGGGGAGGGGGTACGAGGCGCAAGGTGGCGGCAACCCAGCTATACTTGGGGCTGCTCGCGGGGAAGGTGATAAAGGGGGCGGCGATGTATTCGATCGGCAACGAAGAAATCTTGATGCAGCAAAAGGTCGCTTTCCTTTGTTCCCGGAAGGTTCCCCAAGGGGTTGCGGTGAAGGCGCGCCGGTGGGCCGACGAGCAGCGGGAACTGGGAAGATGCGTCATCTCCGGCTATCACTCTCCCCTGGAGAAGGCGGTGCTTTGCCGCCTCCTGCTGGGAACACAGCCGATCATCGTCGCCATGGCGCAGGGGCTCGGGAGGATCGACCCCGAATGGGGAGCGCACATCTCAGCGGGGCGCCTGCTGGTGATCTCGCGCTACGCCGAAAGTGTGACCCATCCCTGCGAATCCAAATGCTATCAACGCAACAAGATGATGATGGATCTTGCCGACCAGGTAGTCATTGCCCATGCCTCTCCAGGAGGAAAACTGGAGCTGCTCTGTGCAGCGTACCCAGGAAAGATCTTCTTTTTGTAGCAGCAGTTAGCCGTAAGAGTACCCGTCCTCGTACTTGCTAGAAAAAAAATGTTGACAACTCACAGAAGCTCCTTTATAAACGACTTCAACTTTCAAAACCAACTGACTCCTCTTTCATTATTAAAAGGCACGCACAATCAACCTCTTCGCTGTGGTGCTGGATGTCTGGACAGGGCAAGCCAGTGAGTGAACCTTGGTCGTGCAAAGCTATGTAGTACGATTGAAAGTGATATTCGTTTTTTTCAATGTGGTGACAATGTCACGCCGATACAGTTGGGGCAAGCGGCTATGCAAATGAAGCAGCAGGTGAAAGAGCGGTTCAACCATTTCCTTTCCAGAAAACATCTCAAGACGACTTTGCAGCGCAACCTTGTGGTCGACGCGATGGTCGAGCTGGGCCGGCACACCCACGTCGACGAGCTTTATCTGCTCTTGCGTGCGAAGTATCCCTATATCGGCCATGCCACTGTTTATCGCTCCTTGAGGCTCCTTGCCGAGTCCGGTCTCGCCCGCGAGATCTATCTTGGTGATGGGATCACCCGTTATGAGCTGGCCCGGCAGGGCGAACGGCATGACTATCTTGTTTGCAGCGACTGCGGCACCGTCACCGAGTTTGAAAACAGCTCGGTCGAGAAAGAACAGCTAAGGCTTGCTCATAATCTCGGCTTCGCGATCGAGACACTGAAGATCGAGCTCAAGGGCCTTTGCCGCCACTGTCAGGTACGCCATTCCAACACTAACTGATTACTTGCAGGACCTATAAAGCCTACTGCGATGATTCGCGGTGATGGCTGCAGGATAAGCCAGATACACGTCTGCGGAAGTTATATGCCGCTTCGGAGCTGTCTGCCGCTAAGGGGAGTATTATTTTTTTTCTCAAATGAATGAAATTAACTTTCAGTTTTGCTGTAACTAGTCGATACGTGAAGTGCAGATACTCATAGCAATAAATAGATAGAACAGTCTTTTGTCTTACAGAGTGAGGAATGGCAGCCGCAACAATTGAAGAGGGGGATTAGATGAATTTCAAGAAGATTCCGGTAGCAACTGCTTTCTTTTTAGGGAGCCTTTTACTTTCTTCCGGAGCGGCTTTCGCGCTGCATCCGGACCTGGTGGTTCCGGAGAGGGTGGAACTGAAGCACAAGGCCTGCCAGGACATTGTGCGGCTCGGAGCGAAGTACAAGGTGGAGGGGCTCTTCACTCCGGAGTTCCTGGAGGGAAAGCAGCACGACTGCAGCCGGATCGATGTCGCGCTGGCGGTGCAGCTTTTGACCGAGAAAATGGCGGAAAAAGCGGTGAAGGAGGGGAACCAGGCCGTGGACAGGGAAGACCTGCTGCTGCTCGCGGACCTGAAGGAGGAACTGCGCGCCGAGATGCTGCTGGTCGGTACCAGGACCTTCGAGTCCCGTTACCAGGACCTGGGCACCAGGTTCACCGCGCTCACCAAGAACATCTCCCTTAGCGGCGGCATGGTCGGCGTGCTCCAGGGGACCGTCGGCCACAGCCCCAAAGATCACGCCGATACCGTGGGACGCGCCGATCTGGTCTTCAACTTCAAGGTGGGGGAGAACACCATCGCCGTCCTCGACCTCGAAGCGACCGGCGGCGAAGGGATCGACAAGACCGCTCGCATGAACTCGTTCTCGGGCCTGAACGGCCTGGCCGGATCCACCGGCGACCGGGTCAGATTCCGCGAGGCGTGGGTCGAGCATTCGGCCTTCGACGACCGGATGGTGCTGACCGCCGGCAAGGTCGACCTTTCCAACTACTTCGATTCCAACGCGGTCGCCAACGACGAGACCGGGCAGTTCCTGGCCGGCGCCTTCGTCCACTCCGCCGTGCTCCCTTTCCCTGCTAACGGGCCCGGCGCAAGGGTGGCCGCGAAACTGACCGATTCCCTCGTCGTAGGCCTTGGCTATGGCAGCGGCGATGCGGGCAGCGAAGACAGCTCCGACTCAGCCGACATCTTCAGCCACGGCTTTGGCATCGCGGAACTCGATTACAAGGTGAAGGCAGGGAATCTGGAAGGGAACTACCGTCTCTATGCGGCCTTGGACGGAGCAGTCGCCGGCAAGTTGGAGCAGAAAAACGCCTGGAACTTCGGCGCGAGCCTCGACCAGCAGCTGACCGACAAGCTGACCCTCTTCGCCCGCTACGGCCAGCGCGACAAGGATGTCTACGAGGTCCAGCAGGCCTGGAGCGCCGGCGGGCAGTACGTCGGGCTTTTCCCCTCCAGGAAGAACGACGTTCTCGGCGTAGCCTACGGCCAGATCAAGGCGCACAGCTCCATCGCCGATACCCAGGAGAAGCTGACCGAGGTCTACTACAAGTTCAAGGTAAACGACCAGATCGAGATCGCGCCGGTGGCGCAGTACCTGGTCCACCCGGCCGGCGTGCGCGGCAACGACGACGTGCTGGCGCTGGCGCTGCGCGCCCGGATCAGCTTCTGATCGAAAAGGGCAGGGAACTCCCTGCCCGTCCTTTTGTCTACCGTGTGAAAATGAATATTAAAATTAGAGAAAGGAGCATCTCATGATACCACTCGGAATTTTAGGTGCAGGCGAAAGCGGCGAGATAGTAGAGATCCTTTTGGGCAAGACGGAAGGTTCCGTGGCGCGAGGCGAGCTGGAAAAGACGGCGATCCGGGTGGAGGACATGGGAATCCGGGTGGGAAGAAGCGTGGAGATGCTGAAAAACGGCGGCGGCACGGTCCTGCTCAGGGTGGACGAATCGAGAATCGCCATCGCCAGGCGCATGGCAATGAAAATCATGGTGAGGAGGTAGTGCGATGAATCTGGCAAAACTGAAGCCGGGGGAAAAAGGGAAGATCACCGCCATCGGGTCCATCGGGCCCCTGAAGCGGCGCCTCATGGACATGGGGGTGCTGGTGGGCGAAGAGGTGAAGGTGCTCAAAGTGGCCCCGATGGGGGATCCGATCGAGGTCAACATCAAAAGTTACAGCCTGTCGCTGCGCAAGAAGGAAGCGGAAGGCATCGCGGTGGAGGTGGCAGGGTGAGCACGCAATTGAAATGCAAGGAAAGCCTGGAGGAGACGGAGGGGAACCTCGCCGCGGCGCAGCAGCCGGCGCAGGATCGGGTCATCACCGTGGCCGTTGCGGGAAACCCCAACTCCGGGAAGTCGACCCTTATCAACGCCATCGCCGGGACCAGGCTCCACGTCGGCAACTGGGCCGGGGTCACGGTTGAGAAAAAGGAGGCCCAGCTCGACTACGCCGGCAGGAAGATCAGGCTGGTCGATCTCCCCGGCACCTACTCGCTCTCCCCCTACACCCAGGAGGAGATCGTGGCGCGTGACTACCTGGTCAACGAGCGTCCCGACCTGATCGTCAACGTGGTCGACGCCACCAACCTGGAGCGCAACCTTTACCTCACCGTCCAGCTTCTGGAACTGGGAATCCCGGTGGTGATGGCGCTCAACATCTACGACGAGGCGCAGGCGAAAGGGTATGAGATCGATGTCGAGGGGATCGAGAAGATGCTGGGCGTAGCCGTGGTCCCCACCTCGGCCACCAAGAAAACCGGCCTCGATGAACTCTTCAAGTCGGTGCTGGCCGCGGCGGACGACCTGGCCGGGCATATGCCGAGGAAGCTTACCTACGGCGAGGACATCGAGGCTGCGGCGGAGCAGGTGGCGGACGAGCTGCGCCACCGCAACTTGCCCCTTTTGGGGCGCTACCCGCAGCGCTGGCTTTTGCTGAAGCTGATGGAAGAGGACAGCCACGTCCTGGAGCAGATGAAGCTCGACCGTCTCGATTTCCTGGACCAGGCGCTGCATCACCTGAAAAAGGCCCACGGCGACGACATGGAATCGATCATGGCCGACGCCCGTTATTCGCTCGCCTCCGGGCTCACCCGCGAGGTGCTGCAAAAGCCGGAGCTCAGGCAGACGGAGCTGACCGAGAAGATCGACCGGATAGTGCTGAACCGCTTCCTGGGCATCCCCATCTTCCTGGGCGCCATGTGGCTTCTGTTCAAGCTGACCTTCGATCTCTCCGCCCCCTTCGGGGGATGGATTGGCGCCATGACCGAAGGCCCATTCAAAAGGTGGGCGTCGGCGCTTTTGCTGCCGCTGGGAGCGCCGGATTGGACCGTATCGCTCGTGAACGACGGGGTCATAGCCGGCGTGGGGTCGGTGCTGGTGTTCGTCCCGGTCATTTTCGCCATGATGTTCTTCATCACCTTCCTCGAAGGGAGCGGCTACATGGCCCGGGCCGCCTTCGTCATGGACCGCACCATGCATTCCATCGGCCTGCACGGGAAGTCCTTCATACCGATGCTGCTCGGCTTTGGTTGCAACGTGCCTGGGATCTACGCCACCCGGACCCTGGAGAACCCCAAGGACAAGGTGCTGACCGCTCTTTTGGTACCGCTCATGTCGTGCGGCGCGCGCCTGCCGGTGTATGTCGTCTTCGTGTCTGCCTTCTTCCCGAACAACTCGAGCACCGTTATCTGGTCGCTCTACGTGATGGGGATTCTGCTCGCCGTGCTGATGGGGCTCCTCTTCAAGAGGACGCTCTTTCGCGGCGAAGCGCCCATGTTCATCATGGAGCTGCCTCCCTACCGGATGCCCTCTTTCAGCAGCCTCTGCGTGCACACCTGGGAGAAGGGAAAGCACTTCCTGTTCAAGGCCGGCACCTACATCTTCGCCGTCTCCATCCTGGTCTGGTTTCTTTTGAACCTCCCCTGGGGGGTGCAGCACAAGCGCGATTCCTATCTTGGTCAGGCGGGCGCGGTGGTGGCGCCGGTGTTCCAGCCCCTGGGCTTTGGCAACTGGGAGGCGGCCTCGTCCCTGATCTCCGGGGTCATTGCCAAAGAGATCGTCGTTGGCACCATGGGCGAAATCTACGCGCCGCAGAAGGACGAGAAAGGGGAGGTGCCGACCCTGAAGGAGGACCTGAAGGAGATTGCAGTTTCCTTTGGAGCCGCCTGCAACAAGGCCGTGAAGACACTGTTCTACCTGCCGGTGCCGGAGGAGAAGGAGAAGGACCGTTCTTCGCTGAGACACGCGCTACAGGGGGTTTTTACTCCTCTGTCCTCCTATGCCTTCATGGTCTTCGTCCTGCTCTACATGCCGTGCGTGGTGGCGATCGCGGCGATGCGCCAGGAGTTCGGCACCTGGAAATGGGCGGTCGTGGGGCTCGTGTATCAGACAATGCTGGCCTGGTCGGCGGCACTTATCATCTACCAGGGGGGGAGCTTCCTGGGGTTTGGAGGCTGACATGGGAATTGCGGATATCATCATTGCGACGGTCATCGTGGCGGGCGCGCTTTACATCCTTTATCGGACTCTCTGGAAGAAAAAGGGATGCTGCGGCTGCGAAGGGGGGAGCTGCTGCAAGAAGTAGCCTAGAGGTAAAACGACGGCGGGCCGGGGAGAAATCCCCGGCCCGCTTTCCGTTGGAGCTTCCAGCCGCTGGAGCTGCTGGGACTTCAGGCATAGACGGAGAAACCCTGCTGCTGGTTCACCGCCGCCGCCTGCTGGGCGACGATGTTCGCCATCTGCATCTGGGCCTCCGCCGCGGTCTTCATCAACGCCATCGATACGGTCTGCTGGGCTAAGGCGGCAGCGCCTGCGATCTGCATGCTTGCTATCTGACTTACCTCCATGGCCTATCCTCCCGTAGATTATTTATCGGCGCGACACGCGGCAACTTGAGCCAAAAATATCAACCGTTCTCCCGCAGCCTGGTGTCGATGCGGATCTCCCCGGAAAGGGTGCGATGCACCGGGCATTTCTCGGCGATCTCCAGTAGCCTTTGCCTCTGCGACTCGTCGAGCTCCCCGAAGAGCTCGATCTCGCGGCTGAACATGTCGATGCGTCCCTCCCTGGTTTCGCATTCCCGGCAGTCCTCGGCGTGGATCTTGTGGTGGGACAGGCGAACCAGCGCGTCCCGCAAAGGCCACCCCTTCTGGCGGGCGTACATCTGCAGCGTCATCGTGGTGCAGGCGCCGAGCCCTGCCATGACGTATTCGTAAGGGGAGGGGCCCTCGTTGCTCCCGCCGTACTGCAGCGGTTCGTCCGCCACCATGCTGAAGCCGTTGGCGAATATTTCGGTGCGGAAACCCTGTGCTGCGGTGCGGGCGGTGAGCCGGTTGTCAGCCGGCTCGCGCCGCTGCACCGCCTGCGCATTTTCCGCGGGGGGAAGGTAACGCGAGGCCCAGGTGGCGATGACTTCGCCGGCATAGCGGGAGTCGGCGGGATCGGTGAGGAGGTGGTCGGCCTCGCCCAGCGAGATGAAGCTCTTGGGGAACCTTGCCGCCTCGAAGATCCTGGAGGCGTTATCGATCCCCACTATCCTGTCTGCCGGCGAGTGCATCACCAGGATCGCCGCTTCGAGACGGTCCAGGAACTCCTCGGGGCGGTGGGCCTCCAGATCGTCGAGGAGGCTCTTCCTGATGGTGAAGTCGCTTCCCCCCAAGTGCACCGTGGCCTCCCCCTCGCGTTCGATCTGCTGCGCGGATTCCCCCAGCAGTTGCCTCAGGTGCGCAGGGGTGAAGGGGGCTGCTATGGTGGCGATCCCCTGCGCCGAAGGGATTTCGCCCGCGGCAGCCAACACCGCCGCCCCCCCCAGCGAGTGCCCGACCAGTATTTTCGGCGCGGCGTACTCCTGCTCCAAAAAACGCGCCGCGGAGACCAGGTCGCTCAGCTCCGAGGAAAAGGTGGTCCGGGAGAAGTCCCCCTCGCTCTCCCCCAGCCCGGTGAAATCGAAGCGGAGCACGGCGATGCGCTTGCTGCTCATGGCGCGGGTGATGTTGACCACGGCCTTCAGGTTTTTGGTGCAGGTAAAGCAGTGGGCGAAGATGGCGTAGGCAATCGGCTGTTCGTCATCGGGCAACTCCAGCCGTGCGGCCAACTGCTCCCCGCGCGAATTGGGAAAACTCACTTTCTTGGTGTTCATCCTGACCTCCTTTTCCGTTACCTCCGCCTTGCGGCTTCGCATAGGCAAGCCTGTTCAAAGGTAATGTTACGGCGCGGCCAAGTCAAGAAAACGGCTGCGTCCTTATGCGCGCACCGAGCCCGGCGCGTGCTGCAGATCGAGCCAAACATCCAGGTGCAAGCTATCAGCTTTACTTCTTTTATCTTTTGCCGATATGGGATATAAATCCGTACACTGCAGAATCATGTCTCAACTTCAGGAGTCCATGATGCTTGCCGAGTGGTCGATAAAGAAACGCATCATCTTCACCGTCCTTAGCCTCTGTCTCGCCAGCATCGCCATCCTCGGCGTCTTCGCCTATGAGCACCAGAAACAGCAGATGCAGGAGGGGCTCAAGGATCAAGCCTCCAAGAACGGGCGGCTTTTCGAGGCGATCCTGAGAGGGGACGCCGAGGGACTGGCCAGGGCTCACGCCGGGCTCGACAAACTCGACTCCCTTCTGGCCCCCTTCGCCGCCGGAAACAAGAGCGCCCTCCTCGCCGCGGCCCAGCCGGTCTTTAACGAGATCCGGCAGCGCAACAACATCACCCACATGTACTTCATCGAGCCCGACGGCAAGGTGCTCCTGCGTGTGCACAAGCCCGAGCAGGATGGCGACATCTTGAAGTGCGAGACCTTCCTCAAGGCGCAGTCGACCGGGCAGACCGCGAGCGGCCTGGAGATGGGGAAGAACATCTTTTCGCTGCGCAGCGTGCGGCCGGTTTCCTACCAGGCAAAGGCGATCGGATACATCGAAGTCGCCGAAGAGATCGATCACGTCTTCCAGCAGATGAAGCAGATCACCGGCAACGAGGTGAGCGTCTTTTTGACCGACAGCTTCCTGAAGAGCAACAAGACGGAACTGCAAAGCGCGCAGGTCGGCTCCTTCAGGATTCTCTACCCCACGCAGAAAGAGGTCGCACTCGGACTTGCCGCCGAATCGCTCCCCGAGATGCAGAGCGGGCTCAAGGGACCGCAACTTAAACTCGTCTCCTACAAGGGGGGGAAGTATCTGGTTGCCGTCGGGCCGCTCAAGGATGCCTCGGGGGCGACAGTCGGGGTGCTCTTGTCGCACAAGGAGATCACCCCGCAGTTCGCCTCCTTGTGGAAACGGGTCGCCGCGCAGGTCGGGATATTCCTGCTGATCGTCATCGCCGCCGCTTTGCTGCTCTACCTTTCCCTCAGGAAAAGCCTCAACCTCTTCCGGATGATCAGGGAGCACATCGTCTCCGTCACCACCACCTGGGACCTCACCCGCAGGATCGAGATCGACACCGAAGACGAGATCGGCGCCTTGGCCGCCGACTTCAACACCATGACCGGGAAGCTTTCGGAGATGGTGCAGCAGGTGCATCACTCCAGCGGGGAACTGGCGCGGGTCTCGGCGAACCTGGTCCAGGTCTCCGGCACGGTGATGGGCGGCGTGGAGCAGCAGTCGGCCTCGGTGGACGAGACCTCCTCCGCCATGACCCAGATCACCTACTCCATCAAGGGGGTGGCCGAGGCGGTGGAGGGGTTGTCGCAGTCGGCGACCGAGAGCTCGTCCTCCGTCCTGGAGATGGCGTCGAGCGTGGAGGAGGTTGCCCTGAACGCGGAGGCGCTGGCCCGGTCGGTAGGCGAGGTTGGGTCCGCCATCGTGCAGATGGCCGCCTCCATCACGGATGTGGGCCTCTACGCCGACCTCCTCATGGCCGAGGCGAGCGTCAACTCCTCTGCCATCATGGAGATGGACAGCTCCATCAAGGAGGTGGAGAAGAACGCGCTGAACACGGTGAACATCTCCGAAGCGGTGAAAAATGACGCCGTGGTCGGCAAGAGCGCCGTCGACTCCACCATCCTCGGCATCAACGCCATCAAAGCGTCCTCTGCCATCACCTCGGAGGTCATTACCAACCTTTCCCAGCGCGCAGGCGACATTGGAACCATCCTCTCGGTCATCGACGACGTGGCGGCTCAGACCAACCTCCTGGCGCTCAACGCAGCCATCATAGCGGCACAGGCGGGCGAGCACGGCAAGGGATTCGCGGTCGTGGCTGGAGAGATCAAGCAGCTTGCCGACCGCACCAGCGCTTCGACCCGCAAGATCGGCGAGGTGATCCATGGGGTCCTGGAGGAAACGGAACGCGCCGTTGCCGCCATCGGACAGGCCGAGCAGAACATTGCCGAGGGAGAGGCCCTGTCCAGGAAGTCGGGCGAGGCGCTGGAAAAGATCGTGCAAGGCGTCCAGCAGGCAACGGAGCAGGTGAATGGGATCGCACGCGCCACCGCGGAACAGGCCAAAGGGAGCATGATGATCCGCGACACCACCGAACGGGTGACGGCGATGGTGCGGCAGATTGCCGACTCGACCCGCGAACAGGCGGAGGGAAGCAGCCTGGTCCTTGGCGCGGTAGAGAGGATGAAGGACCTTACCGAACAGGTGAAGGACACCACCCGCGAGCAGAGCAACGTCGGCAACTTCATCGCGGAAACTACCGAGAGGATCTCCAACATGATCCGCCACATCCAAACGGCGTGCGACGAGCAAAGCCGCGGCGCGGACCTGGTGCTCCCGGCGGTGGAGAACATAAGATCCGCCAACGAGAGTAACCTCGGCGCGGTAAAGGTCCTGGGCGAGACCATGTCGGCGCTTTCAGGGGAGATAGCTGTGCTGCAAAACGAGATCGACCGTTTCAACGCTGCCGGCAGCAGCGACTGAAAAAGGGGACAGGCTACTTTTTGAAATCAAAAAGTAGCCTGTCCCCCTTTTGGAAAATGTGTATAATCTTGAGCGCCCTCTAATGGTAAAGCGCAGCCAACCCACGCCCGCAGGTGCGCCATGTCCGACGAAGACCGCTCCTTCACCATCATGACCTACAACGTGCACCGGCTGATCGGCAACGACCGGCACTCCTCCGCCCCCCGCATAGCCGAAGTCATCCATACCTATCAACCCGACATCGTCTGCCTGCAGGAACTCCCCGGCGCCAGGGTGCGCCCGGAGGTCGGCGGGGCCTGCCAGAACCTGGTGCATGAGCTTGCACTCCTGGAGACTGGGGGACGGCATTTTTTCCTGGAAAGGGAGCGCTGGGGGAAGGTGGTGTTGAGCCGCTTTCCGATGCGGCTGGTCCAGGCCGGCGGGCTGCACCCGCAGAACCGGTACCGCACCGTGGTGCCGCGGGGCGTGCTCTGGGTCGAGGTCGACCTCTTCGGACAGAAGCTGCAGGTGGTGAACGTCCACCTGGGACTGACACCCCAGGAGCGGAATTCCCAGGTAAAGGTGCTGACCGGTCCCGAATGGCTCTCGCATCCTGACTGCCGCCCGCCGGTCGCCCTTTGCGGGGATTTCAACACATTGCCGAGTTCCACCATCCACAAGCAGCTCAAGAACGCGCTCATGGACGAACAGGAGAAGCTCAAGTTCGGGCACAACCATTTCACCTTCCCGAGCAAGCTCCCCATGGTGCGGTTCGACCACATTTTCGTCTCCCCCGATCTCGTGGTGGAAGAGGAGCTGATCCCCCGCACCAAGCTAACCGGCGCTGCCTCCGACCACCTCCCCCTGGTGGTCAGGCTGCGCCTGGCATAAGCTGTTGATCTGTATATCTCTTGCACAACATCGGTTGAAAGTCCTAAAGTCTCGGACGCCCCGTCCGAAGAGAACGCAATAAAGAACATCCGTCCCCAGGGATGAAAAACGGAGAGAGGCCATGAGCGAATACACGGAGATGCCGGCAGATATGGAGGTTCAGGAAGTAATCATTGACAGGGTCCTGCAGAATACGGGCGCTTTGCTGGAGATCTGCCTGGTAAAGCACGGCAAGCAGTACGAGGCCGCTATCTTCGTCGACAGAAGGTATAAGCCCGGTCCGCCTCTGCCCCGCCCGCTGGAGTCCCCTTCCGGGACCGCGACCCACTGGATGGGCGTGCGCCCCAAGGTGGGCCTGTCGGCTGAAGAGACGGAAAAAATCGTCTACGAGGTCACCGGTCTCAACGCCTTGCACCGCATCACCATGAAAGACAACTGGGGGAACCTGCTGGACGCCGTCTAGGGGTCTTCCAGGCATCGAAACTGAAAAGGCCGCATCGTTGTTGGCGATGCGGCCTTTTTTTGTCTTTCCCTTTACCGATTTGAGATCCCCTTCCTTTTTTACATCTCCACCCGGGTCATGACCCCCTGCAGCTTGGTCGCGGGAAGCTTGTTGAACTGCACGAAGTTCGGGGTCAGCTTCTTCATCAGCGCGAACAGCTTCCAGACCGGGTTCCTGGTCTCGATGTCCTCGATGCCGTAGAAGATCACCTTCTCCACGATACCGTGTTCCTTCAACTGCTTCTCGATGTCGAGTAGTTCCATGTAGCCGGCGCTGATCTGGAAGAATTCGAGCCCGGTCCCCACGTCCTTCTTGTGCCGGGCGATGTTGCCGAACGGCTCGTCGGTGCGGATGATGGAGATCAGGATGTTCCGCTCGTAGATGATGTTAGAGCGGATCATGCAATGGACGATGTAGGGGGGGATGACGTCGAGCGCCTTGAGGAAGAAGAGCGCTGTCCCCGGGATGTTCTTGTTCTTGCCGTAGATCTGCTCGTAGGAAAGCATGAAGATGTCGAGGTCCAGCGGGCGCAGTGCGCGGTACAGCTGGCGCTGCCCCTTGGTCCAGACCTGGATGGTGATGAACGGTACCGAGGCGAGCGCGATGGACCAATAGGCACCGTGCACGAATTTCGGGAAGGTCGAGGTGAAGTAGATGAGGTCGATGACGGCGATGACGGCAACGACCGGAACCTTCCATTTCTTCGTGGTCTTGGAGAAGACCATGATCATCATCAGCGCCGTGATGGTCATCGATCCGGTGACGGCCATGCCGTAGGCGGCGGCGAGGTTCACCGATTTCTGAAAGAAAAACATGACGAAGATGACCGCGCACATGAGCGTCCAGTTGACCACGCCGATGTAGATCTGGGACTGGATGTGCTTGGAGGTGTAGTCCACCTTGAATAGCGGCATGAGCCGCGTGGTGATCCCCTGGTAGACGATGGAGAAGACGCCGCTGATGATCGATTGCGACGCGATGATGGTGGCCATGATGGTCAAAAGCAGGAACGGGATGTAGAGCAGGCTTGACTGCTCCTGGATCATGCCGAAAAGGATGTTCTTCGTGTCCGGGTGCTTGAGCAGGAAGGCCCCTTGACCCAGATAGTTCAAGTAAAGCGCGGCGAAAACGAAGTACCAGGCCCGGATGATGGGCTTCTTCCCCAGGTGCCCCATGTCGGCGTAGAGCGCCTCGCCGCCGGTGGAGCAAAGGATCACCTCGGAGAGGACGAAGTAGCCGGCGATGCCGTTTTCGCGGAAGAAGTCGATGGCGTACATCGGATTGATGGCCGCGACGATGCCGGGGGTGCCGGAGATGGAGACGAGCCCCGACACGAGGAGCGAACCGAAGTAAAGGATCATGATCGGCCCGAAGACCCCGGCCATCTTGTCCGTGCCGCGCGACTGGAAGAAGAAGAGCGTGAAGGCGATCAGTGCCGCGATGACGACCAGCACCCCCTGCCTCGTCGCCTCCAGCCCCGGTATCAGCAAAAGGCCCTCGACGGCGGAGAGTATGGAGATGGCGGGGGTGATGACCCCGTCCCCCAAGAGAAGCGAAACCCCGAGGAAGGAGAGAAACCCGGCGAAGGCCAGCACCCGCCCCTGCTTGAAGAGCTTGATGATGATTTCCCGAAGCACGATCTCGCCGCCTTGCCCCTTCTTGCCGAGGCTCATGGCGAGCCAGGCGTACTCCGCAGTCACCAGAATGGTCATGGTCCAGAATACAAGACAGAGGATGCCGTAGACATTGGCATGGGTCGGCTTGGTCAAGGTGAAAACGACGGTGAGTGTGTATATGGGGCTCGTGCCGATGTCACCAAAGACGAGGCCGAGTGCTTTCACGATTCCGCCCCAGAATGAATCCTGAGTTTTGTGGGTCATAGAACTCCTTTGAGACAGTGACACGCTGGCGGCGTAAGGTAAAAGCAGTGCCAAGTGCCACGGCGCCAACGCTATATACACCATTCCGTCGGCGTTTGCCACCTTCGCATGGAAATCGCCCTCTCAAGCCACCTCCACAACCCCGTGAAACTGGCGGAAATCCCCGTTTGCCATTGACATTATGCGATATAGCTAGTAGTTTATGTCGTTTCTCTCAGGGCTTTAACTGACAGTGCGGAGGCCGTAACATGGACTACAAAGAAACATTGAACCTGCCCCAAACAAACTTCCCTATGAAAGGGAATCTTCCCCAACGCGAGCCGGAGATGCTCAAGCATTGGGAGCAGGTGGAGATAGACAAGAAGATCGAAGAGGCGGGCAAGTCGAAGCCGCGCTACGTCCTGCACGACGGACCTCCCTACGCCAACGGCCACATCCACATCGGCCACGCCCTAAACAAGATCCTCAAGGACATCGTCCTCAAGAGCAAGAGGATGGAAGGCTTCGCCGCCCCCTACGTCCCGGGGTGGGACTGCCACGGGCTCCCCATCGAGCTGCAGGTGGAGAAGAACCTGGGGAGCAAGAAACACGAGATTTCCAAGCTCGAGATGCGCAAGCTTTGCCGCGAGTACGCCGCGAAGTTCGTCGCCATACAGCGCGCCGAGTTCGAGCGCCTGGGGATCTTCGGCGAGTGGGATACCCCGTACCTGACCATGAACGCGAGCTAC
The DNA here is from genome assembly GCF_000020725.1 of Citrifermentans bemidjiense Bem. Classification (NCBI taxonomy): domain Bacteria; kingdom Pseudomonadati; phylum Thermodesulfobacteriota; class Desulfuromonadia; order Geobacterales; family Geobacteraceae; genus Citrifermentans; species Citrifermentans bemidjiense. The sequence continues at coordinate 4,178,869 of NC_011146.1, read as the reverse complement.
GAGGGGGCCATCGCCAGAGAACTGGCGCGCTTCGCCGAAAACGGCGGGCTTTACAAGGGGAAGAAGCCGGTGCACTGGTGCTCCTCCTGCGGCACGGCGCTCGCCGAGGCCGAGGTCGAGTACGCCGACCACAAGTCCCCCTCCGTGTTCGTGAAGTTCCCGCTCAAGGAGGAGCTCGGTAGCGTCGTCCCCGAGCTCGCCGGCAAAAAGGCCTCCATGGTGATCTGGACCACCACCCCCTGGACGCTCCCTGCCAACCTCGCCATCGCCATCCACCCGGACCTCGACTACGTGGCGCTGAAGCTTGAGAGCGGCGACGTCGTCATCGTGGCGGACGGCCTGAAGGAGAGCTTCCTGAAGGAGATCGGCGCCGAGGGCGAGCTGCTGGCGAAATTCCCCTCCAGGCTGCTTGAGAAGCGGCTTGCCCGCCATCCGTTCTACGAGCAGGATTCCGTCATCCTCCTGGGCGAGCACGTCACCCTGGAAGCCGGTACCGGCTGCGTCCACACCGCTCCCGGCCACGGCCAGGAAGACTACGAGCTGGGGCTAAAGGAAGGGCTCGACATCTACAACCCGGTCGACAACCGCGGCCGCTTCTACGAGAACATCCAGTTCTTCGGTGGCCAGTTCGTCTTCGACGCCAACAAGAACGTGATCGAGAAGCTAATCGAGGTCGGGGCGCTTCTGGGGCAAAAGGAGATCTCCCACTCCTACCCGCACTGCTGGCGCTGCAAGAAGCCGATCATCTTCAGGGCCACCGAGCAGTGGTTCATCTCCATGGAGAGAAACGACCTGCGCGGCAAGGCGCTGGAGGCGATCAACAGCGTGAACTGGATCCCGAAGTGGGGGCGCGAGCGCATCTACGGCATGATCGAGAACCGCCCCGACTGGTGCGTCTCCAGGCAGCGTTCCTGGGGCGTTCCCATCACCGCCTTCTACTGCAAGAGCTGCGGCAACGTGCTGGCCGACGGCAAGATCATGCACCAGATCGCCGACCTCTTCGCCGAGCACACCTCCGACATCTGGTACGACTGGGAAGCGTCCAGGTTCCTCCCGGAAGGAACCTGCTGCCCCTCCTGCGGCAAGAGCGAGTTCGACAAGGAAACCGACATCCTCGACGTCTGGTTCGACTCCGGCGTTTCCCATGCAGCGGTTCTGGAATTGCGCGACAACCTCTCCTCACCGGCGGACATGTACCTTGAGGGAAGCGACCAGCACCGCGGCTGGTTCCACTCCTCGCTTCTGGCGAGCGTCGGCACCCGCGGCCGTGCGCCCTACAAGAACGTGCTGACCCACGGCTTCGTCATGGACGGTGCCGGCAGGAAAATGAGCAAATCGGTCGGCAACGTGGTCGCTCCCGAGGACGTCATCAAGAAGTTCGGCGGCGACGTGTTGAGGCTCTGGGTTGCGGCGCAGGACTACCGCGACGACCTGCGCATCTCCCAGGAGATACTGACCCGTCTCTCCGAGAGCTACCGCCGCATCAGGAACACCTGCCGCTACATCTTGGGCAACATCAACGACTTCAACCCGGACACCGACCTGGTGGCCTACGCCGACATGCCGGAATTGGACCGCTGGGCCATGCACCAGTTGGAACTCTTGAAGGAAAAGGTGCTCGCCTCCTACAAGGACAGCGAGTTCCACATTCTCTACCACGCGGTGAACGGCTTCTGCACCGTCGAGATGAGCGCCTTCTACCTCGATATCCTGAAAGACAGGGTCTACACCAGCAAGAGCAGCTCGGTGGCGAGAAGAAGCGGCCAGACCGTGATGTACCTGATCCTCGACGCCCTGGTGCGCATGGTGGCGCCGGTACTCTCCTTCACCGCAGAAGAGGTCTGGGCGGAGATGCCCGGCACGCGCGAGTCGAGCGTGCACCTGGCGCAGTTCCCGGCGCTCGCGCCTGAGGTCAAGGACGAGGCGCTCGCGCAGCGTTGGGAGAAGATCATCAAGGTCCGCGCCGAGGTCTCCAAAGCGCTGGAGTTGGCCCGCGTGAAGAAGGTGATCGGCCATTCGCTGGACGCCGCCGTCGCCATCAAGGCCAGCGGCGATACCGAGGCGCTTTTGAAGGAATTCGCCGGGGAACTGGCGCAGATCTTCATCGTTTCCAAGGCGGAGCTTGCCGCGCAGGTCGGCGGCGAGGTGTACCAGGCTGAAGGGATAGAAGGGCTGGAGGTCGGCGTCACCGCCGCCCCGGGCGAGAAGTGCGAGCGCTGCTGGTGCTACGACGAGCAGATCGGGCAGGACAGCGAGCATCCGACCCTCTGCCCGAAATGCCTGGCCGCGGTGAAATAGAGCGTTTTTCAGACAGAACTTCTAAGGACTCTATGAAAGCAAAGTACATCATACTGCTGGCGGTCTCCGTGCTGGTGCTGGTCCTGGACCAGGTGACCAAGGTCTACATCGACAAGACCATGCGGTTGCACGACTCCATCACCGTTATCGAGGGGTTCTTCAACATCACCTACCTGCGCAACAAGGGGGCGGCTTTCGGCATCCTGGCGAACTCCTCCTGGCGGCTCCCCTTCTTCCTGCTGGTCTCCGCCGTGGCGGTCGTGGTCATTCTCGTGGTAGTAAGCCGACTGCGGGATGACCAGAAGGTAAGTGCCCTCTCCCTCTCGCTGATATTCTCAGGAGCGTTAGGCAACCTGATCGACAGGGTGAGGCTCGGCGAGGTGATCGACTTTCTCTACGTCCACTGGTACGAGCATTACTGGCCCGCCTTCAACGTAGCCGACTCAGCCATCTGCGTAGGCGTCTTCCTTCTCGCCATAGAGATGGTGCTGGAAGAGAGAAGGGAAAAGGCGCAGAAGCAGCAGTAAAGGCAAAGGCACTCACCACAGAGGGATCACAGAGGATACACAGAGGAAAAACAAAAACCGAAAGGCTTTAGGGTTTGAACCCCAAAAGCTTTCCGGTTTTTTGTTTTTCCTCGTTTTGTTTTTCCTCTGTGGTGAGTGCCTTAGGTTTATGCGGTCTCTTCCATCAGCGAGCTGAAAAGGTCGCGGATCTCCTGCGGCAGGCGCCTGGGGCGCATCTCCGGGTTCACGCAGGCGAGCGTCACCTTCGCTTCGACCAGGAGCTTCCCGTCCTCTTTTCGCACCACCTGCTGCGCCGCGGTGAAGGAGCTGTTTTTCAGCGCCGCTATCTGCGTCCGCACTTCCAGAAGGTCGTCCAGCCGCGCCGGCGCCCGGAAGTTCGCCTCTATCGACACCACGGGGAAGATGATCCCCATGTCGTGCATCTCCCGCACCGAGAGGCCGTGCTTTCTGAGGAACTCGGTCCTCGCGCGCTCCATGTAGCTGATGTAGTTGGAGTGGTACACCACCCCCCCAGCATCGGTATCTTCGTAATAAATCCGTACTTCCATCCGTCCTCCATTGAAAAGGGGGACAGGCTACTTTTTGATCTCAAAAAGTAGCCTGTCCCCTTTTTAGTTATATCCCCCTCCCTAACCCTCCCCCTCCGGGGGAGGGGACATACCTTCGCTTCCCAACACCCGCCCGTACACCTCGCGAACAGCGCCGGTGACGCGCTCGTAGTCGGCCATGAGCGCCTCCCCCGGGTTTTTCAGCATAGGGTCGTAACCGAGCCGTCTGGCCAGCTTGTTCAGGTACTTGAGCGGCCCGCCGAGGTCGTTCATCGAGTAGTCGTGGATGATCCGCAGGCGGTTCTCCAGGCGGCGCAGGAACTTGTAGCCGTCGAAGAGGGCATGGTAATCACGCCCGGGAAGTATCCCCAGCTGGTGCATGGCATCCATGGCGCGCAGCGTGCTGGTGCTGCGGATTTCACGGTACTCGCGCCCGTACTTAAGCTGCAGGAACTGGATGATGAACTCGACGTCGACCATGCCGCCGCGGCCGGTCTTGATGTTGTAGCTCCCGCTGGTCTCCTTGGCGAGCTCGTTCTCCATGCGCATGCGCAGCCGGTGGATCTCGCTGCGGACGGTTTCGTCGGCGCCGGCGCCATACACGGTCTTCTCGATGATCCCCTCGATCTTCTGCTTCAGGTCCGGGTCGCCGTAGGTTACCCGCGCCTTGGTCAGCGCCTGGCGCTCCCAGATCTGCGCCTCGGCCTCGTGGTACCCCTGGAACGCCTCCAGCGAGGTGACCAGCGGGCCGGCGTTCCCGGAAGGGCGCAAGCGTGTGTCTATCTTGTAGGCGTACCCCTCGCGGGTCTGGGTGGTGAGCACCAGGATGATCTTCTGCCCCAGCTTGGAGAAGTACTCGCGGTTGGTGATGCTCTTCTCGCCGTCGGTGTACCCCTGCCCCTCGTAGATGTAGATGATGTCCAGGTCGGAGTGGTAGTTGAGCTCGAAGCCCCCCAGTTTCCCCATGGCCACCACGGCGAAGGTCGCCTCGCGTTCGGAGCCGTCCTCGTCCTTGACTATCGGGCGCCCGAAGCGGGCCAGTTCGCCGGTGGCAAGGCAGCAGGCCGCGGCCAGGCAGACGTCGGCCAAGTCGGTCAACTGCCGCGCCACCTCGGGCTGCTTCATCTTGCCGTGGACGTCGTTCATGCCGATGCGCAGGAACTCTTCGTGCCGGTAGCTGCGCATGGCATCGAGTTGCTCCTCGAAGTCGTCCGCCTGGGTCAGGAAGTCGTCCAGCTCGTGCGCCATGGCGGCGCGCTCCTTCTGCAGGTAGGCGTAGCCGCGCGTGGTCATGCTGTCCAAGAGTTCCGGGTGACCGATGAAGATCTTGGAGAGGAACTCCGACATCCCGAACAGCGAGGTGAGGAGCTTCAGTATGTCGCGGTTTTCGGCGAGGAGCGCGTAGATGGAGGCGCGGGTCCTGGTGGAGGAGAGGAAGCGCTCCAGGTTGACGAGCGCGAGGTCCGGGTCGGGCGCTGCGAACACCTCCTGCAAAAAGAGCGGGGCGATCTTCTCCAGGGTGCGGCGCCCCTGGTTGGTGAGATTCACCTTGGCTGGCCCGTCGCGCAGCACCAGGAGGTTGTCGTAGGCGACGTCAGGGTTCTCGAACCGCCGCTCCTCCAGCATGTCCTTGATCAGGTCGGGGTCGGCGTTGTGATCGAAGAAGTAGTGCACCTCGGGGAGCACCTCCTCCTTGATCTTCTCGTCCCGGGAGAGGAATAGGTCTCCGTAGATGGCGGAGACTCCACGCCGGTGCAGCTCCAGGGTCTCGCTGAAACGGTGCAGCCCGTCCTTTCTCAGGTAGCCGCAGCGCCTGGCAAGCGCCCGCAACTCTTCTTCTTTCCTCGGCAGGGCGTGGGTCTGGCGCTCCTGGACCACCTGTATGCGGTGCTCCACGGTGCGCAGGAAGCGGTAGGCGTCCGAGAGGGCGACGCAGTCGGCTTCCTTGATGATGTGCGACTGCCTGAGCGTCTGCAGGGCGGCCAGCGAGTTCTTCACGCGCAGGTTGGGGTTCTTCCCGGCATATACCAGCTGCAGCGCCTGGATGAAGAACTCGATCTCGCGGATGCCGCCGCGCCCGAGCTTGATGTTGACCTCCCCCTCCTGGCTTCTCGCCAACGAGGCGTCGATCTTCTTCTTCATCGCCATCATGTCTTCGATGAGGTTGTAGTCGAGGTAGCGGCGGTAGATGAACGGGGTGAGGGCCGCGAGTATCGCCTCCCCGAGTTCGATGGATCCTGCAACCGGGCGCGCCTTCATCATGGCGGCGCGCTCCCAGGACTGCCCCCAGGACTCGTAGTAGACCTCGGCCGAGCGCATCGAGGTGGCGAGGTCGCCGGCCTTGCCGTCCGGCCGCAGCCCCATATCCACCCGGAAGACGAAGCCGTCCTCGGTGACCTGGGAGATGGCGCGGCTCACCATCTCGGCGAGCTTCACGAAGAAGGAGTGCAGGGAGAGCTTTCCCTTGAAGCCCCCCCTCCCGTCGGGAATGCCGGTGCTCTCCCCCTTGTCGGAGGAGTAGAAGTAGATCAGGTCGATGTCGGAGGAGAAGTTGAGTTCGCGTCCCCCGAGCTTTCCCATGCCGATGATGGTGAATTCCGCCTCCACTTGGCCGTCCGGTGTGGTCTGCATCGGCGTGCCGTGCTCACGGGCCAGCTCGGCAAGGGCCGCCTCGTAGGCCAGCTGCAGCGTCACTGCGGCGAGAGAGGCGAGCTCCCCGGTCACCTCTTCCAGCGGGGAGAGCCCGTTCAGGTCGCGGGCCGCGATGCGCAGCATCTCCGAGTACTTGAAGCGGCGCAGGTGCGCGAAGAGATCGGCGTATCCGGTCCCCTCGGGGACGCGGCTACGCAGGGTGGCGAGCATCTCGGGCTCGGAGCGGCTGCACATGATCTCGCGGTCGAGGAACAGCCTTTTGAGGGACGACGGGTCGCGGCAGATGAGGTTGGTGAGGAAGGGGGAGGAACCGCAGATGTTCATCAACTGGGTGAGGAGCGCCCGGCGGGAGCAGAGTTCCAGGAGGATATCGTTGGGGACGGCGGTGCTGATGCGCTCCAGGCCGTTCAAGGCCATGTCGGGAAGGGGGGTGGCCAAGGCGGCGATGGCGACCTCGATCAGCCGCTCGCCGGGGAGCAGTTCGGATAACAGGCGCAGGTTTTCCACCGAGCGGGCGCCGTAGCTGTAGCCTCCCTGTTCGAGCAGCTGTGCGAGCCCGCTCCCCTGGCGCTGCGACAGCGCGGCGAGGAGCGCCCCCGCCAGATCCGACTGGCGGCGCGTCATTGCCCGACCAGCGCCTTCAGCTCCCTTTCGTAATCGCCGCGCACCACCCCTTTTTCTGTGATGATTCCGGTGATGTAGCGGGCGGGGGTGACGTCGAAGGCGGGATTTCTTACCTTAACCCCTTCGGGCGCGATCTGGATCCCCTTGATCTGGGTCACTTCCTCGGAGGCGCGCTCCTCGATCGGGATCAGGTCGCCGTTGGCAAGCTTCAGGTCGAGCGTGGATATCGGGGCCGCGACGTAGAACGGAATGCGGTTTTCCTTGGCGAGGACGGCGACCGAGTAGGTGCCGATCTTGTTGGCGGTGTCGCCGTTCGCCGCGATGCGGTCGGCGCCGACCACGCAGAAGTCTATCTGGCCGGTCTTCATGAGCCAGCCTGCCATGTTGTCGGAGATCAGCGTCACCGGGATCGAGTCCTTCATCAGCTCCCAGGCGGTGAGGCGCGCGCCCTGGAGCCAGGGGCGGGTTTCGTCGGCGAAGACGCGGATCCCCTTGCCCGCCTCGTGCGCGCCGCGGATGACGCCGAGCGCGGTGCCGTAACCTGCCGTCGCCAGCCCGCCTGCGTTGCAGTGGGTGAGGATGGAGGCGCCCTCCTTGACCAGCGCGGCGCCGTGCCTGCCGATCTCCTTGCAGATGGCGAGGTCCTCGGTCTCGATGCTGATCGCCTCCGCCTTCAGCAGTTCCCGGATCGAGTTGAGATTCAGCTCCTTATGCTGCAGGGCGACCCGCTTCATCCGCTCCAGGCCCCAGAAGAGGTTGACCGCGGTGGGGCGGGTGCGTCCGATCACTTCGCAGACGTTTTCGAGCTGGCGGTAGAAGGTGTCGAAGCTGTCGGCGATGATCTCGCGCGCCCCGAGAGCGACCCCCATGGCGGCGGCGATGCCGATGGCGGGAGCTCCGCGCACCACCATGCCGCGAATGGCCTGGGCCACACCCTGAAAGTCGGTGTACTCGTTGTAGACCTCCTCGGCCGGGAGCCTGGTCTGGTCTATCATGATCACCTTGTTGTCGCGCCACTCTATGGTTCTGAAGGACATCGTCTACCTCGAAAGCACTGTCTTTGCTCCCTCCCCCCTGGCGGGGGAGGGTCGGGGTGGGGGGGGAAGGCGCCACGGCTGATCCGGTGGCAGCTTCACCCACCCCCCGACCCCCTCCCGTCAAGGGAGGGGGGGGAGCAGGTTGTTCGGTCTGAAAGATGGTGTCGTAGTTAGCTGTTGAGTTTCTTTAGCAGCAGTTCGTTTACGACGGCGGGGTTCGCCTTCCCTTTGGAGGCGCGCATGACTTGGCCCACGAAGAAGCCGAAAAGGGTCTCTTTGCCACCCCTGTACTCGGCTACCTGCCCGGGGTTCTTCTCCAGCACCTCGTCCACCATGGCCTCGATGGCTCCGGTGTCGGAGACCTGCACCAGACCCTTCTCCTCGACGATCTTCTCCGACGCCTTGCCGGTCTTGTACATCTCGTCGAAGACGGTCTTGGCGATCTTGCCGGAGATGGTCCCTTTCTCCATCAGCTTCAGGAGGTCGGCCAAGAGAGCCGGGGTGACCGGGCACTCGGCGATGGAGCGGTTGTTGTCGTCGTTGAGGGCGCGGGTGACTTCGCCCATGACCCAGTTGGAGACGGTCTTGGCCTGCGGGAAGAGCGCGACCGTGTCCTCGAAGTACTGCGCCAGCTCGCGGCTTGCCACCAGGACCTCGGCGTCGTACTCGGGGAGTCCGAATGCAGAGCCGCCAAATACGGCCCCTCCTTCCGACATGAAGCGCGCGCGCTTCGCCTCGGGAAGCTCGGGCAGCCCGCCGCGCACCTTCTCGATCCAGTCGTCCGAGATGATCACCGGGACCAGGTCGGGGTCCGGGAAGTAGCGGTAGTCGTGCGCCTCCTCCTTGCCGCGCATGGAGCGGGTGGTGCCGGTGTTCGGGTCGAAAAGTCGGGTTTCCTGGACCACCTTGCCGCCGTCGTCGAGGATCTCGGCCTGGCGCTCAATCTCGTACTCGATTGCCTGCTTGATGAACTTGAAGGAGTTGATGTTCTTCAGTTCCGCGCGGGTGCCGAAGACGTTGGAGCCGACCGGCATGAGCGATACGTTCGCGTCGCAGCGGAAGCTCCCTTCCTCCAGGTTGCCGTCGCAGATCCCCAGATACATGACGATCTGGTGCAGCTTCTTCAGGTAGGCGATTGCCTCGTCCGGGGAGCGCATGTCCGGCTCCGAGACGATCTCCAGTAGCGGCGTGCAGGCGCGGTTCAGGTCGACGCAGGAATCGTCCACCCCGGGGATGTCAGCGTGCACCAACTTGCCGGCGTCCTCCTCCATGTGGATGCGGGTGATCCCGATCCGTTTCTTTTCGCCCTCCACCTCGATGTCCAGGTGGCCGTGCTGGCAGATGGGGAGGTCGAACTGGCTGATCTGGTAACCCTTCGGGAGGTCAGGGTAGAAGTAGTTTTTCCGGGCGAAGACGTTCCTTTTGGTGATGGAGCAGTTGGTGGCGAGTCCGGCGCGGATGGCGTATTCCACCACCTGCTGGTTCAGTACCGGGAGCGCGCCTGGTAAGCCGAGGCAGACCGGGCAGGTCTGGGAGTTCGGCTCCGCCCCGAAGCGGGTCGAGCAGCCGCAGAAGATCTTGGTGTTGGTGGTGAGCTGGGTGTGGACCTCGAGCCCGATGACGACCTGATATTTCATAGATAGCTCCAAAAAACCTAAAACCGTTAGCAAGGAGAAAATCTGAGGAAATCTGAGCAAACCAAACAACGGCTTTTGGTCTTAACCGCTAAAGGCTTTGAGTCTTAAATTCTCTGGTTCACGGTTTTCTCAGAAGTCCTCAGACGTTCTCCGTGCCAATGGTTTTGACTTTGTTTTACAGCGGCGCCTTCTTCAGGTGCCACTGCGTCTCCCTTTCGAAGGAGTACGCGGCGGTGAGGATTTCCTGCTCGCCGAACGGTTTCCCTACCAGTTGCAGCCCGATGGGAAGTCCTGCGGCGCTGAACCCGGCGGGAACGGAGATGCCGCAGGTTCCGGCCAGGTTCACCGGAATGGTGAAGATGTCGGAGAGGTACATCTGCAGCGGGTCCTCGAGCTTTTCCGCGATCTTGAAGGCCGGGGTGGGCGCTATCGGGGTCAACAGCACGTCGACTTCCTTAAAGGCGTTCAGGAAGTCCTGCTGGATCAGGGTGCGCACCTTCTGCGCCTTGACGTAGTAGGCGTCGTAGTAGCCGGAGGAAAGGGCGTAGGTTCCCAACATGATGCGGCGCTTAACCTCGGGGCCGAACCCCTCGGCGCGGCTCTTGGAGTACATCTGCGCCAGGCCCCTGGCATCCTCTGCGCGGTGCCCGAAGCGGACGCCGTCGTAGCGGGCCAAGTTGGCGCTAGCCTCTGCGGTGGCGATGATGTAGTAGGTGGCGACGGCGTACTCGGTGTTGGGGAGGCTCACTTCACGAATGTCGGCGCCGAGGCTCTTGTACATGGCGATCGCCTCGTCCATGGCGCGCTTCACGTCCGGGTCGAGACCCTCGATGAAGTACTGCTTGGGAAGGCCGATCTTTATACCCTTTACGCCTTTGGCGAGGGAGGCGACGTAGTCGGGGACCGGGGTGTTGACCGAGGTGGAATCCATCGGGTCGTAACCTGCCACCGCTCCCAAAAGGAGTGCCGAGTCGGTAACGTCGCGGGTGAGCGGGCCTACCTGATCCAGCGAGGAGGCGTAAGCGATGACGCCGTAGCGGGAGACCCTGCCGTAGGTCGGCTTCAGGCCCACGCAGCCGCAGTGCGAGGCCGGTTGGCGTATCGAGCCGCCGGTATCGGTTCCGAGCGTCGCGGTCGCGGTGCGTGCGGCGATGGCGGCGGCGGAGCCCCCGGAGGAGCCGCCCGGCGTGCAGGAAAGATCCCACGGGTTCTTGCAGGGGCCGAAGTAGCTCGACTCGTTGGAGGAGCCCATGGCGAACTCGTCCTGGTTCAGCTTGCCGACGATGACCGCGCCCTGCTCTTTAAGCTTTGCTACCGCTGTGCCGTCGTAGGGGGGGACGAAGTTTTCCAGGATGCGCGAGCCGCAGGTGGTGCGGATTCCCTTGGTGACGAATATGTCCTTGAGGCCGACCGGGATGCCGGTCAGAGGCGCGATTTCGCCAGCGGCGATGCGGCGGTCCGCGTCCTCAGCCTGTACCAGCGCCTGCTCCGGGGTCACGGTGATGTAGGCGTTCACCTGGCTGTCCACCGCCTCGATCCGGTCCAGCATGGCGCGGGTCGCCTCGACGGAAGAGACCTCCTTCGCCTTCAGCTTCTCATGCAGCTCGTGTATGGTTAGGTCGAAAATTTCCATTGCAAAACTCCGGTGTTGAGCGATTTTGTGGTCAGTCTCAGCTGTCAGACCTGTCAGACTCAGACTGCCTTTACTCGATGACCTTGGGAACCCTGAAGAAGCTCTGGGCGCGCAGGGGGGCGTTGGCCAGGGCCGCCTCGACGCCGATCGAGCCGGTCGCCTCGTCCGCCCTGAAGGCGTTCTCCATCGGGACCGCGTGGGAGGTCGGCACGATCCCCTCGGTGTCCAGTGCGTTCAGCTTCTCCACGTAGGAAAGTATCGAGTCCATCTGCCCGGTGAAGGTGTCCAGCTCGGCTTCGGAAAGCTCCAGCCGGGCGAGCCGCGCCACATGCTCCACCTGTTCTCTTGTGATCTTCATGACCGCTCCAAAAGGCGCCCAGACGGCGCCTGAAAAGGTTAATTCGTGCCCTCGGTTATTATCATGAACCTCTTAAAAAGGCAAGGAGAGGGGGTTATTCAGGAAGCGTCAGGGAACCTTCCGCAACGTTTGAGGGTGCGCTCTCTACGGTCTCTTCCCCTACCGTGGCGACGCTCGTGACCGCATAGCTGAAGGGAACGCCGAATTGCGGGAGGTGGTCTATGTAGTTGTTGGCGGTGACCGGCGTCGCGTTGAGCGGGAAGAGGGGGAACTCTTCCCCCTTCTTGCTGCGGTAGATGTTGTACCCGGCGGGCGTTCCCTGCTCCGGGGGGAGCCCCACAAAGGAAAGCGTCACCGCTTCGGCGGAGGATGCGGCCTCCAGCACGGGGGGGAGCGGTGGGATGGCCGCGGTACGGCGCACCCGGTTGGAATCCTTGCTCTGGACACCTGCCGTCGTGAAGGAGCGGAGCTTATACTGGTACAGCTTCCCGGTGGTCAGGTCGCGGTCGTCGTAGACCCAGAAGTTCCCGGAGCGCTTTGCCGCCTTGGGGTACTCGATTTCTATCTTCACCGGTTCGCCGTAGGCGGTCGCGCATTCCTCGCAATCGTCGTTGGGGGGGAGCACTACGCGCTTGAACAGGAGAAAGCCGGCCAGGTCCTTAAGCGCGGCGCCCCCTTCCTGCTTCGAAGGCGCGGACCATCTCACCTGGAACCGTCCATCCTTCTGGGCCAGCGCCAGGTTCGTGACCGGCGCCGGCACCAGCGCTTCCGGCGGCACCAGCGGTCCTTTCTTGCCGCAGCCGGAAAGAAGCGCCAGCGTCGCCGCCAGGATGAAGCCGCAGCAAATTCCCCTCAAGACCGCCACCGGTTACCTACCTTCCTTGGCCCGGGCGATCTCCGCGCGCACCCGCTCCAGCGCGGTGCCGCCGGTCGCGCGACGGGCGTTGACCGAGGCCTGCAGGGTGATCGATTCGAAGATGTCCTCCTCGATGCGCCCGGAGAAAAGCTGCCACTCGGCAAGCGAAAGCTCGGGGATGTCCATCTCGTTCTCGATGCAGTAGCGCACCGTCTTACCAACGATCTCGTGGGCGTCGCGGAAGGGGATTCCCTTACGCACCAGGTAGTCGGCCACATCGGTCGCGGTGGAGAAACCCGCTGCCGCGGCGGTCTTCATCCGCTCCGGGTTGATCTTCATTTCGCGCACCATGTCGGCGAAGACCTTGAGGCACCCTTTCACGGTGTCGATGGTGTCGAATAACGGCTCCTTGTCTTCCTGCATGTCCTTGTTGTAGGCGAGCGGGAGCGATTTCATCAGGGTCAAGAGGGCCACCAGGTTGCCGTTGACGCGGCCGGTCTTGCCGCGCACCAGCTCCGGGACGTCCGGGTTCTTCTTCTGCGGCATGATGGAGGAGCCGGTGCAGAAGGAGTCGGAGAGCTCCACGAACTTGAACTCGCTGGTGGACCAGAGGATCAGCTCCTCCGAGAAGCGGGAGAGGTGCACCATCAGGATCGACGAGGCGGCGCAGAACTCCATGGCGAAGTCGCGGTCGGAGACCGAGTCGAGCGAGTTGCGGGTGACACCGTCGAAGTCGAGGAGTTCCGCCACATACTCGCGGTCGATGGGGAAGGTGGTCCCGGCCAGGGCGCCTGCGCCCAGGGGAAGCACGTTGGTCCTTTTCAGGCAGTCCTCCATACGCGCCTTGTCCCGCTTGAGCATCTCGTGGTAGGCCATCATGTGGTGCGAGAAGAGGATCGGCTGGGCGGTCTGCAGGTGGGTGAAGCCCGGCATGATCACGCCGAGGTTCTCCTCCGCCTGGTGGATGATGGCGTCGATCAGGAGGTCGATGTACGCCGAGACCTCCACCAGTTCGTCCCGCAGGTAGAGCCTGATGTCGAGCGCCACCTGGTCGTTTCTGGAGCGGCCGGTGTGGAGCCTCTTGCCGGCGTCGCCGATCTTCTCGGAGAGCCGCGCCTCGATGTTCATGTGGATATCTTCCAAAGAGACCGAGAAGTCGAACTCGCCCGCCTCGATCTGCTCCAGGATAGTCTTCAGCCCCGAGACGATGCTTTCGACGTCGGCAACCGGGATGATCCCCTGCTTGCCCAGCATGGTGGCGTGGGCGATGGAGCCGCGGATGTCCTGGTGGTACAGGCGCTTATCGAAGTTGATGGAGGCGGTGAATTCTTCTACGAACTTGTCGGTGGGTTGGGTGAAACGCCCGCCCCACAGCTTGTCTTTGGACATGTTTGTCTCCTGCTGCTGGTTTTCGCCCCTCCCTCCCTGGACGGGAGGGGGCCGGGGGGTGGGTGGAGCTGCAATAAGCGCTGTCGTTGCGCCTACCCCCACCCCCTAACCCCCTCCCGCAAGGGGAGGGGGGATGCGTGCTTTTAAAAAAAATCTGCCGGTTACCGCGAGGACTGCCCCTCGCCGTCCCCCACCTTGACCCACTCCTCGCCGGCCCAGCGCATCACCGCGTGCACCTTGAGGGGAACCCTGGACGTTCGCGGGTCCAGTTCGTGGTTCAGGGGGAGGTTGAAATAGAAGAGTCTCGTTCCCGAGCTGAAGCGCAGGCGGCAGACCGGCGCGCCGTCGAAATCGTCGCTGGAGAACTCCCGCTCCTGGTAAGGGGGCATCTTGTGCTTCGCGCTGATAGCCACGAAGGAAATCCCGTAGCAGGGAGCGCAGCGGACCCCCTGGATCTCGCTTTCGTCGGAACAGTTGCCGAAGAGCGTCACCGTTTCGCGCACCCCCGGCGTGTCCTCAAGGTACTCGCCGTAGAAGCCCGAGAGCACCTCGCGATAGGAGCGGTGCTCCGGTTTCGGGTTGCACTGGATCACGAAGAGGGCGTCCAGGGACTGCCTCATGGTGAAAAAGAGCCGGTTCGAGTGATCGATGATCTGCTTGATGTTGGACGAGTAGAGGTCGCGGTAGAGGTAATCGAGGCAGATTATCGTCATGAAGTTGAAGCAGGCCGGTTCCCCCCTGAAGAGGTAGAAATGGCGCCCGCGGTACAGGTCGTGGTCCTTGTCCAGGAACTCCTCGCCGCGGAAAGGGTGCGTCTTCGCTTCGAGGAAGACCCGGACCCTGCCGGTCGATTCCTTGATGGCGACGCAGCACCAGTTGACCGGCATGCCGAGGATGTCGCCGGAATCCACGTCGTGCTCGACGCATTCCAGGGCGTCGGCGTTGTCCGCGTGGAACCGGATCAGCAGGCTGCGGTACTGCTCCAGGGTGATCTGTTCCAAGCCGAACATGGTCACCGTGTTGGGGCGGAACTTGTGCTCGATGGTCGAGAGCATCTCGTCAAAGTGCGACAGCGGTACCGAAGTTTCCGGGAACATGAGAAAGTGCAGCCGCTTCAGGTTCCCGTCGCCCGCCGCCACGAGGTCGAGCACGCTTTGCACCATGCGCCACTGCTCTTCGGGCTTTTCCAGCGTGAAGAGGTGGTCCCGGCGCCTCAGCCGGTTCGGGATCTGGGCGATGAGACAGTGCAGGTGATGGCCCAGGGGGAAATCGAGCTGGACATGTTTCTCGATGATCTTGACCACACTAACCCCGTAAACCAATTGACAATTGACAATTGATAATTGACAACGAAAGGCCGTAAACCAATTGACGGTTGACAATTGACAACTAAAACCTGAACACCAACACAACAATTGACAACGAACGGCTGAACTTCACTTACCAATGTACGATTGACGATTGACAATGAACAGCTGAGCACTGACGAACAAGTAGCTGCACTAAATGATGACAAAGAACTGCGGCAGTTGAAGATGGACAAGTGACAGTGGAGCTGAGAAGGGGTTCCCATTGTCAATTGTCAATTATCAATTGTCAATTGGTTCTAAACGGTTCTAAACGGTTTTAAACGGTTTTAAACGTTTTTCCCAGAATGAACCGTGCGCCGGCGGGGATCTTGTACTCCGCCAATTCTTCGGCGGCTACCCAGCGCGCCTCGGACACTTCGTCCCGGTTGTGCTTCACGTCGCAGTAAAGCGGGGTGCAGCGGTAATAGATTATGATGAAGTGATAGTTGTCTTCGCCTGGCGTCACATGCTCGAAGACGTCGATCAACTCCCCTACCTCCACTTCGAGGCCTACTTCCTCCCACACCTCGCGCTTGAGCGCGGCTACGATGGGCTCCCCGAGATCGATCTTCCCACCCGGCATCACCCATTCGCCCTGGAAGGGAGGGACGTTGCGCTTGGTGAGAAGCACCCGGTCGTCGGTGTCGATGATGACGGCTACCACCGAGGTGACAATATGGCCCGCCTTGAACTCGTTTTGCTCCATATAAAGCGAGATAGGGGCACGAAAGGTTTCGTGCCCCTATGGACCCTCCTGTACTGCCAGTTGCCTTACTTGTTCTTGTTGGCCAGCATGAGCGAACGGATCCTGAGCCTCAGGGAGTTCAGCTTGATGAAGCCCTCGGCGTCCGCCTGGTTGTAGACCTGATCCTTCTCGAAGGTGGCGAAGTCGAGGTTGAAGAGCGAGTCGCTCTCGGATTTCCTGCCTACGGTGCGGCAGTGACCTTTGTAGAGCTTCAGCCTTGCCACGCCGTTCACGGTCTTCTGGGATTCGTCGATCATGCACTGCATCATCTCGCGCTCCGGTGAGAACCAGTAGCCGTTGTAGATCATCTCTGCGTAGCGCGGGATCAGGGAGTCCCTCAGGTGCATGACTTCACGGTCCATGGTGATCTGCTCGACGGCCATGTGCGCCTCGCGCAGGATGGTGCCGCCCGGGGTCTCGTACACGCCGCGGGACTTCATGCCGACCGAACGGTTCTCCAGGAGGTCGACGCGGCCGATGCCGTGCTCGCCGCCGATGGTGTTCAGGTGAGCCAAAAGCTCAGCCGGGGACATGCGCACGCCGTCGACAGCCACCGCGTTCCCTTTTTCGAACTCGATCTCGATGTACTGCGGCTTGTTCGGCGCCTTCTCCGGAGCCTTGGTCAGCACGAACATGTTCTCGGGGGGCTCCAGCCAGGTATCCTCCAGGATGCCGCCTTCGAAGGAGATGTGCAAAAGGTTCCGGTCGGAAGACCAGGGGCGCTTCTTGGTGATCGGGATCGGGATGTCGTTTCTCTTCGCGTAGTTGATCAGCGCCTGGCGGGAGTTGAGCTTCCATTCCCTCCACGGGGCCACGACGGTGATGCCGGGGTTGAAGTGGTAGTAGGCGAGCTCGAAGCGAACCTGGTCGTTACCCTTGCCGGTGGCGCCGTGAGAGACCGCGTCGCACCCTTCGATCTTGGCGATTTCCATCTGGCGCTTAGCGATCAGCGGGCGCGCTATGGAGGTGCCGAGGAGATAAGACCCTTCGTAGATCGCGTTGGCGCGGAACATCGGGTACACGAAGTCGCGCACGAACTCTTCGCGCAGGTCGTCGATGTAGACCTTGTCGGCGCCCGTCTTGAACGCCTTCTCGCGAACCGGCTCCAGCTCGTCTCCCTGTCCCAGGTCAGCGGAGAAGGTGACCACTTCGCAGCCGTACTCGTTTTTGAGCCATTTGAGGATGATGGAGGTGTCAAGCCCGCCGGAGTAGGCGAGGACGATCTTTTTCACTTCTTTCTTTGCCATGGGTTCTCCTTATCTTTGTGTGATCGGTCGGATCGTTTGGATCGGTCCGATTATTTCATCAAAATGGCCATGATGGCCTTTTGCACGTGCAGCCGGTTCTCCGCCTCGTCCCAGACCGCGGAGTGGGGGCCTTCGATGACGTCGTCGGTGATCTCCTCGCCGCGGTGGGCCGGCAGGCAGTGCAGCACCATGGCGTTCCCCTTGGCGAGATCGAGGAGCTCCTCGTTCAGCTGGAATCCGGCGAAAGCCTTCTCCCTGATCTTCTGCTCCTCTTCCTGTCCCATGCTAGCCCAGACGTCGGTGTTCAAGACGTCCGCGTCCTGGGCGGCGACTTTCGGGTCGCGGGTGACGACGATCTTGGAGCTGGCGTGCTTTTGCGCCCACTCAAGCACCTGCGGGTTCGGGTCGTACCCCTCGGGGCAGGCGAGGGTCAGGTCGAAGCCGAAGATGGCCGCGGCTTCGATCCAGCTGTTGGCCATGTTGTTTCCGTCGCCGATCCAGGCGAACTTGAGCCCCTGGTACCCCCCCCTGTGCTCGATCACGGTGAAGATGTCGGCCATGATCTGGCAGGGGTGGTGCAGGTCGGTGAGCCCGTTGATGATGGGGACGGAGGCGTATTTGGCGAACTCTTCCACCGTCTCCTGGGCGAAGGTACGGATCATGACGCCGTCGCAGTAGCGCGCCATGACGCGGGCGGTGTCCTTGATCGGCTCGCCGCGACCCATCTGCGAGTCCTTGCTGGAGATGAAGAGCGGGTGCCCTCCCAGCTGGTACATCCCGATCTCGAAGGAGAGCCTGGTGCGGGTGGAGGACTTCTCGAAGATCATGGCGAGGGACTTCCCTTTCAAAAGGTGGTGCTCGACGCCCTTTTTTTGCTTTTCCTTGAGCTCTTTGGTCAACAGGAAGATCGCGTCCAGTTCAGCCTTCGAGAACTGGCTCAGCGCGAGGAAGTCTCTTTTCATGTGGTGTGGTCTCGTTTCTAGTTTTAATGGTGCCGGCCGAGCCGGCACCTCATATCAACTTCCCCCTCCCGTCAAGGGAGGGGGAGGGAGCAGTTAAAGTTCCTGCAGAATTCCGGTCAAAATGCTGAGCATCTCGTCCACTTCTTTCTTTCCGACGATCAAGGGCGGCACGAAACGGAGCACCTTTTCCTGGGCGCAGTTCAAGAGGAGCCCCCGGGAGAGGGCGGTCTTCACCAGGTCGCCGCCGGGGATGGAAAGCTCGACCCCGATCATGAGGCCGATGCCCCGCACGTCGGTGATGAACCCGGGGAACTTATGCTTCAGCGCCTCCAACTCGCCCATCAGGTACTCGCCGATCTCCTCGCAGTGGTTCAGGACCCCTTCTTCCTGCATGGCCCTGATGGTGGCGACGGCGGCGGCGGTGACCAGCGGGTTGCCGCCGAAAGTGGAGCCGTGGGTTCCTGGGGAGAAGGCTGCCGCAAGCTTCTCGGTGGCGAGCATGGTCCCGATGGGGGCGCCGCCGGCCAGCGCCTTGGCCAGCGTCATGATGTCGGGGGTGATGCCGAAGTGCTCGTGGGCAAACATCTTCCCGGTCCTGCCCATCCCCACCTGCACCTCGTCGAAGATGAGGATCAGGTTGTTCTCGTCGCAAATCTGGCGCACCTTTTGGAAGTAGGCGGCGTCCGGGACCACCACGCCACCCTCGCCCTGGATCGGCTCCAGCATGATGGCGCAGGTGCAGGGGCCGATGGCCTCCTTGAGCGCCTTGGCGTCATTGAACGGCACATGGCGGAACCCGTGCAGCAGGGGATCGAAGAATTTCTGCACCTTCTCCTGCCCGGTCGCCGAGACCGTGGCCATGGTGCGGCCGTGGAAGGAGGAGATGGCGGTGATGATTTCGTAGCGGTCGACGCCGTACTTCTCGCGGCTGTACTTCCTGGCCAGCTTGATGGCCGCCTCGTTAGCCTCGGCGCCCGAGTTGCAGAAGAACGCCTTGTCCGCGAAGGAGAGTCCGCAAAGAAGCTCGGCCAGTTCGATCTGCTGCGGGATATGGTAGTAGTTCGAGCAGTGGATCAGCTCCGCCGCCTGCTTGGCGAGGGCCGCCGTCACCTTCGGGTGGCAGTGCCCCAGGTTGTTCACCGCGACCCCCGCGAGGAAGTCCAGGTACTTCTTGCCGTCCGCGTCCCACAGGTAGCATCCATCGCCCTTCACCGGGACCAGCGGATAGCGGCCGTAGGTCTTCATGATATATTTGTCAGCTTTTTCCATCCATGCTGCTGAATTCATAGAATCTCCTAGAAACCGTTCAACGTTCCGGGTTCAACGTTCGAGAGGCGGCGTCGGCAGCGTTGTCTCTTCACTGTGACGGCGCCGTACCATCCATCCCAAAACTGTTCGAGGTTCGATGTTCAACGTTCGAGGGGGGCGTGGGCTAGTTGTCCTTCTCACTGTGACGGCGCCGTACGGTGAGGCTTCTACTGGCTCGAATTTTGTCGAACATTGAACGTTGAACGGCAGTTGGCAGTTAAGCCTGTATTTCCGTCCCGATCCCGACGTTGGTGAAGATCTCCAGCAGGATCGCGTGCTCGATCCGGCCGTCCACGATGTGGGCCTTCTTGACCCCGGCGGCAAGCGCGTCGGTGCAGCAGGTGACCTTGGGGATCATCCCGCCGGTGACGGTGCCGTTGTCGATGAGGGCGGGGACATCGGCGAGCGGGATGCTGGAGAGGAGTTCCCCCTCCTTGCTCTTCACTCCCGAGACGTCGGTCAAAAGGATCAGTTTTTCGGCGTTAAGGGCGGCCGCGACCTTGCCGGCCACGACGTCGGCGTTGATGTTGTAGCTCTCCCCGGCTCGACCTACTCCTACCGGCGCTATGACCGGTATGAAGCCCCCCTTTTCCAATGCCTGTAATATGGCGGGGTTCACCTCGACTACGTCGCCGACGAAACCGATGTCGACCGTCTCGGTGCTGCCGTCTTCGCTCTTTACTTCCTGCAGCAGCTTCTCGCAGATCAAGAGGTCGCCGTCTTTGCCGGAGAGTCCGGCCGCGCGGCCGCCGTTCTGGTTGATGTATCCCACCACCTCGCGGTTGACCTGCCCGGTCAGGACCATCTCCACGACGCCCATCGTCTCTTTATCGGTGACGCGCATCCCCTTCACGAACTCTGACACTATGCCGTAGCGCTTCAGTGTCTCGTTTATCTGCGGACCGCCGCCGTGTACTACCACGGTATTGATGCCAATGTATTTGAGCAGGATGACGTCGAGTGCGAAAGACTTCCTGAGCTTCTCATCAGCCATCGCGTGGCCGCCGTACTTGATGACGATAGTCTTGCCGGAAAAACGTCTGATATAAGGGAGCGCCTCCATGAGTGTGCTCGCCTTTTCTATGAGTTGCTGCATTGGCGCCTCTTTCATAGTTTATGGCCGTTTTGAAAGACGTTAATATAGCAGATAGAGGGAAATAATCAACTTCAAAGAGGGTTTGACTGAAAGGCCGATGCTACGATCTATCAGGGGCTTTGACTGGTAGTGTGGGGGATGCTGATGAGGACGCGGGTGCCGACATTCAGCTCGCTTTCGATGCTGATGCTGCCGCCGTGCATCCTGATGAACAGGCGGGCGTAGAAAAGGCCGAGGCCGAAGCCGCGGACCTGCCCGGTCCGATCGGCGTCCACCTGGTAGAACTTCTCGAAGATCTTGGGCAACTGCTCCTTGGGTATGCCGATGCCGTTGTCTTCCACCGAGATCTGGCAACTGCCGGCGCGGTTTCTCATGGTGACGCAGACAAGTCCGGTATCCTTGGAGAACTTTATGGCGTTGTCGATCACCTGCTGCAGCGCGAAGGCGATCTTCTCGCGGTCGAGCCTCAGCTCGGGTACCTCTTCCAGGTCGCTCTGCGGGGCGACCCCTGGTTTCGTCAGCCACTCCTTCGAGTCACTGATGAGCGAGGGGATGAGATCCTTCAGGTCGCACGGCTCCAAGTGCAGATCGCTGTTGCCGTTCATGAACGAGGAAAAGGCGAGGAGTTCGCTCACCAGGTTGCCCAGGTAGCACGCCTCGTCGTACACGAGGCCAATGTGCTCTCTGGCCCCTTCGTCGCGCGTGTCTATCACGCCGGAGGCGAGGTTTTGCAGGAAGAGCGAGATGGAGGTGATGGGGGTGCGGAACTTGTGCGAGATCATGGAGAGAAAGAGCGTCTTGAAGCTGTCGACGCTCTTCAGGTTCGCGATCTCTTCCTTGAGGGCCTTTTTCACCAGCGCCTTGTCGACCGCGCTCTTTAGCTGCAGCAGGTTGAGCGGCTTGGTGATGAAGTCGTCCGCATCCGCCTTGAGCGCCTTCAGGATCAGTTCCTTGTCGGCGAAGCCGGTCATGATGATGACCACCACGGTCGGCTCCCGCTCCTTCAGGTTTTTCAGGAGCTCAAGCCCGTCCATTTCCGGCATCATCACGTCGGTGAGGATGACGTCGACCCCCCCCTTGTGGAAGATCTCCAGCGCCTCTGCCCCGTCCCCCGCCTCGATGACGTCGTAGTCGTGCAGCACCCGTTTGCAGAGGTCGCGGATCACCGCCTCGTCGTCGACGATAAGCACGGTTTTCTTCTCGATCTCCAACTGGAGGGACTGGTTCGGGTTTGGGGTCAGTTGCAGCATCGGCATGTCCCGGGATGATCTTGTTTTTGTAACTGGCGGTCGCCTGCGTTTGCTTTGGTCGAAAGGGCCGCAGCGCTTCCCCCTCCCTAACCCTCCCCCTCCAGGGGAGGGGACTGGTTAAGAGGGGGGAGGTCAGGAGGGGGGAGTTTTTACCCCACTATCTGGTACACCGCCTCTAGCGCCTCGGCCAGGTGTTCCGGCTTGGAGCCTCCCGCCTGCGCCAGCTCGGGCTTTCCTCCGCCGTTGCCCCCGACTATCGGGGCGATGGCCTTGATGATGTCCCCCGCCTTCCAGCGCGCCGAGAGATCGGCCGTCACCGCCACCAGGAGGTTCGCCCTCGCGGCGTCGCTGGTCCCAAGGACGATGATGCCGGAGCCGATGCGCTGCTTCAGCGTGTCGGAGAGTTCCCTCAACCCCTTAGCGTCCCCGTCGACCTTTACCGACAGGATCTTGATGCCGTTTTGCTCGCGCACCTGCTGGATCAGGTCTGCGGACTTGGAGGCGTTCAGACGCGCCTGCAGCGTTTCGAGCTCCTTTTGCAGCTCGCGCTGGCCGGCCACCAGTTTCTCGACCTT
Organism: Citrifermentans bemidjiense Bem; assembly: GCF_000020725.1. Taxonomy (NCBI): domain Bacteria; kingdom Pseudomonadati; phylum Thermodesulfobacteriota; class Desulfuromonadia; order Geobacterales; family Geobacteraceae; genus Citrifermentans; species Citrifermentans bemidjiense. The sequence goes on along the minus strand of NC_011146.1, from coordinate 4,156,778 downwards.
GTCCAGGACGGTTCCCCCTTCAGCCTTCAGAAGGGTGGCGATGCCGCGCTGCTCGTCTTCCATTCCGTGCACCACCGCCAGCGCGCCGCTGCCGGTCTGCGCCTCGATCCTCCGGACCCCCGCGGCGATCCCCGCCTCGGAGATGATCTTGAAGAAGCCGATCTCGCCGGCGCCGTGGACGTGGGTGCCGCCGCAGAGTTCGCTGGAGACGTCTCCCACCTTGACCACGCGGACCACGTCGCCGTACTTCTCGCCGAAGAGCGCTGTGGCGCCTGCGGCAAGCGCGTCTGCCGCCGGCATCTCGCGGGACTCAACCGTGGAGTTCCCCATGATGTGGCCGTTCACCAGGATCTCGACCCTGCGGATCTCCTCCTGGGTCATCGGGGTGAAGTGGGTGAAGTCGAAGCGGAGCCGGTCCGGGGTCACCAGGGAGCCTGCCTGCTTCACGTGATCGCCCAGCACCTCCCGGAGCGCCGCCTGCAAGAGGTGGGTCGCCGTGTGGTTTCTGGCCGTTGCGGCGCGGTTGGCGACGGTGATCTTCAGGTCTGCCGCTTCGCCGGTCCTGACGGCGCCGGAGACCACGCGGCCGCGGTGCACGATGAGGTCGGTGAAGGGGCGGGTGGAGCCGGTCACTTCGATGTGGCCGGAGCCGGTGGAGATGGTTCCGGTGTCGCCGGCCTGCCCGCCGGACTCGCCGTAGAACGGGGTCGCCGCGGTGACGATCTCGATCTCGTCGCCGGCGCTCGCCTCTTCGACCAGGGTCCCACCCTTGACGATGGCGCTGATGGTGGAGAAGGCGGTCTGCTCGCTGTAGCCCAGGAAGTCGGTGGTGATGCCGGTGCCGTGCAGCTCCTTGTAGATGTCGGCCAGCCCCTGCTCGCCGGACCCCTTCCAGTTCTCCCTCGCTTTGACGCGCTGCTTCTCCATGCAGAGGGCGAAGCCGTCCTCGTCGAGGGTGAATCCTTCGGACTCGACGATGTCGGCGGTCAAGTCGACCGGGAAGCCGAAGGTGTCGTAGAGCTTGAAGATGACCTCGCCGGAGATGACCTTCTCTCCCTTGGCCTTGAGCGCCGCCGTCTCCTCGTTCAAGATGGCGAGGCCGCGGTCGAGGGTCTCGATGAAGCGCTCCTCCTCGGCCAGGATCACCTTCTTTACGTAATGCTCGCGCTCCAGAAGCTCCGGGTAGGCGTCGCCCATCATCATGTTCACCGCGTCGACGATGCGGAAGAGGACCGGCTCGGCGATTCCCAGCATCTTCGCGTGGCGGGCGGCGCGGCGCATGATGCGCCTGAGCACGTAGCCGCGCCCCTCGTTGCTGGGGAGGACGCCGTCGCAGATCAGGAAGGTGACGGCGCGGGCGTGGTCGGCGATGACGCGCATGGAGACGTCATCCTTCTCGTCGTCCCGGTACTTCTTCCCGGAGACCTGCTCGATGTGGCGGATGATCCCCTGCAGGAGGTCCGTGTCGTAGTTGGAGGTGACCCCCTGCATGACGGCCGAGATGCGCTCAAGGCCCATGCCGGTGTCGACGGAAGGTTTCGGGAGCGGGGTCAGGACGCCGTCCTTGCCGCGGTTGAACTGCATGAAGACGTTGTTCCAGATCTCCATGTAGCGGTCGCAATCGCATCCTACCGCGCAGTCGGGGCTGCCGCAGCCGGTTCCCGGGCCGTTGTCCCAGAAGATCTCGGTGCAGGGGCCGCAGGGGCCGGTGTCGCCCATGGACCAGAAGTTGTCCTTCTCGCCGAAGCGGTAGATGCGCTCGCGCGGCACCCCTTCCTGGTTGTGCCAGATGTCGGCCGCTTCGTCGTCGTCGGTGTAGACGGTGACGTAGAGGCGGTCCTTGGAGAGGCCGAGTTCCTTGGTCAGGAATTCCCAGGCAAAGCCGATCGCCTCCTTCTTGAAATAGTCGCCGAAGGAGAAATTCCCCAGCATCTCGAAAAAGGTGTGATGCCTGGCGGTGCGACCCACGTTCTCGAGGTCGTTGTGCTTGCCGCCGGCGCGCACGCATTTCTGGGAGGAGACCGCCCTCAGGTAATCCCTTTTCTCCATGCCGAGGAAGACGTCCTTGAACTGGTTCATGCCGGCGTTGGTGAAGAGGAGGGTAGGGTCGTTGCGTGGGATGAGGTTCGAGCTCTCCACAAGGGCATGCCCTTTTTTCTGAAAGAAGTTGAAGAACTGAGCCCGGATCTCTTTGCCTGTCATAAAAAAACCTCAAAATGGAATTAAATGGTCATCTTCAAATTCCCCGCTCCCTCTGTACAGGGCTTGGGGATTAAATTCGTCCATACTCCCTCTCCCCCTGGGAGAGGGTTGGGGTGAGGGTGGTTTGGCGGTTACTCGTCGCAGCAGCCGTGCCCGTCAAGCTTCTTGAAAATCGCCGAGAGGGAAAATCCCTTCCGCTGCAGGTAGCCGATCACCTTGCGCTTTTCCTTGTCCGTCGCGGTCGTTGGGTCGAAGGAGGCGTAACGGCGCTCCATCACCTGGGCCAGCAGATCGGACTCGCCGTACTCCTGTGCCAGCTCGCTGAGCACCTCGTCGACGATGGCTGCGGCGACGCCGCGACGGGCGAGCTCCATCTTCAGCCGCACCCCGTACCCCTTGCCGTTTCTAAGCTGCGAGGCGGCGAAGGCACGGGCGAAGCGGAGGTCGTCGAGGTAACCAAGTTCCTTCAGCCGGACGACGCTCGCCTCGACCTCTTCCTCCTGGTAACCCTTCCTTTCCAGTTTCCTGCGCAGTTCCGCCTCGGCGTGGTCGCGCAGGGCCAGCACCCTCAGGCAGCAGTCGAAGGCGCTTCCCCGCTGCACCTAGTACTTCTCGATATTCATCTCGCCGCCGTCTGCGGAGGGCTCTTCGCTGGTGAACTCGTCCCAGCTGGAGTCGGAGGTGGAAGAGATGCCGGAGACCTTGAGGGCGAAGTCGTCGGGGTTGCTCGACTGCCTCATGGCTTCCTCGTAGCTGATCAGGTTCTTGGTCATAAGCTGCATGAGCGACTGGTCGAAGGTCTGCATGCCGTAGGTCGTGAACCCCTGGGCGATCGCCTCGGGAATCTGCTTGGTCTTCTCCTTGTCGTCGATGCAATCCCTGATGCGCGCAGTGCCGATCAGGACCTCGACCGCCGGGACGCGACCCTTGCCGTCGGCGCGCGGCACGAGCCTTTGGGAGATGACCCCTTTCAGTATCCCCGACAGCTGCATCCTCACCTGCCTCTGGTGGTAAGGGGGGAAGACGGAGATGACCCTGTTGACGGTTTCGGCGGCGTCCAGGGTATGCAGGGTGGAGAGGACCAGGTGGCCGGTCTCGGCGGCGGTGAGCGCCGTCTCGATGGTCTCGTAGTCGCGCATCTCGCCCACGAGGATCACGTCCGGGTCCTGGCGTAGCGCCGAAGTGAGCGCCTTGCCGAAGGTCAGGGTGTCGAAGCCGACCTCGCGCTGGCTGATCAGGCTCTTCTTGTCCTTGTGCAGGTACTCGACCGGATCCTCGATGGTGATGATGTTGCAGGTCCGGTGCTCGTTGATGTAGTCGATGATGGAGGCAAGCGTGGTGGACTTGCCGCTCCCCGTGGTGCCGGTGACGAGGATCAGGCCGCGCTGCTCCAGGGCCAGCTTTTTCAGCACCGGCGGCAGGTTCAGCGTTTCGAGCGTCGGGATGGCGATCGGGATGGCGCGCAGAACCAGGGCGACCGTGCCGCGCTGGGCGAAGACGTTGACGCGGAAGCGCCCGAGACCCGGGACACCGTAGGACAGGTCGACCTCGTAGTTTTCCTCGAAGATCCGTTTCTGGCGTTCGTTCATGATGTTGAACGCCATTGTCCTGACTGCGTCCGTCGAGAGCCGGTCGGCGTTGGGGATGGCGCGCAAGGCGCCGTCGATCCTGACGATGGGGGGAAGCCCCGCCTTCAGGTGGATGTCGGACCCCTTCGCCTTCATGGCTATGCCGAGGATCTCGTTAAGTTCCATGGTTTAGGCTGCGCCGGGAGTTGCGGCGTCTTGTTGGGGGTTGACCAGCTTTTCCCTGATTTCGGCGGTGATCTCCGGGTGCTCCTTCAGGAACAGGCGGGAGTTTTCGCGCCCCTGCCCGATGCGCTCCTTGCCGTAGGAGAACCAGGCGCCGCTTTTCTCAACCACGTTGCGCTCCACGGCGAGGTCCAGGATGTCCCCTTCCTTGGAGATCCCTTCGCCGTAGAGGATGTCGAACTCGACTTCCTTGAAGGGGGGGGCGACCTTGTTCTTCACTACCTTGACGCGGGTGCGGGAGCCGATCATGTCGTTGCCCTGCTTGAGCGCCGCGATCTTCCTGATGTCCATGCGGACCGAGGCGTAGAACTTGAGCGCGTTGCCGCCGGTGGTGGTTTCGGGGTTGCCGAACATGACGCCGATCTTCATCCTGATCTGGTTGATGAAGATGACGCAGCAGTTGCTCTTGGAGATGATGCCGGTCAGCTTCCTGAGCGCCTGGGACATGAGGCGCGCCTGCAGACCCATGTGGGAGTCACCCATGTCCCCCTCGATCTCAGCCTTGGGGACCAGGGCGGCCACGGAGTCTACGACGAGGACGTCGATGGCGCCGCTTCTTACCAGGGTCTCGGCGATTTCCAGCGCCTGCTCGCCGGTATCCGGCTGGGAGACCAGGAGGTCGTCCGTCTTCACGCCGAGCTTTCTGGCGTAGCCGATATCGAGGGCGTGCTCGGCGTCCACGAAGGCGGCGATTCCGCCCAGCTTCTGCGCCTCGGAGATGACGTGCAAGGCCAGGGTGGTCTTGCCGGAGGATTCCGGTCCGAAGATCTCGATCACGCGGCCGCGCGGCACCCCTCCCACGCCGAGCGCGATGTCGAGCGAGAGCGACCCGGTCGGGATGGAGGCGATGTCGGGAAGCGCCTCTTCATTGCCGAGCCTCATGATGGCCCCTTTGCCGAACTGCTTTTCAATCTGGCTCATCGCCAGGTCCAGGGCCTTTTCCGCTTTATCCTTGTCGAGCATCGTCTATATCTCCTGTAGCCTGCACAAAAGCAGGTCGTTGTCCGGTAAAAAATCCCATCACCAATAGCACAACCCGGAGCGGGTTTTCAACGAGTAAAAACCGTTCAAGGTTCAACGTTCAAGGTTCGAGGCGCCTTTCCGCCAGATCGTCCACCTCGCTACGGCCCCTTCTCCATATCGGATTCAACGTCCAAACGTTGAACCGTTTCTTGCTGTTCATGCCTGTTCGCCTTCACTTAATCTCAATCTCAATCTCAATCTCAATCTCGATCTTAAACGTCGAACGTTGAACGTTGAACGGCCTTTCGGCCGTTCAGAACAGCGCCGGCTGGATCGCTTCCTGCTCCAGGGGAAGGACCAGGAAGAAGGAGCTTCCTCCCGCACTCTCCACCCACACCATCCCGCCGTGGGCCTCCACCATCCCCTTCACCATGGCGAGACCTAACCCCGCCCCTCTTCCCTGCTCGCGGCTCATGCCGCTGGAGTGGTGCCTTATCTCGCCGACCTCGTAGAAGATCCCGAAGATCCCCTGCTGCTCCTCGGGGGGGATGCCGATGCCGTTGTCCCGCACCTCCACTTCCAGATAGCAGCGTTCGCCGCAGCGCCTGAGGAACTCGGGGTTGAAGCGCTCCAGGGTTTCCCTGCGCTCCAGGAGGGCAGGGCGGTCCACCACCCGCCCGGTCACCAGGATCTCCCCTTTGTGTGGGCTGAACCTGATGGCGTTTTGCAAAAGCTCGCCGAAGACGCGCTCCAGGTAGTTGCGGTCCGCATCGAAGAACGGGAGCTCTTCCAACCCCGCCAGGGTGACGCGCTGACCCCGCTCTTCCAGCTGCGGCTGCAACTGCGCCGCGAGTTCGTCCAGGAAATGCCGCAGGTGCACCGCCGAGGTCTCCAGCGCACCACGCCTGGCCTCCACCTTGATCAGCTTCAAAAGGTCGGCGACCAGCCCCTTCAGCCTGAGCCCGCCGTCCCGCACCAGTTCCAGCACGGAGCGCGCCTCCTGCTCGCTGTGCCAGCCGTTTTGCAGCAGATGCTCGACGCCGGAGATGATGCTGGTGAGCGGGGTGTTGAACTCGTGGGAGACCATCCCCAGGAATTGGTTCTTCATCCGGTCCAGCCGGTTCTGCTCCAGGCTAGCCTGCTCCACCAAGGCCAGATTCTGCTTGAGCCGGATCTCGGAAACGGAGAGGTTGTGGCTGCTCTTCTCCAAAAGGCGGTGCGAGCGGAGCAGTTCGCCGCTTTTCCAGTTCAGCTCGGCGAAGAGCCTCCCTTTCTCGATGATGTTACCCATCTGCTTGCCGACGCTTTCCAGGAAGCGGATTTCTTCGGCGCTGTAGCGGCAGGGGTCGCGATGCATGAGGTGCATTACGCCGACCAGGTGCTCCTGCGCGCTGATGGGGACCGAGGTGAGGCATTGCCATCCCTCCGCGGCGGCGCCCAACTCCTTCATCTGCGGCGCCTTCAGCCTTTTCACCTTCAGGAAGCGCTCCGGGTCTTGGGCGAGGCTTTGGGAGAGGCGCTGCTCCAATTCGGCAGAGACGTGGCAACTGGCGCAAAGCCTGGCGCTTCCCTGGTCGCCGCGGTACAGGTGCATGGTGCCCCCCCCTGCGTCGAAGAGCTCCATGATCTCCCACAGGGTTCTTTGCTGCTCCTGTTCCAGGTCGGCGGAATGGTTCATGCCGGTGAGTATGTCGTTGAGGATGGAAAGCTCGCGGTTTCTTTGCCAGATCTCTTTTTCGGTGCGCCTTTTCTTGGTGATGTCGCGCATGAGGCAGTGCGCCACCTGCTCGTCCCCCAAGTCGATGAGCCGGGCATTGATCTCGGCCAGGAAGAAGGTGCCGTTTTTCTTCCTGATCCGGACCGAGTCCAGTTCTCCGCGCCCGTTGCGCTTCACCTGGTAGAGGAAGCAGCGGAACCGCTCATGCTCGTCGGGATGCAACAGGTCGCGCGCCTGGATGGAGTCGAGCTCCTCCTTGCTGAAACCCAAAAGCTCCCGTCCCACGCGGTTTTCTTCCTCCAAAAGACCGGTGTCGGCGCTGAAGATGAAGATGGCGTTGCCCGCCCCCTCCAGGAGGCTCTTGTAGCGGCGGGCGCTTTTCACCGCTTCCAGCCGCATCTCCTCCAACTCGCGCTTCAGCCCTTCCTGTACGCGGAGCTGCCGCTTCCAGGCCCGGGCGGCGACAAAGAGGAGCACGGCGGTAACCGTGACCAAGACGCCAAGGTGCAGCCACCCCGGCAGCGGGGTGCGCCTCCCGATGAAGAGCAATATCAGCTCGCAAACGGCTATGAGCAGGAACGGTGCGAAGTGCAAGAACGTGTCCTCTGTACCGGCAACTTGTTGTGACCGGTCAACCCCGGCCTGGTGTCGTCTTCCGTGTGAGGAGGTAGCGGCGCAGCCAATCGAGCGCGGTGAAGCAGGTGATGGAACGGACGCGGTCGCGGTCGCCCTGGAAGTTGAAGCGCTCGACCCGGCAAGAGCCTTGGTCGACAAGGGCCAGGTAGACGGTGCCGACCGGCTTTTCGGGGGTCCCCCCGTCCGGGCCGGCGATGCCGGTCACCGACAACGCCAGGTCGCTTCCCGCCGCCTCCCTCGCCCCGACCGCCATGGCGCGGGCGACCTCGGCGCTGACCGCGCCGTGCTCCGCTATCAGGGGGGCGGGGACCTGCAGCATCCTGGTCTTCGCCTCGTTGCTGTAGGTGACGTTTCCTTCCAGGAAATAGGCGGAGCTTCCCGCGACGGCGGTGATGCGGGCGGCGATCATGCCGCCGGTGCAGGATTCGGCCAGCGCCAGGGTGAGACCGCTTTCCCGCAGCAAAAGCGCCAGCCGGTCGTCCATCTCCTCCCGGTCCTCGGCAAAGAGATAGGCGGAAAGGCGCTGCCGCAGCTCGCCGGCCGCCTGCTGCAAGAAGGGCGCGTCGCTGGCCGTGGCCCGCAGGATCAGGTGGATCTCCGGGAACTTCACGCAGTAGGCAAGCTGCACCGGGGACCCTTCGGGAATCGCCCCCTCCAGAAGTTCCGCGATGGCAGCCTCGGCGATGCCGAAAAGCTTCAGCGTCACCCGCTGCCAGCCGGCTTCGAACCTGCCGGTAAGCTCCGGGAGCACCGTCTCTTCCAGCATCCGCTCCATCTCGTAGGGGACGCCGGGCATGAAGAAGCAGTCGGCCTGACCTATGCGGACCACGAAGCCCAAGGCGGTTCCCAAAGGGTTGGGGATCAGCCTGCACCCTTTGGGGAGAAGCGCCTGCCTGCGGTTGGCCGGGTGCAGCTCTCCGGTGATCCTCTGGGCGAAGCGCTCCAGGTGGTCAAGCGCTTCAGATGAGAGCTCCAGTTCCGTTCCGGCTGCCCGCGCCGCGGCCTCGGCGGTCAAGTCGTCCGGGGTGGGGCCCAAGCCCCCGGTGACTATAACCGCGTCGCTGCGCGCGCCGAGCTCCGTGAGGGCGGAGGCGATCGCCTCCGCGTCGTCGGGGACGGTCAGGTGCCGCTCTACCCGCCCCCCCGCCTGGAAGAGCCGGTCGGCGATGTGGCTTGCGTTGGTGTCCACCACCTCGCCGGAGAGAAGCTCGTCCCCTATGGAAAGAACCGCCACCCTCATAGGAACCTCAGGGCCAGGTGCGTCGTCGCGCAGGCGTAGAGCCCCGCCATGACGTCGTCGAGCACCACCCCGTAGCCGTTTTTGAGCGACCGGTCGAACCAGCGCGCCGGCTGCGGCTTCAGGATGTCGAAGAAGCGGAAGGCCAGGAACCCGATCAGCACCCCCTGCCAGGTGGGGGGGACGGCGATCATGGTGACGAGATACCCGGCCACCTCGTCGATCACTATCTTGCCGGAGTCGTGCTCGCCCCAGAGTTCCTCGCCGAAGCCGGCGCTCCAGCAGGCGAAGAGGGTGAAGGCGACCAAGGTCAACAGGTAGAGCGCAAGCGGCATACGCGACAGGAGGAGGAAAAACGGTATCGCCCCGAGGGTACCCACGGTCCCCGAGGCGAACGGGGAAAAGCCGGTGCCGAACCAGGTTGCCGAAATGATGACGAAGCGTTTCATGCCTGACCGCACTCCCTTTCCACGGTGCGGTACACCTCGATGAGCGGGATTCCCTTCTCCAGCGCGATTCTGCGGCAGGAGTCGTACTCCGGCGTCACGCGCCCGGTTTCCAGCACCTTCACCGCGACCTCGCCCAGGGTGGTTTCCCGGGTTTCTAAGCTACGCGCGGCGGTGACGCGGCGGGCCGGGTAGTAGCGCAGGCCGATGGCGGTCGATTCCGAGAGAACGATGGCCGAGAGCTTTTCCAGGTCGGCGGGGTCCGCGATCACGGTGAGGCAGGTGGCGGGGCGGTTCTTCTTCATCTGCAGGGGGGAAAAGGCGACGTCGAGCGCCCCCGCCTCCAGGAGCCTCTCCATGAGAAAGCCGAAGATCTCCGGGTTCATGTCGTCGATGTGGGTCTCGATGACCAGGACCTCCTGGTGACCCTTTGCCTCCGTGCTTTCGCCCAGAAGCACCCGGAGCAGGTTGGGGAGTTCGGGAAAGTCCTTCTCGCCCGCGCCGTAGCCGGTTCCAAGCGGCGTCATTGGCGGCGGGGGGCCGAAGCCATCGGCCAGCGCCGCGATTATGGCTGCACCGGTCGGGGTGACCCGCTCCCCCTCGCCGATGTCGGCGGTAAGGGGAATACCCTCCATCAGCTCCGCGGTTGCCGGCGCCGGGACCGGGAGCCTGCCGTGCGCCGTCTGCACGAACCCCCTGCCGTAGGGAAGCCCGGAGGCATAGAGCGCTTCCACCCCCAGGTAATCGAGCCCTATGGCGGTCCCCACGATGTCGACGATGGAGTCGACCGCGCCCACCTCGTGGAAATGCACCCGCTCCAGGGGGACGCCGTGCACGGCTGCCTCCGCCTCGGCGAGCCTTCTGAAGATCCGCTGCGCGAGCTCCTTCACCCGGGGCTTCAGGCCGGACGCCTCGATCATCTTCGCGATGCCGCTGTAGTGCCGGTGCGGCTGGTCCGCCTCGGTGAGGGTCACCTTGAAGGAGGTCCCGGCTACGCCGTGTCGCTCCACCTTGCGGCTTTCCAGCGTGTAGCCGGAAAAAGGAAGCCCCGCCAGTTCCTGCCGCAGGACCTCCAGCGGGAGACCCAGTTCGATCAGCGCAGCGACGGTCATGTCGCCGGCGATTCCCGCAAAACAGTCGAAGTACGCCACTTTCATCGATGCACCCTATTCATCAGGCTCGCGGCGTACGCCGCTCCGAAGCCGTTGTCTATGTTCACCACGGTGACCCCCGCGGCGCAGGAGTTGAGCATCCCCAATAGCGCCGCCACGCCGCCGAAGGAGGCGCCGTAGCCTATGGAGGTGGGGACCGCTATCACCGGCTTGTCCACCAGCCCCCCGACCACCGAGGGGAGCGCCCCTTCCATGCCGGCGACCACGATGATCACCGATGCCTCGGCGAGAGCGCTGCGCCGCGCGAGCAACCGATGCAGCCCCGCCACCCCCACGTCGTAGATATGCTCCACCTCGTTCCCCATCAGGCGCGCCGTGAGGAGCGCCTCCGCCGCCACCGGGATATCCGAGGTGCCGGCGCAGACCACCAGGATCTTCCCCTTGCCGCGCAGCTCGACCGGGTGCTGCTCGATGGTCAGCGCCCGCGCGTCGGGGTGGTAGACCGCCTGCGGGAAGGTCTCCTTGAGCTTCGCCCCTTTGGCGGCGCTGACGCGGGTGGCGAGCACGTTCCCCCCTTTGGCGAGGAGGGCCGCGATGATGGTGCGCATCTGGGCCAAGTTCTTCCCCTGGCCGAAGATGACTTCCGGAAACCCCTGGCGCAGCGAGCGGTGGTGGTCCACCGTCGCGCACCCTACGTCCTCGAACGGGAGGTGTTTTAGTCTTTCCAGTGCAGTCTGAACGTCGAGCGACCCTGCGCCGACTTCTTGCAGTATGTTTTCGATCACCTTGCTCTGCATGAATCGGATCTTGCCTCCGTACATTGAAAAAAACAAAGGCTAGCACAAATAATGCGTTTCGCTGCAAGAAAAATGCGTTCTGTCTAAAGTTTATGTCACCGGAAGGGGCCTCTGACAACTGGATGCCGATCAGGCGGCAGCCAGATTGTGAGCCCGGTTGTGCATTGCCATACCCGGCTGCGTGTTGTACCTTTTTGGCTGCCGGTGTGACAGATATAGGAGCATTCCTGACAGACAGGGGTTACGATGACACAGAAGCTAAGAGAGAAGGTGGCGTTGGTGACTGGAGCGGCGCTGGATCATTTGGAATAGGGCGCGGGTTTGACATTTAATGAATGGATGTTTCAATGGGTATGCTTTTTTCGGCTGGACACCCTTGACAGGAGGATTCCCTTGCTGCGCCTAATCATCCCGCTACTCTTCATGCTCGTCTCCCTCCCTGCGGCTGCCTTCGGCGCGGGAAAGCCGGTCGTTGTCGCCTCGACCACCCAGATCGCGGACTTCGCGCGCCAGGTCGCCGGCGACCGCCTGACGGTCCGCAGCATCCTCGCGCCGGGCGCCGATCCGCACACCTACCAGCCGACCCCTGACGACGTGCAGGTGGTGCTGAGCGCAAGCCTCTGCCTGGAGAACGGCCTGCACCTGGAGGGTAAGAACTGGATGGGGGCGCTGGCCCGCGACGCGAGAAAGGAGCTGGTCACCGTCTCGCAGGGGGTGGCCCCGCTGCAGCTGGGCAAGGGGGGGCAGGTCGTTCCCGACCCGCACGCCTGGTTCTCCGTGCAAAACGCCGCCGTCTACGTCAACAACATCATCGAAGCTTTGGGGCGGCTCGACCCGGCGCATGCCGGTGAGTACCGCGCCCGGGGCACGCTCTACCTGCAGCAGTTGAGGGTTCTGGACGCCTGGATTAAGGAAGAGGTAGGACGCATCCCCCCCTCCCGCCGCATCCTCGTCACCACCCATGACGCCTTCAACTATTTCTGCCGCGATTACCGCTTCAACCCCAACAACCGTTACCAGAGCATAGCGCCGGTCGGGTGGTCCACCGGGGCCGAGGTGGGGGGAGGGATGACCCCCAAGCGGCACCAGCAGGTGGTTGAATCCATCCGCCAAGCGGGCGCCCGCGCCATCTTCGTCGAAACCACCATCAATCCCAAGCAGATCCGCGAGATTGCCCAGGAGACCGGCGTCGCCATCGGCGGCGAGCTCTATTCAGATTCCATGGGTAAGGCAGGCTCCGCCGGGGAGAGCTATTTAGGCATGATGCGGGAGAACGTCCTTTTGATGGTCCAGGCCCTCAAGTAGAGAAGGAGAAGGAAGCGACATGAGGTTTTTATTGGTGGCGACAATCTGGCTGGTGCTGATCGGGGGGCTTTCCCTGTACAGCTACGAGCGCGACCGGCATAAGCCCCCTGTGGCAGCCGCGGAGAAACTGACCGAGGCGCCGGCTAAGGCCTACACCCTGGAGTTGACGCCAAGCTTCGCCACGGCAGCCGACCCCTTCGCCCTCAAGGGTGAAGCGAGCGCGAAGGCGACGCTTTTGGTGCGGGTGGCGGACCGGGAGATCTACCAAAGCGAGCGCCCCCTCCCCGCCGGGGTCGCCAAATCCCTTACGCCGGTGCCGGGGCTGGTGCTGGGCCATAACGAGATCTATGTCAGGGCCATCCCCCCGCAGGGCGAGACGCGGGACCATGCGCTGCGGGTGAGGCTCTTGCAAGGGGGGCGGGTGATCGCCGACCAGACGCTCTGGGGGGAGAAGGGAGCGGTGGTGGCGGGCTCGGTCCCGTTCGATCTTACTGCTGCCGGGGAGGGGAGTCATGAACAACGGTAAAGGGATTCCCGCCATCGAGGTGCGCCACCTGACCGTCTCTTACGGCGCGCGCCCAGCGCTTCTCGACGTGTCGGTCAGGATCGAAAAGGATCAACTGGTAGGTGTGATCGGCCCCAACGGATCGGGGAAGTCCACGCTGATCAAGGCCATACTCGGTTTCGAGAAGCCGGACGTGGGGGAGATCCTCATCGGCGGCGAGGATGTGCAGAAGGCCAAGGGGAAGGTGGCCTACGTCCCGCAGCGCGGCGCCGTGGACTGGGATTTCCCCATCACCGTCCGGGAGGTGGCGCTCATGGGGCGCTACCAGCACGTCCCCTGGTACCGCTCCCCTTCCGCGGCGGACCGCGAGGCGGCACTGGAGGCGCTCTCCATGGTCCGCATGTCGGACTTCGCCGAGCGCCAGATAGGGCAGCTCTCGGGCGGGCAGCAGCAGCGGGTGTTCCTGGCGCGGGCGCTGGCGCAGGGTTCCGACATCCTGCTCCTGGACGAGCCTTTCGCCGGGGTGGACGCTGCCACCGAGCGGGCCATACTCGACGTCCTGGAACGGGCCAAGGCGGCCGGGAAGACCCTGGTCGTGGTGCACCACGATCTCGCCACCGCGGCCGAGTACTTCGACAACCTGGTTCTCTTGAAGCAGCGGCTCTACGCCTTCGGACCTCCCGCCGCCGTGTTGCAGGAGGAACTCTTGAGCCAGGTCTACGAGGGGCGCCTCAGGGTCTTCACCGACCTGATGGCCAAGGAGGGGGGGCGATGAATTTCCTCATCCATGCATTTTGGGCTCCGCTCACGGAGACCTATTTCCAGAAGGCCCTGATCGGCGGCTGCGCCGTGGCGCTCGTTTCGGGCGCGGTGGGGTCGCTGGTGGTGTTGAGGCGGATGGCCTTTCTGGGAGACGCCCTCTCCCACGCCATGATCGCCGGGGTGGCTGGTGGCTACCTCGCCATGAAGCTTCTCTTCGGGGTGGAGGCTTACGCGCCGGCCATGCTGCTCGGCTCGCTCATTGCCGCCATCATCACCGTCGCCCTGATCGGGGTGGTCTCCAAGGTCTCCCGGGTCAAGGAGGACACGGTCATCGGCATCATGTACACCGGCGTCTTCGCCCTGGGTGTCGTGGTGGTTTCCATCTTCCGGCAGTACATCCACATCGACCTGATGCACTTCATCATGGGGGACATCCTGGGGGTGGCCGACACCGACCTTTGGGCCAGCGCCATCGTCTCCGCCTCCGTCCTCACCATCCTGGTCCTCTTCTTCCGCCACTTCCAGTTGGCCAGTTTCGATCCCATCATGGCGGCTTCGACGGGGCTCCCCGTGCTCCTTTTGGACTACGCGCTGACCGGGTGCGTCTCCATGGTGGTGGTGAGCGCGGTGAGCATGGTGGGGGTGATCCTGGTGGTGGGGCTTTTGATCACGCCGGCTGCGACCGCCTACCTTTTGAGCGACCGGCTGGACAAGATGATGGCGCTGGCGTCGCTGTTCGGGGTGACCAGCGTGATCGGCGGGTTGTATCTCTGCGTCTGGCTGGACTCGGCGGGGGGCGGGGCGGTGATGCTCTTTTGCACCCTGCAGTTTCTCGCGGTGCTGGTGGTGGCGCCGCGCTATGGGCTTTTGGCCCGGTGGCGCCGGTTGCGCAACATGATCCCGCAGCAGGTGGTGGAGGACGTGCTGATCACGGTCCTGCGCCAGCAGAAGGAGACCCCGCTCAAGGTGCTGCAGCAGTTCGTGCAGGTGCCGCAGCCGGGGACCCTATGGAAGGCGGTGAAACAGATGGAGTCGGAGGGTTTGATCGAGGCCTTGCCGCAGGGGTACCGGCTGACGCAGGTGGGGGAGAAGCAGGCGGCTAACGTACTGCGCGCCCATCGCCTGTGGGAGAGTTATCTAGCTTCCATCGGGACCCCCGAGGAGGCGGTGCATCCGACCGCGCACCGGCTGGAGCACATCCACGGCGCCGGGATCGTCGATTACCTCGATCAGAAGCTGGGGCAGCCCGAGGTCGATCCCCACGGCCAGAAGATTCCGAGGCGCGGCAACGGCGCGAGGAAAGAGCCTGCCGGCAATGAGCCGGAGGAGCAGTAGGAACATGAAGGTTCTTCGAGGAATCAAGGGGAATTCTGCCCGTTAGCCGCTGCAGGTGAATTAAAGTTCCCCCCTTTGCGAAGGGGGGGGCAGGGGGGATTTGCCTTGGTCAGACCATACAACCACCAGTTGAAGGGGGCATCGCGCAAACTGCGCAAGCAGATGACAGATGCAGAGCAACTGCTGTGGTCTCATCTACGGGGCAGGCAACTCCTTGGAGTCCAGTTCAACCGGCAGAAACCGGTGGGGCCTTATGTAGTCGATTTCTTTGCTGCCGCAGCACTGCTGGTGATTGAGGTGGATGGCAGCCAGCACCTTCAGGAGGAGCATGGCAAACGTGATGTCGCGCGCGATCTGTTTCTTCAAGAACAGGGGTTGACGGTTCTTAGATTCGACAATCGACAGGTATTATTGGAAACGGCGGCGGTTCTGGAAGAGATATTTCGGATCTGCCAACAAAGAGCAAATCCCCCCTGTCCCCCCTTCGCAAAGGGGGGGACGTAAGTGCACGTGCTGTGGTTGGTAGGCAGCATTTTCCCATATTCACGGAATTCCCGGATGAACATTCGCAAAGGGGGGGACGCAGTAGCCTCGCCTAACCTTTGAGGGTCCCTCTCTGCCAGCTTCACTGACCTGCCCCAATCGAATCAATCCCTCGCCAGCACCCGCCTCATCGGTAGGTAAACCGCCAGCGCTGCGGCCTGAGCCTGTCGGAGATAAAGCTCGCCAGCCACCCCAATAGCGCTCCCGCGCCGATGCAGGTGATCAGGTCCCTTCCCCTCAGGTGTATCAGCTTCTCGGCCCACCAGGCGTCCTTCTGCGGCCATACCCCCTTGGCGAAATCGAAGTAGCGGTCGGAGAGCGTCAGGTCAACGTCGGTCAACTCGCACCACAGTGCCGCCGCCGCAAAAACCGCCAGCGGCAGGATCCGGTGCGTGAGCCGGAATTTCCGGTCCAGCTTCTGTGTCATCTAACGAAGCCGGTTCAGCCTGTGCTGGTACAGGTAGTCCCCTCCCTGGTAGTAGGCCAGCATGTCGCCTAAGAATTCTTCGCTTACCGCCTGCTTTTTCGCCTCGCCGCTTTTCCTGTCCACCTGGTACTGCGCAGCGTACTTCTGCGGGCCCAGCACCAAGAGCCGGTCCTCGGTCAGGTAGCCGAGCTTTTGGTAGGTCGAGATGAAGGCTCGCGGCTCCTGCCCGCTTTCCTTCAGGGCGTCGCGCCCCAGAAAATCGCTTTGATAGCTCATGTTCATCATCCCGAGCACCGTCGGGGCCACGTCGATCTGGCTCATCAGCTTCTCCACGCGCCCGGGATTCACGTGCGCCGGGGAGTAGACCAGCATCGGGATCTCGTACCTCTTGACCGGGATGTCGGTCTTCCCGGCGCTGCCGCCGCAATGGTCGGCGATGATGACGAAGACGGTGTCCTTGAACCATGGCTGGCTGCTCGCCTCTGCGATAAGCCTCCCGATGGCGTAGTCGGCGTACTTCACCCCTCCTTTTCTCCCGGTCTTCGGCGCGATGTCGATGCGCCCGGCAGGGTAGGTGAAGGGACGGTGGTTGGAGGTGGTCATCACCATGGAGAAGAAGGGCTTCTTAGCCGCGTACGACTTGCTCCCCTCCTTGATCACCTTCCGGAACAGGTCCTCGTCGCAGACCCCCCAGATGTTGGAGAAGGTCACCTCGTCCTTGGCGAAGTCGGCGCGGTCCACTATGGAGTAGCCGTTGCCGGAGAAAAAGGCGTTCATATTGTCGAAGTAGCCGTGCCCGGCGTAGATGTACTTCGACTCATACCCTTTGGCGTTCAGGATCTCACCCCAGGAACGGAAGCCGGAGTTGTTGGGGCGCTTCATGATCGAGGTGCCTGGCAGGGGAGGGATGGAAAGGGTGAGCGCCTCCAGCCCGCGCACGGTCCGGGTGCCGGTGGCGTAGAGGTTGGTGAATAAAAGCGACTGGGAGGCGAGCCGGTCCAGGTTCGGGGTGAGGTTGTCCTTGTTCCCGAAGCTCCCGAGGTACTCTGCGGAAAGGCTCTCCTCGACCACCACCACGAGGTTCAGATGCTGCTCTTTCCCCTCGCTACGGATGCTCCTGGTGAAACGCTCGGAGCTTGGGTTGACGAAGCTGTTGTTGCGCTCGGCCACCAGCGTCCTCAGCCTGCTGTTTACCTGGTCCTGCGGCTTGGTCCGGTAGAACCTGGTGAAGGAAAGCTCGTTGTTGACGAAGGCGGCGAAGAGGTTGTAGATGCCGTTGCCCGCCAGCTCGTTGGCGAAGTTGTTGTAGGAGATGGAGGAGTAAGAGACGTGCACCAGGGAGTAGGAGAGTAGCGCCGGCAGCACCAAAAGCGCGCCGATGCGGCGGTACGGTCCGGTAAAGGTGACGTTGATCCCGCGGTCCAGGTACTTCCTAAGGAGCCAGGCTCCGGCTAGCGCCACGATGCCGATCCCCGAGAAGATGGGGGTGAGGGGATACGACTCGCGGATGTTGCCGATCACCTCCTGGGTGTAGACCAGGTAGTCCACGGCGATGAAGTTGAAGCGGGTCCCGAACTCGTCGAAGAAGAGGTACTCGGAGCAGGCGTCGAAGACCAGCACACCCAGGTAGACCGTGAAAAGCAGGCGCAAAAACCAGGCGTGGGAGCGGTGGGTGGCGACGCGGCGCGGGAGCAGGATCAGGTAGAGCGCTACCGGCAGCAGCGCGTAGGAAAGGGTGACCAGGTCGAAGAAGAACCCTGTGGCGGCGGCCTTCAAAAGCAAAACGGCGCCGAGCCCGGCCCCTTTGGGGGTCATGGCCAGGAGCATCAGTCTGATTGCGGTGGAGACGGCGAGAAACGTGATAGAGACGAGGGCGATGAGACCCGGTCGGCGCTGCGGCATGTTTGGTAACCTCGGATGGGTATTGCCCGTGGGCGACGATAAGATACAGGAGTAAGCGTTGCTGGAACATTGCACCGAGATGACAATTCTGTCATGCGGGAAGCTGGGTCGCTTCTCAGCGCGTCACGGCGTCTTCGCGTCCAGCACCTCGCGCACCTTTTCCGCCAGGTCCGGCAGCGAAAACGGCTTCGAGATGAAGTTGACCCCTTCCTCGAGCACGCCGTGGTGGGCGATGACGTTGGCCGTGTATCCCGACATGAACAGGACCTTCAGTCGGGGAGAGATGGCGAGGAGGCTGCGCGCCAGTTCCCTGCCGTTCATCTCGGGCATCACCACGTCGGTCATCACCAGGTCGATCTCGTCTGCGTGGGCGCGGGCGAGTTCCAGGGCCTCGCGGGGGAGTCCCGCTGCCAGCACCCGGTACCCCTGCAGCTGCAACAGGGAAATCGTCACCTCCCGGATGCTAGGCTCGTCCTCCACCAGCAGGATAGTCTCGTGGCCGCGGGAAACCGGCTGCTCCGCAGGCTCCGGCAACGTCTCGGCCTTTGCCGCATCGTGGCGGGGAAGGTAGATCTTGAAGGTGGTTCCCGCGCAGGGCTCGCTGTAGGTGTTTATGAAGCCGTTGTTCTGCTTGACGATGCCGTACAGGGTGGCGAGACCTAGCCCCGTTCCCTTCCCCAGCTTTTTCGTGGTGAAGAAAGGCTCGAAGATGTGCGCCATCATCTCCTTATCCATGCCGCAGCCGTCGTCGCTCACCGTCAACTGCACGTACTCGCCGGGAACGAACCCGAAGCGGGCGGCGCAGTATTCCTGGTCGAGCCTTGCGTTTCCAGTCTCTATGATGATCCTGCCGACATCGTCAATGGCGTCGCGGGCGTTGACGCAGAGGTTGGCGAGGATCTGATCCAACTGGGTCGGGTCCATCTTGACCCGCCAAAGCTCCCGCGCCGGGCGCCACACCACCTCGATATTTTCGCCCACCAGCCGTTTCAGCATGCTCAGCATCTGCTCCACCGTCTGGTTCAGGTCCAGCATTACGGGGGCGATGGTCTGCTTCCTGGCGAAACCAAGCAGCTGTTGCGTCAGCGCGGCGGACTTCTCGGCCGCCTGCCTGATCCCTTCGAGCCGGCCGCGGACCGGGTCGCCGGGGTCGAGTTCCCCCATCCCCAGTTGCGCCAGCCCCAG
The DNA here is from genome assembly GCF_000020725.1 of Citrifermentans bemidjiense Bem. NCBI lineage: Bacteria > Pseudomonadati > Thermodesulfobacteriota > Desulfuromonadia > Geobacterales > Geobacteraceae > Citrifermentans > Citrifermentans bemidjiense. The sequence continues at coordinate 4,137,893 of NC_011146.1, read as the reverse complement.
TATCACGGTGAGAAGGTTGTTGAAATCGTGCGCCACGCCGCCTGCCAGACGTCCCACCGATTCCAGCTTTTGCGCCTGCTGCAGCTGGGATTCCAGCCGGACCTTCTCCGCCTCGGCGAGCTTCAGTTCCGTCACGTCGGAGACGAGGACATAGAACCCCCTGGTAACGCCCCCTATCTTGTCCGGGATGTAATGCGCCCAGGTGTAGCCCTTCTCTCCCCCCGGCTTCACCAGGGTCCTTTCGAAGTGCTGCGGCTCGCCCGCCAGGGCTTTCCGGACGTACTGCTCGTTTTCCGCGAAGAGTTTTTCCCCCAGCAGTTCCGGCAGGGTGATCCCGATCATCTGCTCTGGGCTTTTGCCGAACCACTCCTGGTAGGCCTTGTTGGCGAAGCTGCAGCGCAGGTCGTTGTCCCAGTAGGCCACCATGCCGGGGAGCTGGTCGGTGAGCATCCGCAGGAAGCGCTCGTTGGCGGAGAGCGCCTCCTCGGTCAATTTTCTCTGGGTGATGTCCTCGGTGAAGATGACGATCCCCCCGACTCGGTCCACCGCCTCGTACCAGGGGCGGATTTCCCAGCGCACCCACTGCACGGTGCCGTCGGCGCGCACGAACCGGTCCGCCTCCTCCCCGAGGACCTCCCCCGCAAGGCCACGCCGGTGCAACTCCTTCCAGCGCTCGGTAATCTCGGGGAAGACGTCGTAGTGCGACAGCCCGATCAGGTTGCGGTCGCCCAGCCCGTACATGCTCTGCCAGCGGCGGCTCACCTGCATATAGCGCATCTTGCGGTCGAACATGGCCAGGGAGGCCGGCGCGTACTCGAAGAAGAAACGCAGGTGGGCGTTTTTCTCCTTGAGGGCGTCCTCCTGCCTCTTGCGTTCGGTCACGTCCCTGACCACGGCGATGATGGCGAGCTTCCCCCGGGCAGTAGTCCTCCTGAGCGACACCTCGGCCCAGAACTGCTCGCCGTTTTTCCTTTTGGCGAGCCATTGGAATACCTGCGGCCCCTCATCGGCCGCCTTGCGCACCTTGGCGACCGCCTCGGACTGGGAATAGGGGGCGCTCCCCGCGGAAAACAGGCCGATGTCGCCGGCTAGCGCCTCTTCCCGCGTATAGCCGTACATCTCCAGTACCTGCTGGTTCACGTCGAGGATGCGGCCGCTGTCGATGTCGTGGAGGAAGATGGCTTCGTTGGTGGCGTTGAAGATGGTCCGGTAGTTGTCCAGGATCTCGAGCCTTTCGCGCTCGGCGGCGCCGAGCCTGTCGAGATAGCGGCTGATCAGGAAATAGAGCAGCGCAGCGGTGCAGAGTATGAAGAGGAAGCCTTTGGCGACGGCGATCCGGAGCAGCAGGGCGCGGTCTTCGAACATCCAGTCCAGGACGTGGTCGGACCCGTAGATCCAGGCCAGGCCGAAGATGGCGTAGATGCCGACGATCCTCGCCGTCTCGACTCTTCTTTGGTTGGCGTCACCCTGTTTCATGCTGCTCCTGTGGCGGCGGTCTTATTGCTTAGCTTCAAGTGGGCCATGCTAGCCAAATTGCGGGGAAAAGTCTCGTGAAAAAGATGTATGGCGCCGGCTGCCGGTGCTTCACCCCCCCCCCGTCCCCCTCCCGTCAAGGGAGGGGGGGACTTGTTCTGCAACTGCACCCGGCGGGGGAGGTGCAAAACTGAGGGTGACGGTGGTCCCTATCCCGGGAGCGCTGGCGACAGAGACGCTGCCGCCATGCAGGGTCATGATGGAACGGACGATGGCGAGCCCGAGACCGCTCCCCTGGTTGTACACCAGGCGGGCCTGCGGCGAGCGGTAGAAGCGATCGAAGACGCGCGGCAGCTCCGCTTCGTCCACCCCCATGCCGTTGTCGGCGACGGAGATGGCGACCGAGCCGTCCTCCTTATGGTCGATCTTCAGGGAGATGCGCCCGGACTTCGGGGTGTAGTGCAGCGCGTTCGAGATGAGGTTCCCCACGGCGCGTTGGAACAGGTTGGGGTCTACGCAGATGTCGCCGCTCCCCTCCACCGAGATGGAAGTCTGCTGCTCCTCCGCAACGTTGCTGTAGTACTCCGCCAGCGTTTCCAAGGCCTGCCTCGCGTCGATCAGGCGCTTTTCGTGGGCGCGGTCCGGCCGGGCCAGGAACAGGATGTCCCCCACCATGCGGGCCAGCCGCTCGTACTCCTCGATGCTCGACTCGATGATGCGACGGTATTCCTCTTCGGAGCGTGCCCGGGACAGCGCGACCTCGGCTTCGCCGCGCAGGTTGTTGATCGGCGTGCGCAGCTCGTGGGCCAGGTTTGCTGAAAACTCCGACAGCCGTGCGAAGGATTCCTCCAGCCGGGCCAGCATGGCGTCGAGAGCCGCGGTCAACTGGTCCAGCTCGTTAGGCCAGCTCGTCGTCGTCCCGACCCGTTGGTGCAGGTCGGCCTCGGTGATCCGGGCCACCTTTGCCGCCATCTCCTGCAGCGGCCTCAAGCCCCGGCGGGCGATGAGGACCCCGAGCCCCGCAGCGAGCAGCAGCCCTATGGCCACCGCGGCCACGGTACGCAGCAGGTACTTGGAAATCAGGGCGTCTTCATTGGTTATGTCCAGCGCCACCTGCAACAGCCGGAAGTGCGGATCGCCCTCCTTCCCGGCCCAGGCAGCGTTCAGGAGGTAGCGCCTGTGATTGGACGCGCGGTACTTGGCGCTGCGGCCGATGTTTTCCTGCGCGGTCACCGCCGGCGGGAAAAGCCCCACCGCCAACTCCGACATCTGCGGCGACTCCAGCAGGGTGCGCCCCTCCGCGTCCTGGATCCGAACCAGGTGCCGCACGGGCTGCCCCGGCCTGTCGATCGGTATCTGGTCCCTCAGCGCGTCCGGGTGCCGGGCCACGATGTCGCGCAGCGAGTTGATCCTTTCCAGCACGAAATCGTTGTCCTCGTAGTTGAGGTCCTTGGAGAGCGCCTTGAACTGGAACCAGTTGGTGCAAAGGAGTATCAAAAGGGTGCTGATCAGGTAGAAGGCGACCAGGCGCGCGGTGATGGAGGTGGAGCGGCGGGGTTCAGGCGGTCTCGTCGAGGACATAGCCTACTCCCCTGATGGTTTGGATGAGTTTGACCGGGAAGGGGTCGTCGACCTTCTTCCTGAGCCTTCTGATCGCCACGTCCACCACGTTGGTGTCGGTGTCGAAGTTGATGCCCCAGATCTGCTCGGAGATGGTGGTGCGGCTCAAGACCTCGCCGCGCCGGTGCAGCATCAGGGCGAGGAGCTGGAATTCCTTGACGGTGAGGTCGAGCGAGCGGCCGCCGCGCCGGGCCTTGTGCCGGATCAGGTCCAGCTCCAGGTCGGCCAGCTTCATGGACTCGGACTGCTGCAGCGGGTAGCGGCGCAGTATGATGCGGATGCGGGCCAGAAGCTCGGAGAAGGCGTAGGGTTTCACCAGGTAGTCGTCGGCCCCAAGCTCCAGGCCGTGCACCCGGTCGTGCACCTCGTCGCGCGCCGACAGGAAGATGACCGGGACGTCGTTTCCCGCGGCGCGCAGTTCCTTGATGATGGACCATCCGCCGCGTATCGGGAGCATAACGTCGAGGATGATCAGGCTGTACACCTCGGTCAGGGCCAGGTGCAGCCCGTCCTCGCCGTCGTTGGCTATGTCCACGCTGAAGCCGTTTTCGCTGAGCCCCTTCTTGAGATAGTTGGCGGCCTTTTGTTCGTCCTCGACGATCAGGATGCGCATGTGTTCCTTAAACTGCGTTGGCGTTTTGTGCGGGAGGGCTGCGGCTGGGGCGCGCAGCTTCTCATGAAACGGCACGTCCCGCAGTATAACGTATCGATGCGACAAGTGCGAAGCTAAAAAAAACGCTGGCCACGGAAGAGGTCGGAGAAAGAGGAATTCTCTGGTTCCCAAGCTCCGGCTTGGGAACCCAATGCGCGTAAAGCTCCAGCTTTGCTACACCTTGAACCACCCCACCATGCCGTTTAGTTCGGTGGCCAGGTGGGAGAGGCTCCCCGACGAGTTCTTGATGTCGGCGAAGGAGCTGCGCAGCTCCCCGGCTATGTTTTGGATGCCGTCCATGTTGTGGGAAACCTCCTCGCTGGTCGAGGACTGTTCCTCCGCAGCCACCGCTATGCGCTGGACCATGTCGGCCACCTGTTCCACGAAGGTGACGATCTCGCCGATGGCGGCCGTGGTCTGCTGCACCTGCTCCTGCACCCTTTGCACCGAGTCCCGTTCGGCGTACATGAAGTCGACCGAGGACTTGACGCTCCCCTGCATGTTCTTCACCGTCTGCGAGATATCGGAGGTCGCGGTCGCGGTCCGCTCGGCCAGTTCCCGCACGTTGTCGGCGACGACTGCGAAGCCCCGCCCCTGTTCCCCGGCGCGCGCCGCCTCGATTGCCGCGTTTAGCGCCAGCAGGTTGGTCTGGTTGGCGATGTCGTTGATCAGCGTCACCACGTCGCTTATCTCCTCCGACTGCTTCCCCAACGATTCCACCTTCCCGGCCGCCTCCTTCACCGACTCGGCGAACTGATCGAGCTCGTTTGCGGTGACCTGCATGGCGCTGCGGCCCCGCTCGGCTATGGCCTTCATCTGCGCCGCGGCGTCGGAGGTGTCGGTGGAGTTTCTCGCCACCTCGATGGTGGTCTGGGTCATCTCGGTCATGGCCGTCGCCGAATGGTCGATGCGGGTAGTCTGCTCTTCGGCCCCCCGCTCGAGAGCGACCGCTGTGGCGGAGAGTTCCTCGGAGCTACTGGCGAGGCTCTCGGTGGCGCCCTTGATCTTCCCTACCATCCCCCTGAGGTTGTCCACCATCTCGGCCATGGCGAGCTGGACCTTCCCAACCTCGTCTTTGTTGGTGGTGTCGATCTTCACCGCCAAATCCCCCTTCGCCACCGCCTGCGAGACGCCCAGAAGCTGCGCCAGCGGCTTGGATATCGAGCGGTAGACCCAGCTGCCGAAGATCATGCCGAACAGGGCCGCGCCGATGCTGATGGCGCCGACCAGGAGCGTCGTGAAGCGGACCATCTTGTTGACGGTGGCGATAGCCTTCTCCTGGTTCACCTGCGCGACGCTCACGGTCTGCTTCCCGCTCTCTGCCTGCTTGAGGACGATCTCCCTCAGTTTCCCTTTGGCCGTTGCCGCCTGGTTCTCCATCTCCAGGCGGTTGCGGAGCTTGGCGATCACCCCGTCCTTCAGGGTGAGGAGTCCGCGGATCGATTCCAGGGCGCCGCCGGCCTGCTTGAGGATCGCGGCCTCCCGGCTGGCGTTCAGCTTGGCGAGGGATTTGGCGAGCATCGCGTCGGTCTGGCCGATGCGGGCGAAGATGCCGGAGAGCTCCGCCTGGATTGCGTCCACCTCCTGCACGCTCGCCGCAGTGAAGAGCTTCGCGACCAGGCCGTCGACCTTGAGCCCCAGTGAAAGCAGCTCCGAGTTCCCCGCCATGACGTAGGTGGCCAGGTTGGAGTTGCCGAAGTAGGTGCTCTGCTTGCGGGTTTCGGCCGAGAGCGTATCCGAGGCCATGGCGGATTCCTGCTCCAGGGCAAGGTTGATGGTACTGAGCATGTGGACGATCTCGCCAAAGAGCTGGTCCCGCGCCGAAGTATCCGTCGCCCCGGGCTCCAGTGCGGCGTTTTGCAGCTTGATGAACGGCGGTATCTTGCTCCCCAGAAGCTTCAGCTCCGAGGAGATGGAGTTCGAATCTTTAGCGGCCTGGTTTTGCAGCGCCTTGTTCATGGCCGAGTTGCACTTTGCCTGCGTGATCAGGACCCCCTTCTTACTCTGCGCTTTGCTGATCTCCAAAAGCCCGAGCTGGAAATCCTTCATGGTCAGCTTCAGGGCGTCGATGTTGCCGGCGCGGTCCGAGACGTTCTTGGTGGCGCCCACGGACTTGCTGTACGAGGTGGAGCTGGTCGACTGCAGCCCCTTGACCTTGCCGTCGAGTTCCTTCAGCCGCGCGGTCGTTTCCCGCATCCGCTCAGTGATGGTCTTCTGGGCGGCCGCGGCGTCTTCCCCGGCGCGCAGCCTCCCCTCGGTGACCTTGTAGAGTTCGGTGGCGATGCCGCTCAGTGCCTCGTACCCCTCGATCTTGACGCTCCCGGAGAGCGTCTGCAGCGCCGCCTGGCCGCTTTGCACCTGAGAGAGCGACTTGTCCGCCTCGGATTTGGCTGCCAGGAACTCGCCGCGGTTGCGGGAGGCGCTCACCTTGATGAGGTCCGCCGTCGCCTCCTGGATCCCGCGCTGGAACTCGACCGTCCTCATCTGGAAGGGGGTGCTGCGCTGGGTGAGATCCTGGAGCCGGCTGTTGACGAAACCCATGCCGACGATGCTGGTGACGGCGACGCCCGCCACGATCAGGATGACTATGATCACGTTCAAGGTGAGCTTGGTCTTGATGGTCATCTTGCTACTCCGTACTGCTGGCAATGTTTGCCTTTGGTGGATGGGGTCCCAGGGCCTTCCCCCGCACCGGAAGGGGAAGGCTCTGACGCGACGGGTACGGTGGAATTTGTGCGGTTCTCCGGCTTTACTGCTTGATGAACTTCTGCCCCTCGCCCTTGATGAAGGAGATCAGCTTCTGGACCTTCGGGGTGGGTGCCCCCTTGGTGATCAGTATCACCGGGCGCGCCACGTCGGGGGTCTGCACGGTCTTGATGCTGGCGTCCAGCATGGTGACCGGGCCGAAGGCTATCGCCTCGGGATTGGCTGCCACCTTCTCGCGCACGTCCTCGAAGCGTCCCGCATCCACGATGTCGGCGGCGAAGGGGGCGTCGGCCAGGGCGATCTTCTTGTAAGCTGCGTTGGTGGCGGGGTTGATGGAGGATAGGACGATCAGGATCGGGGCGTCGTTGCCGCCGACTTCCTTCCAGTTGGCGATCTTCCCGGTGAAGATCCCCTTGAGCTGGTCGAAGGAGAGGCTCTTCACGGGGTTGTCCTTGTGGCTCACCGTGTAGATCTTGCTGGCGCCGATAGCGGTGGCGACATAGGCGGCCGGGTCGGCGACTTCGATGTTCTCCTTCTTCGCCGTCTTCAGGAGGTCCTCGAAGGCGAGTCCCGCGGCCGAGACGTCCAGATCCCCTGTGGAGAGCTGTTTGAAGGCGGCGGTGGCCGAACTGAAGTTGAGGTTCAGCTTGATGCCGGAACTTTTCTCGAACGCCTCTTTTACCGGTTTCAGGTAGCCGTCCATGGGGGCTCCGCCGCCGCCGGCCTTGATCTCCTCCCCGAATGCGGCGCTTGTGAAAATGGTGCATGCAGCGACAGCCAGACAGATGATGCCTTTTCTCATTGTGCCCTCCTGGTTTAGCTGGTTACCGGTAATGGATCGGGGAACGTTACTCCTTGATGAACTTGCGTCCGTCCCCTTTGATGTAATCGATGAGTTTCTGCACCTTGGAGCTGGGTTTCCCTTTGGTCAGCAGCGTGATGTCCCGCGCCAGCTCGGGGGTCTCGATCGCCTTGACCGAAGCGTCCACGAGCGACAGCGGACCGAAGCCGATGGCAGTGGGGTTGGAGGCCACGTTCAGGCGCACGTCCTCAGCCGTGGTCGCGTCGATCACGTCCTTCGCGACCTCCTTTCCCGGCAGGAACTTTTTGAAGAACCTGCTGTTGGTCCCCGGCGTCAATTTGCCGATCACGAGCAGTATGGGGGTGTCCTCCCCGCCGACCTCCTTCCAGGAGGAGATGTCGCCGCTGAAGATCCCCTTGAGCTGATCCGCGCTCAGGATGCCGACCTTGTTCTCCTTGTTCACGATGACCCGTACCTTGTCCTTGCCGATGAGAACCGGGGTGTAGGCTGCCGGATCCTTGACCTCGGCCCCTTCCTTTGTCATCAAGGCCTGCCATTGCGGATAATCGAGACCGGCGGCAGCCGCGTCGATTTCTCCCTTTTGCAGGTCCAGGAAAGCGTTCTTGGGACCAGAGGCGACGATGTAGAGCTTGATACCGGTCGCTGACTCGAAGCCGGAGCGGACCGGTTTCAGGATATTCTCGGTAGGGGCGCCGCCTGCTCCTATCTTCAATTCTTCGGCGGGAGCCTGCGTGGCGAAACTGGCAAGGAACGAACCTACGGCTAACAGCAGCATGCTAATCTTTCTCATTACGCCTCCTCTTACTGGCAGAGTTTTTTTGACACATTGAACTAGCGGGACAGCTGATACCGTTATCGTTATCGTCACTGGCATAGAATTACTTTAAGTTATTTAAAGCGGCGCAACGCTTTCGTCAGTGAGAGTGGCTGTAAGGGGGCTTGAGGAATAAAAAAAGAGCCGGGTAGAAAACCCGGCTCCTTGGTGAGGGGGACTGGCTCCGCAAGGTGCCTGTCCCCCTGTCTTTCGATGCGGACGCCTTTCCGCGGTTCAGATGCGGAACTGCCTGACCAGCCGCTGCAGTTCGTCGGCGTTGTTGCTGAGCCTTGCCGCCGCTTGCGCCGACTCGTGCGCCCCCTGCGAAGTCTGCTGCACCACCTCGGTTATCTGCACCATGTTGCTGGAGATCTCGCTGGTGGTTGCGGTCTGTTCCTCGGCGGCGGTAGCCACCTGGTGGATCTGCATCGCCACGTCGTTTATCTGCTCCAGGATCTCCTGCAGCGCCTTTCCCGACTTGGCCGCTTCCGCGGTCCCGGCCTTCACCTGTTCCACCCCTTCTTCCATGGCGATCACCGCACCCTTGGTCTGGTTCTGGATGGCCTTGATCATCTCGCCGATTTCCCTGGTGGCCCTGGTGGTCCGCTCCGCCAGCGCCCGCACCTCGTCGGCGACCACGGCAAAACCGCGCCCCTGCTCCCCGGCGCGCGCGGCCTCGATGGCGGCGTTCAGCGCCAGGAGGTTCGTCTGGTCCGCGATGTCCTCTATGGTCCCGATGATGGCGCCGATCTGGTCGCTGCGCTCTCCCAGCGTCTCCACGGTCCTGGCCGTCTCCTGCACCTTCTCGGCTATCTGCCCCATCACGGCAACCGTCTTCTCCACCACGACGGCCCCGTTTTGCGCCGTCTGGGAAGCGCGCCTGGCCCCTTCCGCCGCATGCTGGCAGTTCTGGGCGATATCGCTCGAGGTGGCCGACATCTCCTCGCCTGCGGTGGCGACGGTACCGGCCTGGGAGGCGACCTCTTCCGCGCCGGTTGCTATCTGGTCGGAGGTTGAGTGCAACTGGTTGGAGGCCGCCGCCACCTGGTCCGAGGTGTCGGCGACCTTTGCCATGATGCCGCGCAGATTTGCGGCCATGGCCCGAAGGGTCGCCAGCAACTGCCCCGTCTCGTCCGTGGAATCGGCCTGGATATCCACCGTGAGGTCTCCGGCGCCGATGGAGTTCGCCTTGGAGACGGCGGTCCTAAGCGGGACCGTGATCGCCCTGGCGATGAACACGCCGCCGGCGACGGCGAGGAGCACCCCAGCCACGACCAGGATTATCATCAACAGGGAAGCCGCCCTGGCGACGTCAGAGTTATGTTCGGATGTCTTTTCCCCCTGGTCGGTCTTCGCCTGCATCAGGCGGTTCATCAAATCCTGCTGGAACAGCGCCGCCTTCTTCGCCTCGCCGTGCAACAGATGCATCGCCTCAGCCTTCTTTCCCGCGCCCGACAGCTCGAGCACCTTATCGGTTAGCTCCACGTACTTCTTGCGGGCCTGCTTGAAATCGTTGTAGTCCCGGCGTCCCTCCTCCGTGGATATGGTTTTCTCATAGGCCGCGGAAGAGCCGTCTATCTTGCCGCGCAAATCCTTAATGGTATCGAGTGCCGCCTTTGCGTCCTGTTCGTTTTCCGCTTCCACCGCGTCCCTGACGTTGATGCGGACCCGCTGGAAATTAGTGGACATGTTGGCCAGGTCCGCCAGCGGCACCGTGACGCCTTTGTACAACGTGGCGTCGTCCTTGGCGATGCGGTCTATCTTTATCACACCGACCGAACCGACTACTGTGCCGATCATGGCTATAGCTATGAAGGCGATTACCAATTTTGTTCCGATACTCAAGTTCTTGAACATTGCTTCCTCCATCGTTGTTGCTGGTGATATCTATATGGCGAGAGATGCGCGCATCGTCGCCGCGGTGAAGACCAATATGATCCTGTTTGTTTGTTATATCGGTATCGGTAGTTCGGTCGGTTACTTTACGCAATAGGGTATTTTTTAGTTTTAACGAGTCAGGTTGAATCGAAGTTCAGAAGAGTTTCTCGCTGACGCTGCCTGGGGCCATGGCCGAGAAAGCGCGGAACTACGCGCAAGGAAGAGGGGATCGTGCGGGATGGAAGGCTTTTGCATTGCTCTTTTTTTATGGCAGGATTTTAATCGCTGTGCCGGGGGGCCGGGCGCAGGCGCCGACACCATCTCCCCGAAGAGGAGGAAAAGCGATGCCACGTTCCATCTTCAGCTACATCCATCCTGCTGGATCCTTCGGGCTGCCTGAGTTTAAGGACAGCCGCTGCGCCCTTTGCGGCAACCTCGACATGGACTGCAGCTGCACCGAATGCGAACACCCGGTGGCCGTGGACGGTGGGGAGCAAAGGTGCGGGGTGAGGGGGTGCCTGGAGCATCTGCTCGACCGGGAGCTTTTGGCCCGCATCGAGATCCTGGACGCCCGGCTCGAGAACCTGAGGCAGGAGGCCGCCCGGCGCGAGACGCCGACCCTTCCCTGTCCCGAGTGCGGCGAAGTGCAGACGGTGACCATCTACAACAACGGCCCCTACCTCTGCCACGGGTACTTTTATGCGGGGGATAGGCACGGCTGGATCAGGAAGGGGCGGTATTGACAGCGATTGTTGTTTTTCCGGTTTAAGAAAAAGGGCTCACAGTGATAGACTGTAGCCCTTTTTCCATTCGATCTATTTAGCTGGACAAGGGGACTGGCTCCGCCAGGTGCCTGTCCCCCTTCTCCCTTCCCCGCCTGCAACTCAAAAGGAGTCTCCATGGAACCCCGCGCCCTGCTGCAGCAGATGTTCGAAGCCGCAGTCGCTTCGGCTCGTCCGCAAGAGTGCATCCCCAAGCATCTACCCGCACCGCCGGCGGGTAAAACTGTGGTGATCGGAGCGGGCAAGGCCTCCGCCGCCATGGCCCGCGCCTTCGAGGAAGCCTGGCAAGGGGAGATCGCGGCCGGCCTGGTGGTCACCCGCTACGGGTACGAGGTTCCCTGCCGCCGCATCGAGATCGTGTCGGCCGCCCACCCCGTCCCCGACCTGGCCGGTTGCGCAGCCGCCGCCCGCATGCTCGAACTGGTGCGGGGGCTAAAGCCCGAGGACCTCGTGATCTGTCTCATCTCCGGCGGCGGCTCCGCGCTGCTCCCGCTTCCCCTTCCGGGAGTGACCCTGGCGCAAAAACAGGAGTTGAGCCGCCAGCTCTTAAACTGCGGGGCGAGCATAAGCGAGATCAACTGCGTGCGCCGCCACCTCTCCGCCATCAAGGGGGGAAGGCTTGCAGCGGCCTGCCATCCCGCACGGGTAATCACCCTGGCCATCTCCGACGTCCCCGGCGACAGCCCGGCCGATATCGCCTCCGGGCCGACCGTCGCCGACGCCACCACCTGCGCCGATGCCCTAGCCATCGTCCGCCGCTATGGGATATCTCTTCCCGGCCATTTGCAGGAGATCCTTCTTTCGGGGGCTGGTGAATCGGTGAAGCCGGGGGACCCGAGGCTGCAGGAGGAGGATTACCGGCTGGTGGCGACGCCGCAAAGGGCATTGGAGGCTGCGGCCCAGGTGGCGGCCGGTCACGGCGTCGCGGCGCAGATACTGAGCGACCGGATCGAGGGGGAGGCGAGGGATGTGGGGAAGGTCATGGCGGGCGTCGCCTTGCAGGTTGCCCGGCGCAGCCAGCCCTTTGCCCCTCCTTGCGTCCTTCTTTCGGGCGGGGAGACCACTGTGACGGTGCGCGGCAGCGGCAGGGGAGGGCGCAACGTCGAGTTCCTGCTTTCAGTGGGTATAGCCTTGAACGGTGCGGACGGGATCCATGCCCTCGCAGCCGACACCGACGGGGTCGACGGCCGCGAGGAGATAGCTGGCGCGTATCTCTCGCCCGATTCCCTGCAAAGGGGGTGGCAATTGGGGATCAACCCGAAACTAAGCCTGGACGACAACGACGGGCACGGGTTCTTCCAGGCGCTGGGGGACTCCCTGGTCACCGGCCCGACCTTCACCAACGTCAACGATTTCCGCGCCGTTCTCATAATCTGACTAGCAAGGTGTAGTCGCGGAATCCCCTGGAACCTCGCTTGGTCCCCCCTCCCCTTGCGGGAGGGGGTTAGGGGGTGGGGGAAGGTGCTTTCGGCAGATCGCTCAAGCAGGAGCGAACCTCAGTAGCCGTACCCCAGGCTCTCGATCCTTTTCACCCGGCCGTCCTCGATGACCACCAGCTGCAGGAATTCCTGGGGGCCGAAGTTGAAGGTCCATTCATCGACGGTCACCGTGCTTGCCAGCGTCTTTTCCCTACCCCCATCGCGCACCTTCTCGAAGCGCTTCTCCTCTCTGCGTATCTTGGCCGCCGGTTCCCCGCACTTCGCCAGCACTTCCACCTGGTAATCGCCGTCCGAGACGATCCCCTTGGGGCAGATCATGGTGGGGTTTTCCGTCGCCCATGCCGGGAGGGCGAGCAAAAAGGACAGGGTTATCGCGCCTAAAAATCTCATCTGTTACTCCTCCTCTTAGCTCTTGTCAGCTGCATGGCCGCGAAAAAAGGCTCCCCTTCCCAAAGGGTCGTCGGAAAGCACCGGGGAAAGCCGCTCTTGATCCCCCCTCCCCTTGCGGGAGGGGGGACTCTTCTTGCCGGAATTCCCCGCTGAACCTTCGCAAAGCCATTGTCATGTTGTTAACGGTGCGACACCGCGCGGCCGGCGTTACGGCCTGTTGAGCAGCGAGCAGAAGGCGTCGCCCATGACCGCCACTTCCTTCTCTATGCGCTCATCGGGCGCGCCGATGGAGACCGGTCCGAAATGGCCGGCATCGGTCATTCCCTGAACGACGCAGCCGTGAATCAGGAACGCCTTCAGGATGTCGAGGACCACCAGGTCGCCGCCGCCGCCGATCATCCCCTCCGAGGTGAAAGCGGCCGCCGCCTTCCCGTTCAACTTCTTGTAGTACTTGATGCTGTCGTCGATGAACTTCTTCACCGGCCAGGCCATGGTCCCGAAGTAATTGGGGGAGCCGACCAGGAAGCCGTCGTAGGAGGGGAGGGTGTCGATATCCACGTCCTGGACCGCGATCAGGTCGGCCTGAACGCCGCGGGACTGGAGGTGGTCTGCTATCAGCTGGGCCATCTTGCGTGTGTTACCCGACTGCGAATAGTACGTCACCAGCGCCTTTTTCATATTGCCTCCTCGATATTGGGAATCTGGTTCTTGAACGGATGCTAACCTTACCCGCAAAAATCGTCTATTGGAAGCCAAAACTCCGGTGCCCAGTGTCTTGACAGCCCTGCCCTGCCGGGTAAACCCATATCTGGCCGTGATGGCGCGCGGCAGCGCAGGATATGCCGCGGCGGCAGCGCAACAGTGCCTGCCCGGCCAATCGGGGGCGTTATGAGCGAAAACGGCGAAAAATGGCAAAGGACCGTTGAGACCACGCCGGAGGAAGAGGCGAAGATCGAGGAAGCGACCAGTATCGGCGCGGTGGTGGTCCACGAGGCGGTCCGAAAGGAAGGGGAGACCGAGTTGCAGCGGCCGACCTCGGCGCTGGCGTGGTCGGGAGTGGCTGCGGGGCTCTCCATGGGGTTTTCCCTCTTCGCGGAGGGACTCTTGCACGCGCACCTTCCCGATCTTCCCTGGCGGCCGCTGGTCTCCAAGTTCGGCTACACCGTCGGCTTTCTCATCGTCATCCTGGGACGGCAGCAGCTCTTCACCGAGAACACCCTGACCGTGATCCTGCCGCTGCTGCACCGCCGCGACCTCGCCACCCTGCTGAACGTGGCCCGCCTTTGGAGCGTCGTCCTTGCCGCCAACCTGTTGGGAGTGTGGCTTTTCACCCTGGGGCTCAGGGAGCCGGTGTTCGATCCGGGCGTCCTGGAAAGCTTCAGGACTCTCGGGCGCGAAGCCATTGCTCCCGGCATCACCGCCGTCTTCTTCAAGGGGATCTTCGGGGGCTGGCTCATCGCCCTCATGGTTTGGCTGCTCCCGGGTTCCGCCAACTCTCGCCTGGCGACCATCGTCATCATCACTTATCTCGTCGGGCTCGGTAAGATGTCGCACATAGTGGCGGGATCGGCTGAGACCATGTACCTCGCCGTCGTCGGCGAGATCTCCTACCCGGGTTACCTGCTGGGTTACATGCTGCCGGTCTTGGCGGGGAACATCATCGGGGGGGTGGCCCTGGTGGCGGCGCTGAACCACGCCCAGGTGGTCTCCGGAAAGAAGAGGCGACGGGGACGCAGCGCCTGAGAAATAAGTTTACTCATTAGTCCGGATGGGGTAAAAGAGGGGATGCTTTACAAAGTTGCCATGACACTCCTCCTCACCATCTGGTTCTCTTCTTCCGCGCTCGGATACAGCGAGCCGTCAGCGCAGGATCTGGAACAGGAATTCAGCCGCTACAGCGAGCTCCTAAGAACCGACGGCAAAAACCCCCGCTACCTGAACGGGCTGGGCTTCGCCTGCTACCGTTTGAACCGGCTCCCCCAGGCCATCGAGGCCTACCAGAAGTCTCTTTCCTACGACCCGCAAGCCACCACCTTCAACAACCTCGGCGCGGCCTACCTGCGCCTCAAGCAATTTGAAAACGCCGAACATGCTTTCCGCAAGGCCCTGGAACTGGATTCCTCCGCGGTAAAGGCGGCTTACAACCTGGCCGTCGCCCTTTACCGGGAAGACCGTTTTTACGCAGCCTACCAGGCCTACCGCCAGGCCAAGCAGATAGACGCAGACTACGTGAAGAAACGGTTTGAAGCCTCGAACGCGCGGGACGAACTGCGCAAAGCGGTCCTGCAGATGTCCGACAAAGATGCGTCACGCCTGGCGCTTAGACGGCTTGAGGCCGAATAGCGTGCGCGCGTGGATACTTTGTCTGGCGGCTTTGGGTGCAGTCTTCTTTTGCGCCCCCTTTGCCTTTGGGGGAGAGTGGGGACCGTGGTCCGTGTTGCCGGCAGCGCCGGTCTTTGCGCAGCCGCAGCAGGCAGGGCGCCGGCAAGACCTGCCGAAATCGCGGTTCATCGACGCGCCGTTTCTCGGCCTGCTCAAGTTCTACCAGCTGTTCATCTCGCCCATGGACGGCGACCGTTGCCCCCTTTACCCCACCTGCTCGCAGTTCAGCATCCAGGCCATCCGGCGCCATGGTCCCGTTATCGGCGTTGTGATGACCGCAGACCGGCTCATGCACGAGGCGGATGAGAGCCGCCTTTCCCAGAAGGTAATGGTCGGCAGCCGCATCAGGGCTGTCGACACCCTCGATGACAACGATTTCTGGTGGTACAGACATGACTAGAACCATTGCCGCAGTTTTGCTGATCTTAGCCTGCAGCGTCGGCGCCACCTTTGCCGCGCCGCTGCAATTGACCGCGGAGAGCGCGCTCTCCTTTGGCGACCACCTCTTCGACGAGGGGGATTATTACCGCGCCATCTCGGAATACGAGCGCGTCCTTTACTTCTTCCCCGCCGAGCCGGCGGCGAAGGCGGCGCAGTACAAGATAGCGCTCTCGTACCTGAAAGGGGAGAAATGGGGGGCGGCGGTAGAGAAGTTCCGCACCCTGGCCGGGCGCTACCCCGAAGAGGAAACCGGCCGGAAGGCGTTGTTCATGGTGGGGGAGAGCTATTTCGCCAAAAAGGATTATGCTGCGGCGCTCGCAGCCTACCAGGAGTTCATAAGCCGCTACCCGCAGGAGACGCAGGCCGACGAGGCGCGCATGAAGATGGGGTGGTGCTACCTGTTGCAGGGGCAATGGGAGCAGGGGGCGGGGGCCTTTGGCGGCCTCCCCAAGGACTCCGCCCGGCACGAGGAAGGGATGCAACTTGCGAAAGCCGCCGGGCAATTCCCCTTGCTGCCGCGCAAGTCTCCCTCCCTTGCGGCGGGGCTGTCTGCCGTCCTGCCGGGCGCCGGCCAAATCTACGTCGAGCGCCCCAAGGATGCAGCCATCACCGTGCTCTTGAACGGCCTTTTTCTCTGGGGCGGGCTGGAGGCGATCCATAGGGGTAACAACGTAGCCGGCGGCATTCTCTTTGGCTTTGAATCGGGATGGTACATCGGCAACATCTACAACGCTGCCAGCAGCGCCCACAAGTACAACCGCAGCCGGGAAAGGGATTTCATCGACAAGCTGCAGGGTGAGTTCGGCATGTCTATTGGCCGCAACGAAAGCGGCAAACCCCTGCTGGCGCTCACCTTCCGCTACTAAAGACGCAAAAAAAGCGCCCGGCGGGGTTGCCGCGGGCGCCTTTTTACTGCCGGTTTCTTGCGCCGCCTAGGGTTTGCTCCAGAAGTCGAGACGGATGTCGTTGTCCGTTTTTCCTGCCGCGGCGTCGAACGCCGAGCTTACCTTCACCAGGCAGCAGATCTCGCCCAGAATGCACTCGCCCCAGGGGAAATTTCCCTTGAAATCGCGGTTGTACCACTCGCCCGAACCGGAGAAGACCATGGAGAGGACCGTTGCGGCCCCGGCATCCTTCGCAGCGGAAGCGAAGCTCGGGAAGGTCAACATGGAACAGAGAACTGCCAGATACACCAACTTTTTCATTTCTTTTCCTCCTGTTTGCTGGTTGCTATTTCAACTCCCGCAGGGAGCTCGAACCGAAAAACCTGATCTGCTATCGCCTCGTCGACCCTCACCTCGCTAAGGCTCAGCGCGGTCTTGTAAAATCCGTCGGGGGCGCGGGTGGTGGACGCGATCTCCCGCGGCAGCCAGAACCCGGGAGCCGCCTGGTACAGGGACGACGCTTCCGTGCGCAGGACCAGCTCCCCGTCCGCGTCGTAGATTTCCGTCTTGAGCGGCACCGCTTTTTCCTGGTCGATGTAGACCTGGTAGCGCGGGTTCGCCCCTTCCACCAGCCATGCCTTGTTGTCCCCCACGCGCGCCGGTGTCACCTTCACCGCCCGGCGCAGCATCTCCTGGTAGTTCCCGAGCCTCAGCCCGTCGACCGACACCCGTCCGAACGCCCCGCTCAGCACCATGGCCCGCTTCTGCGGCGAAAGAGAGGCCAGTTCCGTTTTAAGTGCCTTGCCTGCTGAAGGGAGATATTCCAGAAGATAAGCGCCGTCGGTCACGATCAGCCTGTTGTAAGGCTCAAGGTAGTCGATGCGGACCTTGTCGGGAGACTTGAAGCGGAAGAGCCACCTGTCGCCGGCGGCCTGATGTTTCGAGGTGGAGAATCTTTTGACCGAGTAGGAGATCGATTGCAGCCTGACGAATCTGTCTTCCACGCTTTTGAATAGCTCAGCAGCTGAAGGAGCTTCATTTGCTCCAGCTATCTGAGGCTGATGCAAACAAGCAGTGCAGAAGATGAAGAGTATCAGTTTGCGTAAGTTCATTACAAGTTCTGTATCATTTGGAGGCAAGATTGTCAAAAGCATAGTGTTATTGATAAATTATTTGTGATTGCAAATGTATGTGCGCTTATTGTGGCGCTGCATCGCGACGTTATACACAATCGCCTTCGCGCTGCGTCACCGTTCAACAGAGGACAATGCCGCAAGATCAACAGTTTTCGCCTTGCCAGCAGTGTCTTTTCCTTTTTGAACTAAACTTTTAGGGCGAAGTTCCGACAAGAGAAGTTTGGTTCACTTTGACGTCAACGCGAAATCGAAGGGGAGGAGTTGTGCATGAAGAGCTATAAGGACTGGGGTATTTTTTCTAAGATCGTGAGTCTTTCTTTGCTGTCATGGCTGGTGCTGGTGCTGGCTGCGACATTCATCATGGTTCCCTATATCAGGGAACTGCTGATTTCCGAGAAAAAGGATTCGGTCCGGTTCCTTGTTGAAGAGGCGTCCACCATACTTGCCAACTACCAGAAACAGGTCGATGCCGGGGCGCTCTCCAAAGAAGAGGCGCAGAAGCGGGCCGCCTTCGACATAAAGGTGCTGCGCTACGACGGCAAGGAGTATTTCTTCATAAGCGACCTCGACAACCGTCTCATAGCTCATCCGCTGCGTCCCGAAAACGAAGGGAAGGACATGAGCTCGTTCAAGGACGCGGACGGGAAATTGATCTACCGTGAGTTCACCAAGGCGGCGTCGGGTGAGAAAGGTGCGGGTTTCGTCGAGTATCGCCAGCTCAAACCGAAAGAGTCCAAGCCGCAGCCAAAACTCAGCTACACCAAACTCTTCAAGCCGTGGGGATGGGTGGTCGGGACCGGCATCTATATCAACAAAGTGGACGAGGACATGGGGAGAGTCAGGTTGGCGATTGGGCTGGGCCTTCTGGGCGTCTTGGGCTTGAGCGTCTTACTGGCCTTTATGGTTTCGCGCACCATCACCGGGCCGGTCAAGGAGGTGGTGGACAGCATAAAGGACATCGCGCAGGGGGACGGGGATCTAACCAAGCGCTTGCCGATCCACGGCGACAACGAAATAGGCGACCTGTGCGTCTGGTTCAACACCTTCGTAAGCAAGCTGCACGGCGTCATCTCGCAGGTATCCGACAGTGCGATTCAGCTCTCCTCGTCCTCGGTCGAACTGCAGGCAAGCTCCAGGGGTATGTCGGAGAGCATCGCGACACTTTCCTCGCAATCGACGTCGCTTGCGACAGCCGGCGAAGAGATGTCCGCCACCTCTTCGGACATAGCCGGCAGCTGCCATCTGGCTGCGGACAACGCAGCCGGGGCGTCAGGCAAGGCATCGGAAGGGGCAGGGATCGTGGGACAATCCATTTCGGTCATGCAAGCCATTGCCGCTCGGGTCAAAAACGCCGCCGAGAACGTGGGGCAGCTGGGGAGCCGGTCGGACCAGATTGGCGCCATCGTCGGGACCATAGAGGACATCGCCGATCAGACCAACCTGCTGGCCCTAAACGCGGCGATCGAAGCGGCGCGTGCCGGTGAGCAGGGGCGCGGTTTCGCGGTGGTCGCTGACGAAGTGCGAGCCCTTGCGGAGCGGACCACCCGCGCCACCAAGGAAATCGGGGAGATGATAAAGTCGATCCAGAAGGAAACCAGGGACGCGGTGCAGACGATGGAGCAGAGCGTGGTAGAGGTGGAGCAGGGGAGCAACCATGCCGCCGCCTCGGGGAACTCATTGCAGGAGATTTTGGAGATCATCACCGCCGTCACGGAACAGATAAGCCAGATTGCCACTGCCGCCGAGGAGCAGACCTCCACCACCCGGGAAATCAGCCATAACGTCTTGAGCCTCAACGAGCTTGCACATCAGAACAGCAGCGCCATCGACGAGGCCGCTAAAGCCGCCACCGGGGTAGCCAGGCAAGCCGAAGAGCTGCAGAGGTTGGTGCATCAGTTCAAGCTGTAACCGGGGGAGCGGCTGGCGTTCAATCCACTCTCTGCCGGTAGGCGTTCAGGAACCTGGCATCCTCCGCGTAGGTGACCGGGTAGATGAAAGGTACGGTCATTGGTTCCATCTCGTTGCCGACGTTGCGGAAGGTGAAGAGGCATGAATTGGAAAGGGCCTTGTTGTGGGCGTCGCGGCTGAAGCGTTCTATGTCGGACTGCACGGTGATGGTGGTCTTCCCGGTGAAAACCACCCGGGCGGTGAACTTCAACTGGTCCCCCAGAAGCACCGGCTGGTTGAAGTTGATGCGGTTCACCTGGCAGGGGACCACCCGGTTCGGAGTCACCATTTCGGCGGCGAGGGCGGCGAGCTCGTAGGCCTTGCGGGTCAGGTACCCGCCGAAGATCGTCTTCGGCACGTTCTCCTGCTCGGGATAGGCCCGAAGGGCGCTTTCCAGCACGAGCGACCCGGCGCGAACGCCGTCGAAGTCGACAGACTCCTGTTCCTTGTGCAGCTTTTTCAGCAGGAGGTACTCCTCCAGGGAGGGCATTTCCTCGGCCTTCACCAGACTTTCCCGGTACGCCTGGCGCCGCTGCTCTGCCTTTTGGTGCCTTTTCTGCTCTACCGGCTGCCTGTAGTCGAGCGGGGGGAGCGTCAGGCTCTTTGCTTCTTTGCTGTCCGCCGAGCGGGCTACCATGGTGAAGTAGCAGCTCGCCAGGTGGCTTGAACAGGTCCCCAGGCACTCAACCCGGATCCCCACCTCCATCGAAGATTTCCCCACATGGTTTATCTGCGCCGAAAAAACAAGATCATGCGTGGTGTCGGCTGGGTTTCTCACCACGATGTTGTCTATGGCGGCGGTCACCACCCGTGCGTCGGGATAGAACTGGTTCACGTACCCGAGCGCCGTGTTTTCGGCGACCTTGTCCAGTACTTCGAGAAGCTTCCCGAATCTTATATTCCCCGGCATGTCGCCGTCCTTGGCCAGAAAGCGCCGTGCCAGCACCCGGTCCGTCGAGAAGGGGAGCACGAACAGGTAGCGTGTTTCGTGAGGTGTCAGTTGGAGGACCTCATTTTTATTCGTTTCATCGCTCACTCTAGTCACCATCCTTTTCGCAGGTAGCAAGATCCATAGAAGGTACCACAAGTTTAAGCTGTTAGCATTTCAGGCGCACTGTCATAGACAATTATCCATTCAGTCTCCTGTTTTGCCCAACCGTGCACGGCATAACCATCTACAGCGGCAAGCTCTAAAAGAGCACCACGCTCTGCCGAATTACGGCGGAAACTCTAATAGGCAGAGAGATCGAGCTCCGCAGTGTCGATACGGGGAAGCCGTTGCCCGAGCCGTTTCTCGATCACCTTGAAGTGCGCCAGATCTTCCGGGCAAAGGAGCGTCACGGCGACCCCGGCCGTTTCGGCCCGGCCGGTTCTCCCGATGCGGTGCTGATAATCGATGGGAGACCGGGGAAGTTCATAGTTGACCACATGCGGAAGGTACTGTACGTCGATGCCGCGGGAGGCGAGGTCCGTTGCGACCAGCACCCGAAGCTCGCCGGATTTGAACCTGGCCAAGGCGGAGGTCCTGCCGCCCTGGCTCATGCCGCTGTGAAAGGTGGAGGCGCTGATCCCGTTGGCGACGAGCTTCCTGGTGACGTTGTCGGCGCGCTTTTGCGACGAAGCGAAGACCAGCACCTGTTTCCAGTCTCCGCTTTTGATCAGATACCTGAGCAGGGGGCCCTTGCGGCTTGAGTCCACCAGGTAAATCTGCTGGGTAATCAGCTGCGCTTCGGTTGCCGTCGCCTCGATTTCTATCCGCATCGGGTCGGTCAACAGGCTCGCCGCCAGCCGCTCAACCTCCGGGGGGAAGGTGGCTGAAAAGAGCAGGTTCTGACGTTTGGACGGGAGCAGGGCGAGGATCTGCTGCAGTTCCTCTTGAAAGTCCTCCGCGTAAAGCCGGTCGGCTTCGTCAAGAACCAGGGTGGCGACGGAGGAAAGCTGCACGCTGTTTTGGGCCACGAGTTCGATTAGCCGTCCCGGAGTGGCGATGAGCAGCTCTATCCCTTTCAAAAGTATCATCTGGGGGTTGATGGCGACCCCGCCGAAGACCGCGCCGGTCTTGACCCGAGGCTTCAGATGCCCCCCGAGCTGTTTCGCGACCTCCTCGATCTGGGCGGCGAGTTCGCGCGTAGGCACCAGGATCAACGCACTGAGCCTGCGCCGCTCCCCCGCATCCCGGCAATGGATGAGTTGCAGCAGCGGGAGGATGAAGCTCGCCGTTTTACCCGATCCGGTCCTGGCGATGGCGATCACATCCCTTCCCTTTAAAACGGCCGGAATCACCTTGCTCTGGATGGGGTAGGGACGCTTGTATTCAGGCTGCTCCGCGATCGCGCTCAACAGTTCGGGGTGCAGGCCAAGGGATGCAAATGACATAATAAAACTCCTGTACCTAAAAGAAAAACCACAGGAAGAGCCTGTGGTCCGCCTGCATCTTATAGCATGTAGTTGCGCACTGTCACAATCTCTTTAAGAACCATCCGGCGCCCTCACAACTGGAAACCCCTTATGAATCTCGGGCACAAAACTCACTCAAACAGCTCCGCGTACGAAATGGTATAGCCGGAGGTTATGGTCATAACCTTCTGCCCAAAACAGCTAAGCCACCGGAATTGCAGCGTATCGTCCGCTGTCGGCACTGCCGTTCCATAACCTTTGGTTATTGCACTTCTCTCGTATATTCCGCTTCACTCTCATTCACAAATGGTGCAATTTCAATACATTATCACATACTTCCTTTGTTGGCATTCCTCGTGCTCAACCAGAAAGTCCGTTGGCTTCTGACAGTTTGAGATAGTTGAAGTCCTGCCGAGGCAGGGGCGTTGGCCCTGGACGACATGCAAAGGAGAAATATGATGAGACTTTCGAGGTTCGGCTTTTTGATGGCGGCAATGATGGTGGTGGCGTCGGCGACGGCACTGTGGGGCGGTAACGCGGAGAATCTGGCAAAAGCCCACGTGGGCAAAGCGACTTGTGCCGACTGCCACGGCAGCGCGAAGAAGGTCGTGGTGGATGACTCGGAAGCCGCCGTGAACGCCAAGTGCATCAATTGCCACGGAACGCTGGCCGAATTGGGGAAGAATTCCCACGAAGAGGTTAACCCCCATAAGTCGCACCTGGGAGAGATTAACTGTACCGCCTGCCATCATGGCCACACGGCTTCGTGGGCTTACTGTATGAACTGCCATGCTTTCGATATGAAGATTCCCGGTGGCGGGGCGACGGCTCACAAGTCCGCCGCGCCTGTTTCGACCGCCAAACGTAAACCGGTCAAGCGCACCGAACAGGCCGACGTTGTGGTCATAGGCGCCGGCGCGGCAGGCTTTACCGCGGCCATCACCGCGCATGATGCCGGCGCCAAGGTGGTCATTATCGAGAAGCAGCCCATCACCGGCGGCAACAGCATGCTGGCGGCCGGCGGCATGAACGCCGCTGAGACGTCGGTCCAGAAGGAAAAGGGAATCGCCGACTCCGTCGACCTCATGTACAAGGACACCATGACCGGAGGGGGGAATCTCAACGATCCGGCCCTAGCCATGGTGCTTGCCAAGAATTCCGCCTCGTCCGTTGACTGGCTCACCGGGCTCGGCGCCGACCTGAGCGACGTAGGGCGCATGGGGGGCGCCAGCGTCAACCGCACTCATCGTCCCAAGGGCGGCTCAGCGGTGGGCGCGCAGGTCATCGACGTTCTACGCAGAAACGCAGCGCAGCGCAAGATCGACACCCGCGTCAACAGCAAGGTGGTCAAAATCGTTGAAGACGGTAAGGGGAGGGTGACCGGAGTCCAGGTGGAAGGAAAACACAGCGGCCTTTACACCATCAAGGCAAAGGCCGTGATCATCGCTGCGGGTGGATTCTCGGCCAACGCAGAGAAAGTCGCCTACCTTCGACCGGAATACAAAGGGATGACCACCTCCAACCAGCCGGGTGCGACCGGCGACGGCATCGATCTGGGCGCTGCTGCCGGCGCAGAACTGAAGGACATGAAGGAGATCCAGATTCATCCCACCGTCGCTGCCGCAAGCCGTACCCTGATCACCGAGGCGGTGCGCGGCAATGGCGCCATCCTGGTGAACCACGAAGGAAAGCGCTTCGTTAACGAATTGACCACCCGCGACAAGGCATCCGCCGCCATATTGGCCCAGTCCGGCAAGTCCGCCTATCTCGTCTTCGACGAAGGGGTAAGGAAGAGCCTCAAGCAGATCGACGGCTATTTCCATCTGAACCTTGTGCAGGAAGGGGCCAGCATCCAGGAACTCGCCGACAAGATCAAGATGCCGGCCGGGACGCTGGAGGCGACCATTGCCGCCTACAATAAGGCGTACGAGGCGAAGAACGATCCCGAATTCAAGCGCGCCGACCTGCCGCGACCGCTTCAAACCGCCAAGTACTACGCCATCGAGGTGAAACCGGGGGTGCATTACACCATGGGTGGGCTCAAGATCACCACGGATAGCGAGGTGATAGCCAAGGATGGCAAACCGATCAAGGGGCTTTTCGCCGCAGGAGAGGGTACTGGCGGGGTTCATGGCAAGAACCGGCTGGGTGGAAACTCCATCTCGCAGACCATCACCTTCGGCAGGATAGCGGGGGCAAACGCAGCCAAGGTCGCCAAAACAGCTAGCCGCTAGCAGCTCGCCTTATCTCAACCAGCTACAGACACCCCCCCTCCCGCAAGGAGGGGGGGAACCAGGCAATGTCATGAGTAACGCTACAGCAGAGCCGCAACTGTTGCGCGACAGCAATTATCGCATCTTCTGGATGGGGCAGAGTGTGTCATGGCTTGGGTGCGTGACGCAGTCGGTCGCCCAGGGGTGGCTGGTGTGGTCCCTGACAAAGTCTCCGGGGCAGCTTGCGCTGACCGCAGTCATGACATCGTTGCCGGCGCTTCTCTTCAGCCTTCTCGGCGGTGTCATTGCGGATCGCTTCGACAAGCGGGTGCTGCTCATGACCACACAAGCAGCATCCTTGATACCCGCCTCCTTGCTGGGTCTTCTGACCGCTTGCGGTGAGATCACCGTATCCCAGGTCTTGGCACTCGCGTTTCTCCAGGCGACCTTGCAAGCCCTGGAGTTGCCGGCACGACACGCATTCCTTTCCGAACTGGTCCCAGTTGGCCGGCTCAGCCAAGCAGTCTCCCTGAACGCAGTCTCCTTCAACGCCACACGCCTGATCGGCCCAGCGATAGCCGGTTTCACCATGGCAGCTTTCGGCACGGCCCCTTGCTTCTTCATAAACGCCTCCAGCTTCCTGGTCGGTATGCTGTCCCTTCTCTTCGTGCAGTCCGCGGGAGGGGAGAACCTTGAAGGCAAAAGGCCGGGGCGCCTTCCGCTTGCCGACCTCTGTGAGGGCTTTCGCTTTGTGCTGAACGACAGGGAGGTCCGGCCGCTGCTGCTACAGGTGGCCCTGGTCGGCTTGCTGGGGATCCCTTTCGTGCCGCTGCTCCCGGTGTTCGCCGATACGTTGGGAGTCGGAGCTCGGGGGCTTGGAGTGATGTCGGCCTGTGCCGGTGGCGGGTCGCTGCTCGCCGCAGTGGCATTGTCGTGGGCGCGGGAGATCCGGGCGCGGAAAGAAGTCGCCGCATCGGCAGCGATGCTATTTGCGGCAGCCTTGCTGGTATTCTCCCGCTCGGAGCACTATCCCCTGACCTTATTTGCCTTGGCCCTGGCAGGAGGGGCTCTGGTGGTATTTCTTGCGCTGGTAAATCGCACCCTGCAGCAGAGTTCCCCCGGCCACATGCGTGGAAGAGTCATGGCCGCCTACAGCTTGGCGCTCATCGGGACCGCCCCGCTGGGAACAGCCCTGGTGGGGGCCCTGGCCGCAATGCTCGGGACTGCCTGGGCACTCTCCTTTAGTTCCTCTCTTTGTCTTGCCGCCATCGTGCTGAGTCACTTTCACAGCGGACGGGGTGCAGGCGAAACCGGATGCCTCACAGCGGCTGAGGGCAAACCGTGAATCAAGTTAGCGGAATTGACTTGATCCTGACTAAAGTTAAACTGCCCCAATGCTATGTGTCATGATAACCCCCCGGCAGGCCCTCACATCTTGAAGCGCGAAAATTCGGGCAGGCTCCCAAGAGGCGAAAATGAAGGTTCTACTGGTTTATCCCAAGTACCCCGATACCTATTGGAGTTTCCGCCACGCCATGCCGTTTATCGGCAAGAAAGCGGCGTTTCCTCCTCTGGGGCTTCTTACTGTCGCAGCGATGCTCCCGCAGAGTTGGGAAATGAGGCTGATCGACCTCAACGTCGAGCCGCTCTCCGACGCCGACATCTTCCGGGCCGACTACGTATTCGTTAGCGCCATGACCGTGCAGAGGGAGTCCGCACGGCAAGTTCTGTCACGATGCCGCGACATGCGGGTCAAGACCGTTGCCGGCGGTCCGCTTTTTTCCACCTGCCACGACGAATTCCCGGAGGCGAACCACCTCCTTTTGGGCGAGGCCGAGGAGACCTTGCCCCGATTCCTGGCGGACCTGGACAAAGAGGCGCCGCAGCGGCTTTATCGCCCCGAGGGACGCCCCGACCTCTCCAGCACGCCGATCCCCAAATGGTCCCTTATCGACATGCGCCACTATGCTTCCATGAATATTCAGTACTCCCGCGGCTGTCCCTTCGACTGCGAGTTCTGCGACATCACCCAGCTCTTCGGCCATAGGCCCAGGACCAAGAATCCGGAACAAGTGATTGCCGAGTTGGAGGCGCTCTATGCGGCGGGGTGGCGCGGCGGGGTCTTCTTCGTGGACGACAACTTCATCGGCGACAAAGGGAAGCTGAAAAAGGAAGTTCTCCCGGCGATACTGTCCTGGATGAAGGTCCGCGGGTACCCCTTCTTCTTCTATACCGAGGCTTCCATAAACCTTGCCGACGACCCGCAGCTCATAGAAATGATGGTCGCCGCGGGGTTCCAGGAGGTCTTCATCGGGATCGAGAGTCCCGAAGAGGATTCGCTGAAGGAGACCGGAAAGCTCCAGAACTACAACCGCGATCTGGTGGCCTCCGTGCATTATCTCCAGCGGGCCGGGCTTCAGGTGCAGGGTGGCTTCATCGTCGGTTTCGACAGCGACTCGCCGGCCATCTTCGAGAAACAGTTCCGCTTCATCCAGGAAAGCGGCATCGTCACCGCCATGGTGGGGGTACTGATGGTCCTTCGGGGCACCAAGCTCTATAACCGCCTCTGCCGCGAGGGAAGAATCATAAGCACGTGCAGCGGGAACAACACCGATACCGCCCTCACCTATATTCCCAAAATGGGGCCGGAGGTGCTGATCGAAGGGTACCAGCGCCTGATGAGGACCATCTACTCCCCCGAGCATTTCTATGCACGGCTGATGACCTTCCTGAAACAGTACCGGCTTTTGGGACCCTCCCCCTTTTCCATGCTGCAGCGGCGCGATATCAGGGCCTTCTTTCGCTCCGTGCTTTTCCTGGGGATTCTCGGCAAGGAGCGGCTGCACTACTGGAAGATTTTCCTGTGGACCCTCGTCAGGAAACCGCGGCTTCTCCCGTTGACCATAACCCTCACCATCTATGGTTTTCATTTCCGTACCGTAGCGGAAGAAATCTGCGGCTCCCACGGCAGAGACCGGTAAGACGGCGGCAAACCGGGCACGAAGTGAGAGCCCATCCGGCGCCGACGGCTCATCGCCATTCTTGCTTCTTCTTCACCCTGCCATGACCCACAACTCGGCCTTCTTAACCATACGCGGCTGCATCATCCGATGCAGTCGCGTTTTAGTCTCCGCCGCAACCACTCCCTGTCAGCCCATCGTTCGCTACCAGCGGCAGGAATGGGAAAGCCTTCCCTTTTCTGGCCACGACCAACCCGTTCAAAAGTGATCCCAATCAAAATTAATTTCCATTGATGTTGGTCTGCTGTGCGTGCTAATCTGCTGCGCGGTTTCCATTACGGATGTGCCCGGAGAAAAGTCCCTTGTTCGAGCGACGAAACAATCGAAGCAAACTCAAATGACGGGTGGCAGCGACAACAGACCGCAGCCAGTCCTGAAGTGAGGGTGAGAGATGTCATGCGCGAGCATGTTGAAACAGACAACCAAATCAGCCCTGCTTGAGAAGGTTCACGGGATATATCTAGAGCGAGATACGCCGAGCTGAGGAAAAGGACACTGAAATGATAGAAAAATTCGAGGGATTTCCTGCCGGGACGTTCCAATTTCTCAGAAATCTGAACGATAACAACAACAAGCAATGGTTCGAGCTTCATAAATCAGATTACCAGGATAATGTCCTGAAGCCTTTGCAGTCATTGGCAGCTGGACTAGGGCCATTTATGCAGAGCCTCGATCCTGATTTGGAAGTAAGGCCTGCGTTGAACAAGACGATTTCCCGCATCTATCGGGATACGCGGTTCTCAAGGGACAAGTCCCCGTACAAGACAAGTCACTGGATTACCTTCAAGCGGCCGAGGATCGAGTGGAAGGATTACCCGGCGTATTTCTTCGAGATTTCCCCGGACTCTTACCGTTACGGCATGGGCTTCTACAGCGCCAGCCGCGAAACCATGGACAGGTTCAGGAAATCTATAGACTCCAAACCGGCTAAATTCCATTCGGCGACTTCATTCTTCTCAAGCCAGAATGTCTTCACAATCGAGGGCGATAGATACAAGCGCCCCTTGAAGCCCGGCATCCCGGCCGAGTTGAATGACTGGTACAACAGAAAAAGTATTTACCTTGCCAGCAATCAACCAGTTACGGACAGCTTTATCGACAAGACGTTGATCTCGGACTTAGTTTCCGGCTTCGGAACCATCGCCCCTCTCTATCACTACCTCTGCAAAGTGGCCGCATATTGACCATCCCACTCCGCGCGGCAACAGCTGAAAGGGGAAAAGTATGAGCCCAAGGTACGGATTGATCCTACTTCTCTTATTGCTGTCCGGATGTACTGAGTTCAATGGAGCAAAAGCTTATTTATTGCCTCCGTCCGCGCTGGGGATGGAGGAGCTTGCTCCAAGGGTGTTCGTTAACAAGGAGATGTCACTAGCCCAAAGAGAAGACTTTAGGCAAGTTGTCGCCGTGGCGAGAACAAATATTACTAATTTTTACGGCAGCATCACCAGCCAACCGGACATACTTGCTTGTTCGACGGAAGAATGCTTCGCCGGCATAGGCGGCGGGAAGCCCCGCGGGAAAGACCTAGGCAAATCGAAAGTTTTAATCTCTCCAAGAGGACTCACGGTTCCAATCCTGACACATGAATGGTCGCACGCGGAACTAAGAACGAGAATGGATGCGAAGTTCGATGGAATTTTCGGAATGAATTCCATCCCCACCTGGTTTGACGAGGGGCTTGCGGTTGTTGTAAGTGAAGAGCCAAGACATTCGGAAAAGGTATGGGAGCGGATCGTGGCCCAGAAGATGGACACTCCCAGGCTGGATGACCTGGTGACGCTAAAGGGGTGGAACAAGGCTGCAGGGAAGTATGGCGACGTTGATTGTGCGTTAGGCGTGCCTGGAAAGATGTATGTGGTCTATACGTTGGCTGGGCACGAGGTTAGAACCTGGCATCGGAAAGCCGGCAGAGAGGGACTCCTGAAACTGATCGACAAGGTAAAATCAGGAGAAAGTTTTGAGAACTCATATGCGGCCACTTCAAAATGACACCCAGGATAGCGAGCGTTGGTGTCTAAAGGATTTTCAATATGAAACCTTTTCATTCTCGTCAGTCACTGTTTTTGATCTGTTTTCTGCTGGTCGGTTTGCTTAATACCGGTTGCTCGGCAATCAAGGGGGTCTCCATGGTTCGGGGCGGCTCGCCTCAGAGCATCTTGACCAACGATGAATCTGTCAAGGCAGAGCAGATGGCCCATCTTCTCACCGTAAAGGTCAGAATCGACGATTCCCCAGAGGATCTGACTTTCATGGTGGATACAGGTGCCCTTACCGTCATAGACGAACAGGTCGCCAAAAGATTCGCGTTCAAGGACTCGGTGACGAATAAGGTTGCAGACTCAGCGGGGAACAAAAAAGACGTTCGCCTGGTTCAGGTGAACAGAATAAGCGTAGGGAAAGCCGCCGTTTCAGACTGCGCAGCTGCTGTTGTCGATATGAAAAAATTCAACCCGAAGATCGACGGCTTGCTCGGTTCCAATTTTCTCAGGTTTTTTACGGTTCAGCTGGATTACCGGAATCAGCGAGTGACGTTCCTGAGTAAATCCGAAGGACGCTCCTTTGACGGTGCGATGAAGTTGCCGATGTGGAAAAACATGAAGTTCGGATTTGCGCCTACCATGAAATGCGAAGTAGACGGCTCGGTAGCTCTCGACTGCATGGTCGATACCGGACACGATGCGATCGCCTCTTTTCCTCTGTCCACCCTCAACAAGCTGCCTCACTTCAAGAGTGGAGAATACATCAGCTCCAACGGCTCGATGGGAGCAGGAGTATTCGGCAAAGACAGAGAAAGCTACTTGGTCAAAACGGATCGAATAGCATCAGGCCCCATAACCATAGAGAATGCGGCGATTTTCTCTAACCGCTTCGAAGATGTTATGACCCTGGGCGCCGCATATCTGAAGAATTTCATGGTGACCATCGATTACCCAGCCTCTCTTCTGTACTTGAAGCCGTTCGACGATCGGCATCTTGAAAAGGAGATGATGTCTTACGGATTCGCAGTCTCTTATGAGAAGGGTAAGGCTATCGTGAGCGGTTTATGGAAAGGGAGTGCCGCAGACAAAGCTGGATTGTCGGTCGGTGACGAACTTATTGCCTTGAATGGCCGCGAGACGGCAGGTATGTCTTTGTTCGACATGATGCAGATAACGAAATCGAGCGAGACCTTGAGTGTTTCCTATATCAAGGGGTCCAGTGGAAATAAATCCGAATTGACCCTCCGCAAGGGGGACTTGACGCTCCTTTTCCCCAGGTCGCCCAGCTGACCTGAGATCAAACGTGAAAGCACTTCTTCAGTACATTTTCGCACTTTACCCGCCATGCCTCGTTGCTGCTGCATTGGTGTGGCTGGTAAGGGGCAAGCCTCGGCACCGGCTTGAATGGGCTCTATCGACCGCAACCTGTGGCAGCGTCGTTGCGTTTGCATTTCTGACTGCCCCCTGGGCGCTTACCAGCTACTACCTGCGTTTTGCTTCCCTGGTTCTGTTTGTTCTCGCAGTTGCCTACTCGATGCGAGGTACGAAGTTCAACGATAAAGCCAGGCATTGGAGCAGGTTGCGCTTTTCTATCTCCCTGCTTGCTCTTCTTCTGTTCGTGGTGCTGGATGTCTTGGCCGTTGCAGCGTTTCATCAGCCGGAAAGCGCCCTCAACCTGTCATTCCCGTTAGCTTCAGGAAATTACTACGTGCTCCAGGGCGGAAGCAGCATGATTACTAATCCGTTTCATGTGTTAGGCGGAAGCAGGCTCGCCTTTGACGTTGTTAAGTTAAACGGTTTCGGCAATCGGGCCGACGGCATTGCTCCCCGCTCCTTAGCTGCCTATGAAATCTTCGGGGAGAGGATATCCAGCCCCTGCGCGGGAACCATCCTGTTCGCTCAGGACGGGTTGCCGGACAATGCACCCGGACGTCCGGATGTGGAACATCCGGCGGGAAATCATCTGGTCATGAAGTGCGCCGACACGGAACTCTTCCTGGCGCATTTAAAGCGCGGCACTATTAAGGTGAAAGCTGGCCAAGTCGTTTCTGCTGGAGAGTTACTAGGTAACGTCGGGAATTCCGGCAACACGCTGGAGCCGCACCTGCACATCAGCGCCACGACGGGCGGGGCTGAGAGAGGGATTGTCTTTGACAACCTGAGACTGTCAGTAAACAGCGTAGTAGCGAAGGGAGAAAACGGGGCTAAGTAAACAGCCTCAACGTCGAAGAGGCCATCTTCCAGATGACGATCAGTGCCGTTGTCGCGAACGATGCCAGGGCGACAACCGTCAGCTTTTGCTGCATCTGCAGTAGCGGGCCTTTAATGCTCGCTACCTTTTTGAATCGGTGAAGCACGCCCACACCGGCACCGGCTACAACTCCAGAGAAAAGAAGCGCGTACAGCAGGTATCCGATGAAGTGATACTCCCGATGGAGCAAACAGAACGGGCAATGGTGCGAGGGGAGCTCGTAGATATATACGGAGATGAAAGAAATAACCGCAATGATCGCGGTGATGAAGGCTATCCCGCTTATGCAGCCGAACGAAGCAGCACCGCGCTTGGTCTTGAGAAATAACCCGCCAGATGCAATTGCTGCGGCTATTATCCCAAAGAA
This sequence comes from Citrifermentans bemidjiense Bem, assembly GCF_000020725.1. Classification (NCBI taxonomy): domain Bacteria; kingdom Pseudomonadati; phylum Thermodesulfobacteriota; class Desulfuromonadia; order Geobacterales; family Geobacteraceae; genus Citrifermentans; species Citrifermentans bemidjiense. Next base: position 4,106,296 of record NC_011146.1, on the reverse strand, counting down.
AGCTACTGCCACGGGAACCACTGGAGCGGCAACGATGTCGGATGCCAGGGTTCCCGAACCTTTGCTAAAGAGAGCGCCGCAGCACGAGGTGATGACGTCCGGGCGGAGCCGCCAGAAAAAAGAGGCTTGCAGTATGGTTTCAATGAGCAAGACAGGGACTATTAACAACAGCAACCAGTACTTCACCCGAATTAGAGGGTAGTCTCGCCCTTCATTGTCTGCATGGTTCAGTATGAGCCATATCCCTGCCAACAGGAAAGTCACCATCTTCAGGAACAAGGTGGGATATCCGAACCGGTTCACCTTCAGCGTACCCGCTGCGCACATGGCGCCAGTGAAAAGGTGACTGATGCCGTCCACGGTGTTGATAAACAGAAACAGGGAGAAAAGTTGCAGCGGCAGGAAGATAGCGACGATGGTGGAGATGAGATAGGTCCGGCGCTCCAGGGCAAGTTGAAGCTCGCTTCCGCTGGTCATGTTCCAGTGCCGGATAATCGACGCTCCTTCCTTGGCGGCGATAAGCAACATCATGCTGACCAGCAGAGAAGATACAAGCAGGGCGACTATTCCCGGAGAGAGTGTCACCTCGGGTTCCTCTCGGTCACTACCCGCCCGTCACGCAACTCCACTACCCGGCCGATAAGGTCGCAGCCATAGACGATGGGGTCGTGGCTGGCAAGGATAACCGCGGTCCCGGCGTCTTTCACTTCCTTCATAAGCGACATGAAGTCGTAGGACAACTTCGTATCGAGGTGCGCCGTCGGCTCATCGGCTATCATGACGGCTGGACGGTTAATCATGGCGCGAGCGATTGCCACCCTCTGCGCCTCCCCTCCGGAAAGCCACTCCACCTTAGCGTCCGCACGCTGCTTCAGGTTCAACCGCTCCAAGGTATCGAGGGCCCTTTGCCGAAGCTGCGGGAAAGGTTCCCCCTCGGGGTAAGCGGGCGCCATGACGTTCTCCAGCACGGAAATTCCCTTTATCAGATTGTGCCGCTGAAAGACGAACCCGAAGGTCGATCTTCGGATCCCGGCAAGAAACCGCTCAGGGAGGCTGGTGACCTCCTCTTCCTTGACGAAGATGCGGCCGGATGTGGGGCGGGCCATGCATCCAATCAAAGAGAGGAGCGTCGTCTTTCCCGATCCGCTCGGTCCCACCAGGGCCGTGGCCTGGTCCAACCCGATCTCCAGGGAAACCTCCCGGACCGCGCGCAACTCGTTCGGTCGCCCGCCGTTGAAGATCTTCACTACGTTCTGAACGGAGATCATACTGCGTTCACCTCATCGCCACATCGGGATCGATCGTTGCCGCGCGCCAGAAAGGGATAATGGTCGCGATGGTATAGGGAATCACCGTCAAGAAGAAGAGGACCGCAAGCTGCCAGTAATCGATGGACGGCTGAAGCCTGAAGGTGGGATAGAGGGTCGACCATCCTTTAAGGACGGGAAGAAATAGTGCAGAGGAAGACGCAAAGACATGGAAGTAGGCAAGGATGCTTCCCGCCAGGAAAGAACAAAGCGAAATGACGATTCCCTCCCAGAATTTCATCAACAGTATGTCCGAAGTTTCCCACCCGATAGCCTTCAGGATGCCGATTTCTTTTCTTTCCTCGGCAGAGATGCCCGTAGCCTTGTCCCAGGCAAAGATAAAGAAAGCCAAACCTGCTCCGCTGAAGACAACCAGCAGAAGGGACGAACGCCAGCCATAAACGGCGTCATAAGTCCGTCGCATCTCCTCGCGCAAGATGGGGCGCGCCTCAGGGTAAAGCCGGGTGATCTTCGCCGCTACGGTCCGCTGCTCCCGGGCGTTCGGGACCCGCAGCACGAGATCTGTCGCCTGATCTTTGGGGATACCGGAAAGCTCCCTGAAGTCCTTCTCCGAAAGAACCATGAGGTCCCCGGTCAGGAGTTGCGATTCCGAGGAGAGCGTCTGCCGGATGGTAAAGGCATGGGGGCGGCCATCGCTTCCGGGGAGGGAGATGATATCGCCGGGATAGGCGTTGCGGGTGCGGGAGATGGCGCTGCCGATATCGATACTTCCTGACGGCGGCTCGTCTTTAACAGGTACCAGGAGGGTGTAGTTCGCAGCAAATGCTTTATCGTATTGGTACCCCCAGAGCCTTGGTGCTACAGAGGCGACGCCGCGGATCTCGCCGATGGACCGGCGCCACTTGACCGGGACAGGATGCTGGCGTCCAGTCAGGGTGTTTTGGACCACGATATCGGGCGCGTCTTCGAGCAGCAGCGACGCCTCGTACTGTAAGGCATGGGTGAAGAACAGAACTGAAGCCGCTACGAACACTACAAGGATGTAGACAACGAGAAGGGCGGAGTTCTTCCCCTTCCTGCGGAGCAAGGAGGCCAAAGTGAAGTCGAGGATGTAGCGGTGGCGTTCAATCACGGGACGTTCCTGGCCGCTGCGGGGTGGGGCTGCACGAGTGCCCCGCTGGGGAAGTGCTCAAATGACAGGGGGGAGTCCTGGAAAGCAGGCGCTGCGCCTGCAACGGCGGGGTTTCTGGTGTAGCTGGCCTCGGTAAATACACAGAGGTCGGTCAGTTGCAACTGCCTGACCAGCATCGCGTTGGCGGCAATAACGGGGGACGCGGAACCGACTTTATGCTGCGCGTGGATGAGCAGTCCTGCCAGGGTAAAGGAAAGCAAGGCAACCACCCAGGCAAAAAGTGCGGACTTTCGTTGAGTCATCGCTCAAGCTTGGAGAGTGCCGCCGGCGTCACATCCTGAAACCGGAACAGATGCTTTCCCTCATGGTCCTTCAGAAAGTCTTCGGCTTCCGGCCGGTGGGCAAAGGGTATCAGTTCGTGTCCCATCGGGCCATAGACGTCGCTGCCTGCGACGTACAGGGCCTTTTTCCCGTCGATTAGGTTGAGCTCGTAATAGTTGGTGACAAAGATGTAGGTGACGTCGGACATCTGCCTGCCGGGAGCATAACGAGGGATGTCCAGGTAGAAGGTAAACATATCCTTTGCGCCGTCGAAATGAAACACTTGGCCGTCTTCGAATTTGACTTGGGCGGCAAAGTCGAGATATCTGGCTACGAACATCCCACAGACCGGGCACCTGTCTTTCGGCCCAACCTTATCCGGCTTTATATTGGCAGCCATCCCCAGCGAAGCGAGTAAAAAAGGAGTGATATACACTGAGAAATGGTTGAGGATGCGGCGGATCATCTGGGCCCCCCGCTGCTGCCCCGATGCTTTGCTTTGTGCCGTTCCCTGATCGCCTTCGTGTCTTTGTACATGTCGAGATAAGCAGCGCTGACGGAGTCATCGAATGTGCTAAGCGTCCCGCCATGCTCCTTTATAAATCCGGCAGCCCCTTCTTTTGTCTCGAAAGCCCACTTGGCATTAGCGGACATCACTCCCGGCCGGCTGCCTCCGATGACCCAGGAGGCGGTTTCCGCATCGATGAGTTTCCTGCTGCCGTAATCGCCTACGTAGATGTGTGATGCTGTCCGGTCAATGTTGACTGCAAGATCAACAGCGGCACAGTGAAGGCTGCAGGCTGCCACGGAGGTGCCGTCGTCGTATTCTATGAGCATTCTGCTGTGGCCATATTTCGACCTGTCCATGCCGCAGTAGTTGCAGGTCCGGTATTTATCGAGATCAGGGGGCGCAGCCAGAGCAAACCCGGTAATTGCGGCAATGACCAGGCAAGTGATAATTACTTCTCTCACTACTCTCATGTGCGTCCTCATGCTAATTGACTTGCTGGATTAGCTGCTCTAGCTTGGCTGCCGAGATCTGTCCAAGGACCTTCTGTCTTAGGGTGCCGTTTCTATCCAGTATGAACGCTGTAGGGAAGGCAAAGACCGTGAAGTCTTTCGCCAATGTAGAGCCGGCATCCACCATTATCGGAACTGAGAGCCGGTTAGTTGCCGCTATAGAAACTAAATCTTTTTCCTCGTCGAACTCGTTTACCGCGATGACCGCCAGTCCCCTGTCCTTGTTCCTGCGATAAACCGGCTCCAGGTCCTCTTTCAGAGTTTCGCCGCAGCATGAATTAGTCCAGAAGTAAAGGACAACGACCTTGCCTTTCAAGGTCTCAGGCGACACCTGGTTGCCGCGAATGTCCCTTCCCGAGACCGGCGGCGCTTGCTCGCCTACCTTCACCATCTTCCTGTCGCACCCCGAAGAAAAGATCGCCGCAGTGATGGCAAAGAGCAGGGAGAAGCAGCAGGTCAGTCGCGCCATCTGGTGATTCTCCTGATTCCTTTTGCTACCGCTGGCCCATCAGCCTAAGAGTGCGTTCAATTGTACCCGCAGTCACTGACGCATCAAAGCAGCCGGCGCCGGCATAGGCGTCGTAATCGCGAACCTGCGCAAGAAGCAACTCCACCAGTCCAAGGTGGTCGCTATGCAAATCGGGAGAATTCGCGACCTCCAGCACCCCCGCGAGAAGCCAGTCCGGAAAATCACCCTCTTCGTTTCTGCCGGCCGCAGCAGCTTTGAGTTCCTCGAATAGATCCATCGGACTCCTTGCGCATCTACCAAAATAGGGGACGCCGCTACGAATTGTACCGCAAACTAGCACAAATCCACCGGTATTGGAATGAATTCATAGCCTACGGTCAATAGGGTGGGGCTTTTTCTCTCAACTGGGAATACCCAGGTTTTTTACACAGAATATTTCATAGCCCCCCAACCTGGCCCCTGAGGATACATGGTTGAAACACGATGACGAATTGTCGGGAGATGGGGACGTTTAGTTGAAAGGCGATGACGAATTGTCGGGAGATGGGGACGTTTAGCTGAAACGCGATGACGAATTGTCGGGATATGGGGACGTTTAGCTGAAACGCGATGACGAATTGTCGGGAGATGGGGACGTTTAGTTGAAAGGCGATGACGAATTGTCGGGAGATGGGATGTTTAATCAAAACGTAAAGACGTATTGTCCAGAGATGAGAGCATTTAGTTGAAACACGACGGTGGATTGTCCGGAGATGGGGACGTCTAGTGCAAATGTCAGGAATTTCCGGCACGATGGGGATATTCAGTGAACGGGAAGACCATTTTGAGGGAATTGAGACACTGTCTGTCAAGGAAGAGCCCCCGGGAGGCTGTTCCAATGCACTTGCTGAACGGCCTCCGGGGGTAGATCAAGTAGAGCAACTGCTTCCGCTGACTGAGGGGTGACAAAAAGGAGACTAAGACCCTTGTGGTTCTGTGGGTGGTACAGTGCCGGTGCCGCGTTTGCCACGTACTCCTGCACTTCGTAACTCGAACCCTGCTTGCAGTAGTGCCGGCAGGTCTGCCTCGCTCGCCACTGCCTGTAGGTAATTCTGGGCCTTTTGGAACATCTCCTTAAGCTCCTTTCGGGTTCGGTTTCGCATGGTGATCTGGATGCGGTCACCGGTTGCGCCCTTTTCGAAGCACTGCTTGTACTGGCCAAAGGTTTGTTTTAAGAGATCAATGGAGGGCGGTGAATCCCCGGTGACACCCTTGTATGCCCCGATATTTTCCATACCGGTGATGTACCGTTCGCTGTTGGCAATGAAAACGGAATCCCTACCATTCAACTTGATTTTGATCTTGAACATCTGGACCTCCTTTTACAGCGGTTTACCTCGGTCAGCATCCGAAGCACCCCACGATCTTATCCGCCGTTTTGCAGGCTGCAAGGGCTGAATAGACAAAGGTTTTATTTGTTAGCGAGGCAGAGTGTATTCATTAGCACCAGATGCGATGGAGAGGAGGCAACTAGGCGATATGCTTCGTTCATTGGTGTGCGCTCTTCCCGGGTTAAAGGCGCCGGAGTAAAGACCGATGACTATGTAGTTGGACAACTAGCCCGAGCCCCTCGATTTTGGGGAAGGCAGAATCGGAAGCACATGATATGCTGCGCCTGGGAAGCGGAAGAGATGAAATCGCGGCAGCCAGAGCGGCAGGCATAGTAGGAGTTTTTCTCTTTGAAGGGGGACGTTAAAGTTATGTCGTATCTTCGCAAGGCCCTAGGGGCTGTGCTTTCATTACTGATTATCTCGACGGGTTCGCCTGCCGCGACCTTTGCCGGACAAGCTGCTCCCCCTGCACGGACCGAACTCGGCGTTGCCAGCAATTCCGCGGCCCGGCTTAAAAATGATATCGACGCCATCCTCGCTCGTGAATTTCTTCCCGTCACCAGCGCGGGAATAAAGGTGGTCTCGCTGAAGCACGGCGACACCATCTACGAGTTCAACCCGCGGCTTCTCTTGGTTCCCGCCTCCACTCAAAAGGTCTTCACCGCGGTTGCTGCCTTGTCCATCCTGGGACCGGACCGGGAGGTCGCCACCACTGTTGCGCTTGACGCAGCGGGGGCGAGGATCTACCTGAAAGGATGCGGTGACAGTCTGCTCTCCGCGGCGGACTTGGCGACCCTGGCCGCGGCTGCGGCTTCCAAGCTGGACAAGGGGAGGGAGTACACTCTCGCCGCCGATCTTTCTTGTTTCGACGACCTCTACCGTGGCATGGGGTGGATGTGGGACGACGACGAGATGATGATCTCTCCATTGTCGGTCAACCACAATGCCGTCTCACTCCTGGTGAAGCCTGGCGCCAAGGCGGGCGCCCCGGCCGTTGTCACGGCGGAACCTCGCACCTCCTACTACACCGTTCAAAATCTGACTAGGACCGGTAGTGCCAAGGATGAAAGCAGCATCCAGGCCTCAAGGCGCCCCGGCGAGCGGGACAATGTGGTCACGGTGACCGGAGTGATAGCGTTGGGAAGTGCTCCCCAGGTGAAACAGGCCAGCGTCTGGCGGCCGGAACTGATGGCGCTCACCCTGTTCCGGGATGCGCTCCGGGCGCAAGGGGTGAAGGTCACGGATATGACTACGGCTACCACTCCGGCGGGAGCAACCGAGGTGGCGCGCTCCTCCCATAGCCTGGAGGAGATGGTTCGATTCGCATTGAAGACCAGCGACAACGTGACAGCCGAGAGCCTGTTGAAACTGCTGGGTCTGCATGGAAGCGGAAAGCGGGGATCGGCGGAGGCGGGGAGTGCCGTGGTGCGCCGTTACCTGGAGAGGCAGGGGATAGCCACTGATAACGTGGTGGTCGCAGACGGTTCCGGCCTTTCGCGCTACAACCTTTCCAGCGCTGACACCATGATTCAGGTGTTGCGCGCCATTCAGCGCGACCCGGGGCTGTACCGGATCTTTCAGGAATCCCTTCCAATAGCAGGTATAGATGGCACGTTGAAGAACCGCATGAAGGGGAGCTGCGCCGAAGGAAACGTGCGGGGGAAAACAGGAAACATGAAAGGCGTCTCCGCTCTAGCCGGGTACGCCACCAGCGCCGACGGGGAACCGTTTGCCTTTTCCATCATCATCCAGAACTACCCCCGTTCCGGGCGGCAGGCCCGGGAGGTCCAGGATCGCATCGCGAAACTTCTCTGCGGCTTCCGCCGCACCCCCTAAAGCCAACACCGGCTACGGGTGGTAGCCGCGCCCTCAGATCGGCCCGAGCACTCGGGCCGATCTGGTTCGCGCACGTAATTGTGCTGTCATTCCTGCGCCGGCAGGACAACCTCAGACTCTTCCCGCTCCATGGCCAGTGCCAGCACCTGATCTCCGTGGCTGTCGAAAACCGTTTTTCCTATCCGCAGGAGCGCGTACCAGCGCCGGAACGCCTCCACAAATACAATGGTCATAAGAATCATCAGGATAACGGACAGGCTTGCCAGAAGATACAGCCCCTTGGGCAGGAAGTTCTGCGTGACGTTAAGATACCCAGCCCACATGCAGATAGGCATCATGAACAGGCCGGGTCCGGCGGTGACCCAGGCAAATTTTAACTTGCCGAGCCTGATCAGCATGGTTGTGCCGACAATTAGGGCACAGGTGGCGAGGAGCTGATTGCTCATGCCGAACAACGGCCAGATGGTCGATATGTCACCGGTATATACCAGATAGCCCCAGGCAGAGGTGAACAGGGCGCTGGTCAGGATAATGCCGGGTGTCCAGGCGTTGTCTGCAAATGGTGCGTATACCTTGCCGAGCATCTCCTGCAGCAGATAGCGCCCCACGCGGGTACCGGCATCGACGGCGGTCAAGATGAAGACCGCTTCGAACATTATTGCGAAGTGATACCAGTAAGCCATCATCCCCTTCATGAACGGCAAGGATGAGAAGATATAGGCCATGCCCACCGCCAGGGTGACGGCGCCTCCGGGACGTCCCTGAACCTGCTCACCTACCTGTGCTGCCATGTCCGGCAGGTTGATCGGAGCTAGTCCAAGCTTGGCATAGGCGGCAGGTGCGGCGTTGATTGCGAAGTAATCGCCGGGGAGCAGTACGCAGGCCGCGATCAGCGCCATGACGGCAACAAAACCTTCCACCAGCATGGCGCCATACCCGACAAAGAGGACGTCGCGTTCATTGGCTATCATCTTGGGCGTAGTGCCGGTGCCGATGATGGCGTGGAACCCGGACAGGGCGCCGCAGGCAATGGTGATGAACAGAAAGGGAAACGCTGCGCCGTTGATAATCGGGCCGCCACCGAAGAAGTAAGGGGTAATAGCCGGCATGTGCAGCTGGGGATGGACAAGGGCAATACCCAAGGCCAGTGCGCCGATGGTGCCGATTTTGAGATAGGTGGAAAGGTAATCGCGGGGTACCAGCAGGAACCAGACCGGCAGTGCCGACGCTGCAAAGCCGTAGGCCGGAAGGATCAGGGCAAGCTGTTTCCTGGAGAAGGTGAACACGCTCGCCAGGGTTGGATCTGCGGCAACGTAAGGGCCGGCATAGATAGCAAGCGCCAGCAAGACAACGCCGATCAGGCTGCCCCCCCGGATATCGCCGGGGCGGATTTTCTGCAGGTAGGTTCCCATGATCATCGCGATGGGGATGGTGGCAAAGACGGTAAAGGTCCCCCAAGGGCTGTTGAACATGGCGTTGACGACGGCGATACAGAGTCCCGCTAATGTCAGAATCAGGATGAAAAGCACAGCGATGGAGGCCACCTTACCCGCAACCTTGCCAATCTCGGCTTCGGCGATAACCGATATGCTTTTCCCCTTATGCCGGACCGAGGCGAACAGCACGACCATGTCGTGCACCCCACCTGCCAGCACCGCGCCGACCAAAATCCAGAGTGCGCCAGGGAGGAATCCGAACTGGGCCGCCAGCACCGGCCCCAGAAGCGGCCCGGCTGCGGCAATGGCGGCAAAGTGATGACCAAACAGGACATACTTGTTGGTCGGCAGGTAGTCATGTCCATCCCCACAGAGGACAGCCGGCGTCTCCCGCTCCTCGCGCAGATTCAAGACCTTGTTCGCCAGGAACAGTCCATAGAAACGGTATGCGATGGCGAAGAGGCATGCGGTTACGAAAATCAGGGTTAAAGAGTTCATTGGATTTGTCCTTTTTTCAGAAGTTTGACCGGAAAAGTCGAAACATCCTCGCTCATCATCTTCTTAGTTGCATTCATTTCACTCTCCTTGCTTGAATTAATCTGCCAATCGACAGGTATCCATCAAAAGCGGCAGACAAACGGTGACGGTCAGTATTGCGGTGCAGTCGCAGGAAGGCCGGCCGAATCTATTCCCTCGCACAGATCGTTATCCACCGTGACGTTGCCAAGCGCATCAAGCGTCACCGTCCATATGGTATCGTAGTCGGCACTTGGCCAGGCGGTCGGCAGGAGAGAAAGATTGCTGCCGCCGTATTTCGACAAAAGGGCGTTTATCAGCGGTTTGATGCGCGAGGACTCCCACGCCAGCAGAATGGTCTTGTTGGAGAAGGCGCCGCCGGTAAAGAGATAGTTACTGGCTAGTCGGGGCTCGTCAGGATTTCCCAGTTCAAAGCTCGATACAAGGTAATAGGGAAGATTGTTCGCTACTGCATAGGGCATGATGGTTAACGAGGGCCTGACATAGGCAATATTGGCCGCTCCAGTAAAAGCCCATTGCCCGGGGTCGATCGACAGAACCATGTCGGGATTGATTTTGTCGCGCAGGGCGTTAGGTAGAGCCAGGGCCCGCCATTGCCCAGCCCCCACGTAGTTGCCGTCTTCGAACCGGTGTGTCGGGTCAGGATGCGCCTCGGCGTGCCGGATTATGTAAATCTTCTGGTTTTTGTTGATATCGGCGGGGATCACGGCGCCATCGACCCCTCCGGTTCGGACGGTGCTGAAACGGGGTTGTAGCGCGTATGGACAGGCGCCGGTCGCGACCGGCGAGGGGAGAGGCGGGTAGGAGGCGGATGGATCCAGGTTGGTATCGTAAGAAAACAGGCTGGCGCTTCTGCCCGGAGCGATTGATATCGCATAGACGGCATTGCTTCCCATGAAGTTCGACGGAAGATTCAAGTTATAACCAAACAGGCGATTTATCTGCGTCATCAAGGCGCTGATCGTCTCCCATGGCGCCGAGAAGACGTAATAACCCGGTTTTTTGCCGGTGATGATGCCCGACACCAAGGCATCGTTGTTCCCACCGGTGTTGTTAAAATCAAGCCCGGCACAATCCGGGCAGTATGATCCCGGCACAGCGACTCCGGAGGGGACTGATCCGGGAGCATATGCTGAATAGAGGGGATAGCTGAGGGCGGTATAGGTGGTCCCTGCGGCATCGACGGGCAGCGTGAACTGGTTGAGCAGAGCGAACTGCTGCATATACCAGATTGCGGCCATGTCGGGATACCCCTGGTCAGTCTGTAGGTGCGTCATCGGCGTCAGCGTGTAAATCGCGGTTGCGTTTTTCCCCCCCAGCACCTGTTGTTTCAGGAAGGGCGCCATGAGGAGCGACCGATGCAATCCCTGGTCCGTAAGATTGGCCGTGTCGGGTTTGATGTCGCCCGTTGTGTGGTAGGCCAGATCGGGGCTGCTCACGAAAATCAGGTTGACGTTGTCGGCGCTCAGAGGAACGGTCGATCGTGAATCGTTGCATCCAGTGAGTAGCGCCAGGATGCATATCGGGAACAGCACAAGGGGTGTGAATATTTTTCCCACGTCTTCACCCAACCTTTCGTCAAATTTTCGCAGCACACCACTCACCCATGGGAGTTTTTAAAATGATCGGAGTATTAACAAATATCTTGAGGTGAATTCAGTTGAATTTCGCCATATGGAGTGTGGACTGGCTGGTCGATGCATCCGCGCTATTCCGGGATGGAAGGCTATTGTCATTGAGTGAGCTTTTGATGATTGCAAAGGTGAGCTGGCGCATTTTCCGGGGTCGCTTCACGGGTAGGGCAAGAAGAAGGGCCTAAGAGATTTTTGACCGTGGAATCGCCTGCGTTGCATGACCATCATGTTATGTGTTATAGAGCCCTTATCTTTGATGGGAGTGGCCCGTGGAAAGTAATAAGCATGTCTCGATCGCCGACAAAGACGTTTATTTCGATTATATCGATGGCCTGCGCGGTTTTGCTGTCCTAATGGTGGTGGCGATCCATACCAGCCAAGGGCTAGGGTATTACTACGATCCAGACTTCGGCAGTTGGTACACGCGGCTGCTTTGGAATTCATGCGGTCGCGGTGTCGATCTCTTCTTCATCCTGAGTGCATTCACCTTGTTCAATTCATCCCATAAACGTTTTGCCATGGACCGTCGCCCGGTCCTCTACTTCTATGTGCGCCGAGCCTTCCGTATTCTTCCACTGTGGTGGGGTGCGATAACGGTCTTCGGCCCGATGAGAGACAGAACGATGGCTGCGATGGTCGCCAGCGCCCTTTTTTATTTCGGCTTTATGCGGTACGATGCCAATATGGAAGTCGTCGGAGGGGGATGGACCCTGTTCGTGGAAGAAACGTTTTACCTGCTCCTGCCCCTGATCTTCGCTAAAATCACCGACCTCAAAAGCAGCCTCAGGTTCTTGTTCGTCTTGTACTGCGTAATGCAATTGTGGACCCGTGGCGCGGCGAAGATCGGAGTACCTGAAACTAACGCTTTCATAGTGATGTTCCCGCTGAGCTACTGGTTCTGCTTTGCTTACGGCATAACCATCTATTTTCTCTTGCAGAACCAAAACTTCACGGAGACCATTAAGTCAAAAGCACGGTTGCTGGATATGCTGGCAATTTTCGGGATGTTCACTCTTTTCATGCGGCCGTTGACCCTCTCTACTTTCGCCCTGGCGCTCTTTGTGGTCACTGCATCTCTGCCAAACACCATCTGTGGTAAAATCACCAGAAATCGGCTGCTGATGAAGTACGGGACCTGCTGCTACTCAATCTATCTCTTTCATGCCCTGGTGTTTCACTCCATCCATTCCTACATTCCGCCCATCCTTAATGCCTGCGGTCTCGGCACCGCACCCTTGACGGTAAAAAGCGTAGCAGCTTTCGTGCTGATGGCAGCCGCCTGCCTGCCTTTCGGGCTACTCTCCTTCCGTTTCATCGAGAAGCCGGCTGTGCAGATCGGCAAGCGAGTCATCAACAGGATGCAGGCCCTGCCTGATGCCAAAACGGTGGCCGCAGAGACTGCCTGAAGTTGCGACTCACATCTCCATGCCGAGTCTGGTCATCTTCTTGTACAGCGCGGTGCGGTGGATGCCGAGCATCCTGGCCGTGAGGGCACGGTTCCCCTGGGCGGTTTCGAGAGCTGTTTCGATGATGGCCCGCTCGGCGCTCGCCAGCTGTTCCTCTAGGGAGCCGGAGGCCCCGATGATCGTTCCTTCTTCGGTGAACGCGGCAGGCAGGTGGTGGAGCTCGATGGTATGTCCCTGGGTTTTCCAGGTCATTTGCCTCATCAGCCCCCGCAACTCCCTCACGTTCCCTGGCCAGTCGTAGCGCATCAGGGCGGCTTTCGCCTCCTCGGAGATGGTCAGCATGGGAAGCTTTTCCTTGTGGGTGATCTCCTCAAGAAAGTGCTTGCTCAGGAGGGGGATGTCATCCCGGCGCGACCGCAACGGGGGAAGCTCGATGGGAAATTCGTTGATGCGGTAGAAGAGGTCGCTGCGGAACTTCCCTGTGTTCACCGAGCTTTCCAGGTTGCGGTTTGTTGCGGCCAACAGACGGAAATCTACTGAGATGGGCGAGGTGCTGCCAAGCCGGTCGATCTTGCGTTCTTCCAGAACGCGGAGAAGTTTCGCCTGGCTCTCCAGTGGCAGCTCGCCGATCTCGTCGAGAAAGAGCGTCCCCCCGCAGGCCAACTCGAATTTTCCCGGCTTCCCCTTCCGTTTCGCCCCGCTGAAGGCACCCTCATCATAACCGAACAGTTCGGATTCGATAAGGTCGTGAGGGAGGGCGCTGCAGTTGATCGCCACGAAGGGCCCTCTCCTGCGGGCCGATCCCTCGTGCAGGGCCTGTGCGAAAAGCTCCTTGCCCGTACCGCTCTCCCCGAGGATCAGTACCGTCGCCGAGGAGTCGGCGACCCGGCGTGCCTGGTCGATCAGGGCCCGCATGGGCTTGTTGTTGGTGAGGATCTTGTCGAAGTTGTAGCGGTTGCCCCGCATCTCGTCGAGCAGGGTCTCGTACCGTTCGACCTTCAGTTCCATGGTGCGGATACGGTTGGCCAGCTTGTCGATCTGGTCGGTACTTTTGAACAGTATGCGCCCTACCGCCCCGATCACCTTCTGCCCTTTCTTGATGGGGAGGTTGACCGTCACCTTGGTCTGCCCTTGAATATCGACCACTTGGGTGGTGTCGGAGACCCCGGTAAGGGCGATCTCGGCAAGCCGGCTTCCAGGAGCGAACGAAGAGAGCGGCAGCCCCATCCCTCCTCCCTCTTCCAGCCCCAGCCACTTTTCGTTCACCGGGCTCAGGAAGGTGACCTTGCCCTCCCGGTCCACGGAGGTCAAACCCTCGTACGGGTTATTCAGAACCATGTGGACCATCCCCTCGTTAATCGCAGAGTCGCCGTAGGGCCCAAGGACCTGGTCCGCGGCCCTGATCCTGCGGAAGAGCAGCATCTCCACCCGTCCCTTTCCCTCCGCCTGCACGAACCAATCTTTCTCCAGAAAGACCCATTCCCCCGCATGAAGTAGGAGCAGCTCGGCGGGAAGATCCTCCCCCGCCTTTGCCTTCATGCCGGCTGGCCAGATGTAATCCTTGCTGGCGGCGGTAATGCGGCCGGCTTCATCGCAAAAGATTACACCGCAGCGGCAATACTCCGCCTTCCTCGTCTTTGCTGCAGTGGCAGGTGTATCCATAGGTCTACATGTCTCCTTGCGGGTACGCCGCTGGGATCTGTCGGTTTGATCAGGCTATCGAGTCATCTGCTCGCTTCGGATGTTTCCGCTCGGCTACACATTCAAATAACATCAAGTTGTTATATTTTCAATCTAAACTGTAAAACTATGCAACTTCAGGCAATTAGCTTGCCACATCCCGCGAAGACTGTCTTGGCATATTTGGTGAAATAGAAAAACGTTATAAAGCAGTTAGACGCCAGTTTACCAGGAGAGAGCCGATGTTTACCGACAGTGAAGAGATCCGAATCGCCACCGAGACCATCCGCCAGGCTGCGAGGGAGCGCATCGCCCCCGTGGCCGCAAACATTGACGCCACGGGTGAAGTCGCCCCGGAAGTGCTGTCGCTTTTGTGGGAGCTCGGGTTGATGACCCTGGTCTTTCCGCCGGAGTACGGCGGCGCCGAGCAGGACCAGGGAACGCTCCTTTGCCTGGCTGTCGAGGAGATTGCCAAGCACTGCGCGGCCTCGGCCCTCATGCTGATCATCCAGGCCGTAGGGAGCTTTCCGCTCTTGCACGGCGGAAGCCCGGAGCTTCTCAAGCGGGTGCTACCGCGCATGCTGGAGAACCGCGAACTGGCAGCTTACCTGGTTTCCGAGCCTGGGGCCGGCTCAGACGTCGCCTCCATCCGCACCACTGCGGTGAGGGAGGGGGACGAGTATGTGATCAACGGGACCAAGGTTTTCTCCACCAACGGCCCGGTCGCCTCCGTCTACACGGTGCTGGCGAGAACCTCGGAGAACGGCAGAAACGGACTCAGCTTCTTCCTGGTTGAGCGCGGAACAGCGGGGCTGTCGGTCGGCAAGATCGAGAAGAAGCTTGGCCAGCGCGGCTCGAAAACCTCCGAGATGTACCTCGACAACGTGCGGATTCCGGCGGGCAACCTGCTCGGCGAAGAGAACAAGGGCTTTCATCTGGCAATGAAGGATTTCGACATGTCCCGTCCGGCCATCGGCGCCCAGGCCCTCGGCATCGCGCAGGGAGCCTTCGACCAGATGGTGAGGCACTCCCGCGAGCGCAAGACTTTCGGCCAGCAGCTCTGCGAGCACCAGATGATCCAGCAGATCATCGCCGACAGCGCCACCAAGATAGAGGCCTCCCGCGGGCTTATCTACCGGGCCTCGGCGCTTTACGACAAGGGTCAGAGGAACACCAAGCTCGCTTCCATGGGGAAGCTGTTCGCTTCGGACGCCGCCATGCAGATCACCACGGACGCCATCCAAGTTTTCGGAGGTTACGGCTATATGCAGGACTACCCGGTGGAGCGCATGTTCCGCGACGCGAAGCTGACCCAGATCTTCGAGGGGGCCAACCAAATCCAGCGCCTGGTGATCGCCAGGGAAATCCTGAAGGATGCGGTCTAGGCCGCCAGCAACGACGACTGACGAGGTAAGGAGATATAGCGATGACACAATTGACTGAAGAACAGAAACTGACCTTGGACATGGTGCGTGACGTGGTGCAGCGGGAGATCGCGCCGCGGGCCCTGGAACTCGATGAAAACTCCCTTTTCCCGGAACATGCCCGGGACCTCTTCGCCCAGCTCGAGCTTCTGAATCCGCTGCTCCCCGCCGAGTACGGCGGTTCGGAGCTGGGGGTCACCACCCTGGCGCTGGTGCTTGAGGAAATTTCCAAGGCCTGCGCCTCGACTGCGCTTCTTTTGATCGCGCAGACCGACGGGATGCTGCCGATCATCCATGGCGGCAGCCCGGAGCTGAAGCAGCGCTTCCTGCCGCGCTTCGCAGGGACCTCCAAGCTTTTGACCGCTATCGCCGCGACCGAGCCCAACGCGGGGTCCGACCTTCTGGCCATGAAGACCCGGGCGGAAAAGAAAGGGGACCGTTACGTCATCAACGGCCAGAAGTGCTTCATCACCAACGGCTCGGTGGCCGATGTGATGGTGGTCTACGCCTACACCGCCCCGGACAAGGGCTCCAAGGGGATCAGCGCCTTCGTCGTCGAGAAGGGGACGCCGGGGCTCGTCTACGGGCGCAACGAGCACAAGATGGGGATGCGCGGGTCGATCAACTCCGAGCTCTTCTTCGAGAACATGGAGATCCCGGCGGAGAACCTGCTCGGTCCGGAGGGGACGGGGTTCGCGAACCTCATGCAGACCCTTTCCACCAACCGTGTCTTCTGCGCGGCGCAGGCGGTCGGCATCGCCCAGGGTGCGCTCGACATAGCGATGGCGCACTGCCGCGACCGGGTGCAGTTCGGCAAGCCGATCGCCCATCTCGCTCCGGTGCAGTTCATGATCGCCGACATGGCGACCAAGGTGGAGGCGGCCAGGCTTCTGACCAGGCAGGCCGCGCGTGCCCTGGATGCCAACGACAAGAGTGCGGTCCTCTACGGCTCCATGGCCAAGACCTTCGCCTCGGACAGCGCGATGAGCGTCACCACCGACGCGGTGCAGGTGCTGGGGGGATCCGGCTACATGAAGGAGAACGGAGTGGAGAGGATGATGCGCGACGCGAAGCTCACCCAGATCTACACCGGCACCAACCAGATAACCCGAATGGTCGCCGGCCGAGCGCTGCTCCTCCAATAACGCCATCTCCCGCGAAAGGGGTGAGCCGCCAGTCGGCGGGTTGGGTAACCGGTATTGCGGCTTTCCGCTAGGAGAAAGACATGAACAAAGAAGTATTCATAATCGAGTCCCTGCGCACCCCCTTCGGCTCTTTCGGCGGGCTCCTGTCGGATGTCGAGGCGCCGCACCTGGCAGCGGCAGTGCTGAGGAAAATCCTGCAGCGGACCGCACTTCCCGGGGGGCAGGTAGACGAGGTCATCCTGGGGCAGGTCCTCTCGGGAGCAACCGGACAGGCTCCCGCCAGGCAGGCGCTTCGTTGTTCCGGCCTTCCCGACAGCGTAGGGGCGCTCACCATCAACAAGGTATGCGGCAGCGGCTTGAAATCGCTGATGCTCGGCATGGGCTCGATCCTCTTGGGGGACGCGGACGTGGTGGTCGCGGGAGGGATGGAGAACATGTCCCTCGCCCCCTATGTCCTTCCCAAGGCGCGCCACGGTTACCGGATGGGCAACGGCAGCATCATCGACCTCATGGTGCACGACGGCCTGCGCGACCCCTACAGCGGCAAGCACATGGGGGTGATCGCGGAAGCGAGCGCCGCCAAGTTCGACCTTACCCGGAAGGAGCAGGACGCCTACGCGGTGAGCTCCTACGAGCGGGCGCGAAAGGCGGTGCGGGAGGGATTCTTCAGGGATGAGATCGTCCCGGTGGTGAAGCCCGGAAAGGGAGGGGAGGTCACCGTCGACGAGGACGAGGAACCGTTTAAGGGGGACCTCGCCGCCCTGCCGAAGCTTCCCGGGGCGTTCGCGGAAGGGGGAACCATCACCGCCGGGAACGCCTCAACCATCAGCGACGGCGCGGCCCTGACCCTTTTGGCCAGCCGCACCGCGGTGGAGCTTTTCGGCCTGAAACCGAGGGCGCGCCTGGTGGCCTGCTCCACGAGCTGTCTGCGCCCTGACGATTTCGCCGAGGCCCCGGTCCTGGCAATCGAAAAGGTCGCGGACAAGGCCGGTCTGAAAGTCGATGAGATCGACCTCTTCGAGATCAATGAGGCGTTTGCCGCGGTCCCGCTCATCGTCATGAAAAGTCTGGGATTGGATCCGGAAAAGGTGAACGTCAACGGCGGCGCGGTGGCGATCGGGCATCCGCTGGGTGCCAGCGGCGGCCGCCTCACCGCCACGGTGGTGAGGGAGCTTGCCAGGCGTCGTGCCCGCTACGGTGTTGCCACCCTCTGCATCGGAGGGGGCGAGGCGGTGGCGGCGCTCTTCGAGCGTGTCTAGCGAGGAAGCGATGATCAGGCGTGACCATACAACGTGAATATAAGGAGCGACAGATATGAACAGTGTGAAGAAGGCCAAGCAGAACTACGAGGCGGAGTACCGCCAGAAGCTTTGCACCCCTGAAGAGGCGGCATCGGTCGTCAAGTCGGGGGATCATCTTTGTTTTCCCATCAGCTGCGGCGAGCCGACCCTCTTCGTGAGGGCGCTCGCAAAGAGGAAGCGTGAGCTGGAAGGGGTCGTGGTCAACCAGCAGCATCACCTTTGCCCTGACTATTTCACCGAGGACTCCGCGCCCCACATCAAAGTGAACGCCTGGTTCACCAGCCATGTTTCGCGGCAGGCCGTCCAGGAAGGGTGGGCTGACTTCGTCCCCAACTACTTCCACGAGGTGCCGAAACTGCTGAGGGAGTACTGGCCCATCGACGTCGCCGGTACTGTGGTCTCGCCGATGGACGAGCATGGCTACTTCACCTGCAGCCTCTCGGTAGCCTACACGATGGAGGCGGTGAAAAAGGCGAAGAAGGTCGTGCTGCAGGTGAGCCCCCAGGCGCCGAGGACCCACGGCAACTGTCACATCCACATCTCGGAGGTCTCCCACATCATCGAGTGCCACGAGCCGCTCCAGGAGCTGTCGATCCCCCCCATCTCCCCGGTCGAGGAGGCTATCGGCGGCTACCTCTCCGAACTAATCGAAGACGGTTCCTGCCTGCAGCTCGGGTGGGGAGGGATTCCCAACTCCATCTGCAAGGCGCTCCTCAACAAGAAGGACCTCGGCATCCACACCGAACTCCTCTCGGACGGGATGGTCGACCTGATGCTGTCGGGGGCGGTCAACAACTCGAAAAAGAAAACCCACCGCGGCAAGACCATAGCCACCTTCGCGCTCGGGACCAAGCGCCTCTACGAGTTCATGCACGAGAACCCGCAGATCGAGATGCATCCGGTGGACTACGTCAACTACCCGCACAACATCGGCAAAAACGACAAGGTGGTTTCCATCAACGCGACCCTCCAGGTCGACCTCCTCGGCCAGTGCTGCTCGGAATCGTTCGGTCACCTCCAGTACAGCGGGACCGGCGGCCAGGCGGATTTCGTGCGCGGCTCGAACATCTCCAACGGCGGCAAGGGGTTCATCACCCTCCCTTCCACCGCGAAAGACGGGGCCGTCTCCAGGATCGTCCCGACTCTCACCTCGGGGGCATCGATCACCACCGGCAAAAACGACGTCGACTACGTTGCCACGGAGTACGGGGTTGCAAAGCTGAGGGGGCAGAC
Organism: Citrifermentans bemidjiense Bem; assembly: GCF_000020725.1. Taxonomy (NCBI): domain Bacteria; kingdom Pseudomonadati; phylum Thermodesulfobacteriota; class Desulfuromonadia; order Geobacterales; family Geobacteraceae; genus Citrifermentans; species Citrifermentans bemidjiense. Next base: position 4,087,084 of record NC_011146.1, on the reverse strand, counting down.
TGCCCGGCAGAGGGCGCTCAACCTGATCAACATCGCCCATCCTGATTTCCGCGAGGAACTCATGGCTGCAGCGAGAAAGATGAACCGCATTTAACCGGGAGTTCGAGGAGAATCATGAGAGAGAAAATGGTGCGAAGAGTTTTGGCCGTCGGCATGATCACCGCTTTATCCGCAACCTCGGCATGGGCGCAGGAGGCGCCGCAGGGGGGGGATGCCCCGTACAACTGCGACTTCAACCCCTCCTGTGAAGTCGCCCCCGGCATCTACGGGAAGATCTCCGCCCCGGTGACGAGCAAGTTCAAGATGTCCCTTGGGGGGTACGTAAAGCTCGACTACATCTACAACTCGGTTAGCCTCGGGACCGCGAACGGGGTGGGGACCGTGGCCACCTTGCAGCCTAACGGCATCCCCAAGAGCAGTTCGCCTGCGGGGAAGCAGGACCAGTCCCTCTTCAACGCCCGCCAGAGCCGGCTCTGGTTCAAGACCGAGGGGCCAGCGTTTTCGGGGGCTAAGACCGGTGCCCTCATCGAGACCGACTTTTTCGGTTCCGGCGGGAGCAGCGCCGAGTCCGCCAACATGAGGATACGGCTCGCCTACGGCACCCTCGACTGGGCCAACACCCAGTTCCTTTTCGGCCAGTCCTGGGACGTCTTCGGCCCCGCATCGGCTTCTACCATCGACTTCGGCCAGGGGCAAACCACCGGCAACCCGACCACCCCGCGCGTCCCGCAATTGAGGGTGACCCAGAAGGTTAAACTTGACGACCGGAACACCCTGAAGCTCATCGCAGCCCTCCAGCATCCGACCCAGGATTCGAACACGGCCAACGGCACGGCGGGTGAGACCTGGGGGGCGAAGCCCAACGTCGCCGGACAGGCGATGTGGGTCAGCAAGGCGCTCGGGGTGGCCCCGGGGTTCTGGGGCATCCCCATGAATTCGCTCCAGGCGGGATTCTTCGGGCTCTACGGCAACCAGGAGGTGTCAGGCAACACCCACACCGTCGATTCCTGGGGGTACGGTTTCTACACCTTCGTTCCGGTTCTCAGTTCCTCCGACGGCAAGAGCAGGGCGATGACAGCCTCCTTCGAGGGGCAGGTGTACCAGGCGGCGAACATGGCCTTCAACTATGCCACGGTTGCCCCGCTCGTGGGCGCTGTCGGCGACAAAACCGGCGCCAAGGGGTACGGCATATTCGGCCAGGCGATCTTCTACCCCACCCAGAACCTCGGCCTCACCGCGGGGTACGGCATGAGGGGGGCCAAGGACCAGGAGGCGTTCGTAGCAAGCGGCATCAAGGACTTCCAGAGGTCGAGCTCGCAGATCTTCGCCAACGCCGCCTACGACCTGAACGCAGCGATAAGGGTAGCTGCCGAGTACCAGTACGTGAGCACCCGCTACGGCAACGTCACCGCCGGCACCTCGGACCTCGGCAAGGCCAACGTCTTCCGGTTTTCCATGATGTACTTCTTTTAGAGGGCCGGCGCTCGCGCGGCCCCTGACAATATAGATGGTGGTTCAGAAGGGGCTTAGTGGAGTGAGTTGCAGGAAAGTTGGTAGGTAGAGAGATGTAACAAATGGCTGCAGCCAAAGAGACTGCAGCCATTTGTATTTTAAAGGCGGACGATGGAGATTCAGAAGCAGGGGGGCAGGTGGCAGTGGGCAATGAAGTCCGCAGCCGTCTTCGCCGTTGCGCTCTGCGTCATGACATCGGCTGCCGGACGATCGTCTTCCATTTTTCCGGCGCGGTTCGGCGCGGGTCGCTCAGATAGATTTCGTGGTGCTTGCCGGTCCTGCTGCTGCCGCTTTGCTCGATGAAGGAGTGGACCTTTTCTATGGTAGGTCCCTCCTCGGAAAAAGGCCCGATGTGCAGGATCTGGGCAGCCTTCCCCTCGTGGAAGGGCTCGAACCGCACCAGCGGCAAGGAAACAGGTTTCTTCTTGCGCGCCACCTCGGCGATGGCGGCAGTGAACATGGATTCGGTGATGAATTCCGGCTGCATGATCATCAAGGTCCATTTCCAGGCGTCCTTGTTGCCGGTGCTGAAGGCGGAGAGGTCGTCGGACCACCAAAGGCCTTCCAGGGGCAGCACACCATAGTCCACAGCCAACTCAACTTTTTTCACCATGAACTTCAGCGTGTAGGCCACCGGGTAGAGGGCTTCGACCGCGTCCTTGAACGACTGCGAGGTGTTCGGATCGCCGGCGCCGTCCACCATCAGGAAGTTCATCTTCGGCACGTCCACCGTTTCCACCTGCTTGGTGGGGGGGGCGAAAAGGTGCTTGAGCCGCTTCTTGTAATCGATCTGTTCCATGGGGCTCTCCTTTGAAAGAGGGTATCTATGCCAGCGGCAGCCAGATCTCGGTGCGCGTCGCACCATAGCATAAGACGCAGTTACGGGTAAGGGCTTATTAATTTCATTGCTGCGTTTGCGCTGACAATGGCAGGGTCTGCTTTCTTACGGCACTACCTCTGGGGCCGCTCTTTCAAATAAACTGCCTCAGAATGATCTTTATCGCGGTGCGTTAACATGCTATAAAGGGGCGTTTTTCTTACACGCTTCTGCGAATTACTGATGAAGGATGAGATACTGATGTTCGAGCAGGCATTCAAAAATATAGATGACGTTCTCTGGAAGGAAGCGGGTTGTACCACTGAGCTCGATTACACGGAGCAGACTTCCTGGCTGCTGTTCCTGAAGTACTTGGATGGCTTGGAACAGGACAAGGCCATGGAAGCTGAGTTGGAGGGGAAGAAGTACAGCTACATCCTAGACGAGCCGTACCGTTGGGAGACTTGGGCTGCGCCGAAGGGGGCAGATGGGCAACTCGATCACAATAAAGCGATGACTGGGGACGACCTTCGCGACTTCGTGGATCGCAAACTCTTTCCCTATCTGCACGGCTTCAAACAGAAGGCGAGCGGACCGAATACCATCGAGTACAAGATCGGGGAGATCTTCGGCGAGATCAAGAATAAGATCCATAGCGGTTACAGCCTGCGCGACATCATCGACCACATCGACGAACTGCGGTTTCGGTCGCAGTCGGAAAAGCACGAACTCTCCCAGCTCTATGAAGCAAAGATCAGGAACATGGGCAACGCCGGCCGGAACGGCGGCGAGTATTACACCCCGCGCCCACTCATCCGTGCCATCGTACAGGTCGTGAAGCCGGAGATAGGCGAGCGTATTTATGACGGGGCTGTCGGTTCCGCAGGCTTCTTGTGCGAAGCGTACGACTACCTAGTGGCCAAGCCCAATCTGACTACTGCCGACCTGAAGATGTTGCAGGAGCGCACGTTCTACGGGAAGGAAAAGAAGTCGCTGGCCTACGTCATCGCGATCATGAACCTGATCCTGCATGGGATTGAAGCCCCGAACATCATCCACACCAACACCCTCACGGAAAACTTGGCCGACGTGCAGGAGAAGGACCGCTTCGACGTTATCCTCGCCAATCCCCCCTTTGGCGGCAAGGAACGCCCGGAAGTCCAACAGAACTTCCCGATTCGCACCGGGGAGACGGCCTTCCTGTTCCTTCAGCACTTCATCAAGATGCTGAAGGCAGGGGGGCGAGCTGGCGTCGTAATTAAAAACACTTTCCTCTCCAACACGGACAACGCTGCAGTCAGCCTACGGAAGCTCCTGCTGGAAAGCTGCAACCTGCACACCATCCTCGACTGCCCAGGTGGAACCTTCCAAGGCGCCGGTGTGAAGACTGTCGTGCTGTTTTTTGAGAAGGGAGCACCGACCCGTGAGATCTGGTACTACCAGCTTGATCCGGGTCGCAACATGGGTAAGACGAACCCGCTCAATGATGACGATCTTATCGAGTTCGTCGAACTGCGAAAGACCCTTGCCGACTCGCCGAAATCGTGGAGTGTGAATGTTGACGACATCGACAAGGCAACCTTCGATCTTTCTACGAAGAATCCCAACGGCAACGAAGAGGTTGTCCATCGTACTCCGCAAGCAATCATTGATGAGATCGCGGCTCTCGACGCCGAAAGTACTGAGCTGCTGGTAAAGATAAGGGCTCTGCTATGAAGGCGGGATGGGTGACAAAAAAGTTAGGGGAGATATGCGATATCGAGCGGGGCGGTTCTCCGCGCCCAATTGATAGTTTCCTTACGGATGCTCCAGATGGCATTAACTGGATCAAAATTGGCGATACGAAGACCATTTCGAAATATATTTTCACGACGGAACAGAAAATCCGACCGGAAGGGGCCAAGCGTTCACGTATGGTTTTTGAAGGAGACTTCATTCTGTCCAACTCGATGAGTTTCGGACGACCCTACATAATGAAAACAACTGGCTGCATTCATGACGGTTGGCTTGTATTACGGGAGAAGGAGCCTAACGTTAATCAAGATTACCTATACCATGTGCTTAGTTCAGATCTAGTGTATAGGCAGTTCGACCGGTTAGCGGCAGGCAGTACAGTAAGAAATTTAAATATTGGGTTGGTGAAGGGCGTAGAAGTCCCAATTCCATCGATTTCCGAGCAGCAGCGCATCGTCGGCATTCTCGACGAAGCCTTTGATAGGATCGCCACCGCTAAGGCAAACGCCGAAAAGAACCTCCAAAACGCCCGTGCCCTCTTTGAGAGCCATCTGCAATCCACCTTTACCCAGCGTTGCGCTGGCTGGACGGTTAAGACAATCGGGGATCTTGCAGAGCACTCGCTCGGCAAGATGCTGGATAAAGCAAAGAACAAGGGGGAGCTGCAACCTTACCTGCGTAACATAAATGTGCGCTGGTTCACTTTCAACCTTTCAGACCTCCTTGAGATGCCGTTTCGTACAACAGAGGTGGGTAAGTATACAGCGGTTAAGGGAGACGTACTGATTTGTGAAGGCGGGTATCCCGGAAGAGCTGCAATCTGGACCGAAGACTATCCGGTTTACTTCCAAAAAGCTCTCCATCGAGTTCGTTTCCACGAACCTGAGCACAACAAGTGGTTTCTCTATTACCTGTATGCCCAAGACAAAAGCGGAGAGCTGAAGAAACATTTTAGTGGAACAGGGATACAACATTTCACGGGTGAGGCTCTCTCACGATTCAAACTCCCCTTGGCTCCACTTCCAGAACTACGTCGTAACGTGGCGAGATTTGAAGTCCTTTTAGAAGAGACGCAACGCCTTGAATCCATCTGTCAGCGAAAGCTCACCGCGCTCGAAGAGCTGAAAAAATCACTTCTTGACCGGGCATTCACAGGCCAGTTATAGGAGCAGCAATGAACGAAGCCGAAACCCGAGCCGAACACATCGATCCCACACTAAAAGCGGCGGGTTGGGGAGTAGTTGATGGAACCCGCATCCGCCGCGAGTATCCGATTACCCTGGGGCGTATCGAGGGCAACGGCAAACGGGGTAGAGCGTTAACTGCCGACTATGTGTTGGAGTATCGCAACACGAAGCTGGCGGTAGTGGAGGCCAAGGCGTGGGACAAACCCCTGACGGAGGGGGTCGGACAAGCAAAGGACTACGCGGGTAAGCTGGCTATACGTTTTACCTACGCCACCAACGGGCAGGGCATCTACGGTATCGACATGGACACCGGGGCCGAGTTAGAGCTGGCGCAGTATCCGTCTCCGCAGGAATTATGGGCCCGCACCTTTGCCACTCAGAACGCCTGGCGTGACCGCTTCGCTGCCGTGCCTTTCGAGGACCGTGGCGGCTACTTTCAAGGTCGCTACTACCAAGACATCGCCATTGAACGGGTGCTGACGGCGATAGCTGACGGGCGTGACCGGATACTCCTCACATTGGCGACCGGCACCGGCAAGACCTTCATCGCTTTCCAACTTGCCTGGAAGCTCTTTCATAGTCGCTGGAACCTCACCGACTGGAAAAAAGAGGGTGAACCCTCACGCCGTCCGCGCATCCTCTTCCTGGCCGACCGCAACATTCTCGCCAACCAGGCGTACAATGCTTTTTCTGCCTTTCCCGAAGACGCCCTTGTGCGCATCTCTCCTGATGAGATTAGCAAGAAAGGGAAGGTGCCTAAGAACGGCAGCCTCTTTTTCACCATTTTCCAGACCTTCATGTGCGGGCCACCGAAGGACGGCCACCCTTCCCCTTATTTCGGTGAATACCCACCCGATTTCTTCGACATCATAATCATAGACGAATGCCACCGCGGCGGCGCCAACGACGAGAGCGCTTGGCGCGACATCCTGGAATACTTCGCCCCGGCCGTGCAACTGGGCCTGACCGCCACTCCCAAGCGCAAAGACAACATAGACACCTACGCCTATTTCGGCGATCCGGTCTACATCTACTCGCTTAAAGAGGGGATCAATGACGGCTTCCTCACCCCTTTCCGGGTGAAGCAGATATCGACGACGCTGGACGAATACGTCTACACCCCGGATGACAGCGTGATGGAAGGCGAGGTCGAGTACGGCAAGGTCTACAAGGAATCGGATTTCAACAGGGTCATCGAGATAAAGGCGCGTGAAAAGAAGCGGGTGGAAATCTTCATGTCTCTTATCGACCAGCGGGAGAAGGCGTTGGTATTCTGTGCAACCCAGGATCATGCTCTTGCGGTGCGGGACCTCATCAACCAGATGAAGACCTCCACCAACCCCAACTACTGCCAAAGGGTGACAGCCAACGACGGCGCCCTGGGTGAACAACACCTACGTGACTTCCAGGACAACGAAAAGACCATTCCCACCATCCTGACCACCTCCCAAAAACTCTCAACCGGCGTGGATGCCCGCAACATCCGTAACATAGTGCTGATGCGCCCGATCAACTCCATGATCGAATTCAAGCAGATCATCGGACGCGGAACCAGGCTTTATGATGGCAAGGACTACTTCACCATCTACGACTTTGTCAAAGCCCACCACCATTTCAGCGACCCGGAGTGGGACGGCGAACCGTCAGAGCCAGAACCGTGCAAGAGTTGCGGCCAGCGGCCATGCATCTGCGAAAAGCCCCAGCCTCAACCTTGTGCCGTGTGCGGAGAAACACCATGTACCTGTGAAAAACCGCTGCCCGAGCCGTGCCCGAAATGCTTCCAGCGCCCGTGCGTTTGCAAGAAGAAGGCGAAGGTAAAGCTTGCTGACGGCAAGGAGAGATCCATTCAGCACATGATGGTGACTAGCTTCTGGCATCCCGACGGCACCCCCATGTCGGCGCAGCAGTTCATGGAGGCGCTCTTCGGCAGGTTGCCGGAGTTCTTCAAAAACGAGGCGGAACTCCGCACATTGTGGAGCCGGCCAGACACCCGCAAAAAGCTGCTTGAGAGGTTGGCAGAGAAGGGATTCGGAAAAGACCAGCTGGCCGAAATGCAGAAGATCATCGATGCGGAGAAGAGCGACCTGTTCGACGTGCTGGCCCATGTGGCGTATGCGCTTGCTCCGCTCTCCCGCGAGGAACGGGCGACAAAAGCCAGAGTCGTCATCACCCAGCATTTCAACACCAAACAGCAGGTTTTCCTAGATTTCGTGCTCGCACATTACGTGATAGTCGGCGTAGAAGAGCTAGACCAATCGAAGCTGACCCCGCTGCTCAAGCTGAAGTACCACGACTCCATCGCCGATGCCGTCGCCGATCTCGGAAAGCCCGACGACATCGGGAAAGCATTCGCCGGCTTTCAGCAGTACTTGTACCAGCAACAGGTATCTGTTTGATTGCAAGGGGCTTCTGGGTGGGCTGCAGATGAGAGAAGAGGTGCGGTGACTTCGTTCTGGAAGGAGACCCTAAATGGCGAAAGCTTCAGTGGAGTGCGGGAAAAGATGTTCAAACATGTGGAGTTTGGCATCCGAGCGCAGATTATGAATACGATCAAAACGTTCGTACTGCAGCACCAGTAATAAGGAAGAGCGTGCAGCCTATGCCAGGGGAGCGTCGGGAAGAGAAGAGGGGCCTCTGGCCTGCCTTGGGAAACTTATATGGCAGACGCGAATGGCCTTATACGAGCGGGGCGGTCGCGGGACGATCAGTTTCGGCTGTCACTCTGCAAAGGTGATGAGACAGTTTAATGCACATGCAATAGTGGCCGTAGTTGCTGAGCGAGAAAAGACGGCGGTCCGAAAGACTTGACCTTTCCAAAGAAGAACTCAGGACATGGTATATCTGATCCCAAAAAACAATACCTCCATTAGGGATGTGGCTATTGTCGGGGAGATACATTATTTGGGATGCACATTGTTTTTTAATCTCAGCTAAATGATTTTCGACCGCGGATACCTTGTGCTTTGCGAGCAGGGAATCTTCGTAGGACTTGAAATCAATGATTGGGGTGAAAAGAATGTTAGAGTTGAAATACCTTTTATTTTCGGATATTTCCATGTCGCATGTGTTAGATAAAACAAAACATTTGGACGTCGTATTTAGGACACCATTTCGGGTATATGGGAGGCCGGCAATGCAATCGCCCTGATATACAGTACCGGGGGCAATGCCGTGATTGCTGTAGAACCTGTTGTAAGCTATCTCCGGGAAGCGTTTTACAGCCTCTCGCAGCTCTTTGTATGAGTGATCCGTGAGATACTTTGGCAGATAATCTGGTATTTCAGAAGCAGGGATCATGCAAGCAGAGAGTCGAACTCGTCATGCAGGATGTCGAAAAAATAACCTGGCACGTCCGCGCTCTGCTTGGAAATGCCGAGAGAAAAATTAGCGAATATGCCTATATCCTCATAATCTTGCTGTTGAATGACAGCTACGCGGTTGCCTGCATAGTAAACAAACTGGGATGCCCCACTAACCTGAAGTTGGTGGACGCCCGCAGTGTTCATCATGCCGCTTCCAGAAACAGTAAGACCGCTCAACAAAGCAGCACCTAGTGCCCCCACACAAAAGGGCGACGGCAGCATTGGATGGGACTCAGATTGCGTAGCCATACTAGCCTCCTTTGTTTAATAGACTGGATTCAAGCGTTCTAGTTTTTCCGGGCGTAAAAGCGAGAAGAAGGTACGCTTCTCTATACTGTGTGCCCTGTCTATTAAATCCCATAAATTCTGAAGAATATCGCCAGTAGCATCTTCTTTAAACGTGTCAATGTCAAGAATTGAGGCTTTTGCCGCTTTCCCTTCATTGACGATGTCTACGTTGTTCCCGATCTGAAGGGTGTTTTTAAATTCTCCTTCTTGATAGACAAATGTGCTATGGAACTGTGATTCTGCAAGCGGTAAAGGACTGGATGTGACATTGAAGATGATGCTTTCGGCAATTGGGCCGTCAAAGATGTTGACTACTCTCAGACCCAGACGTTCAATTTTTATGACATACCCTTCGATGTCTAGTAAAGCTTCCATGGCTTTACGTATCTCTCTGTGAAATGCTTCCCAGCCAACGTATGGGGGACTGCAAGCAAATACAATCACCCTTGGGCCAATTGATATAGAAAGGTTGTCTTTGCTGAACTTGTGCAACGGCTGATAAGCCAGATTGGGATCGCTTTGCCGTAGCTGTTCTGGGATATTAGCGATCGGCAAGTTTGCAACAGAAGGGAATTCTCGACGTAAACGGCTGTAGGCAAGGCCAAAAATAGCATCAGCAGGTACATTCGGAGAAGGCGCAAGCCGGAGCTCTATAATAGATTGGACAATTGGGCAAGGGGAAATCTCCCTAGGCAGTTTCATGATTCCTGAGTCCTTTTTATTTAACAAGAGCACAATGCAGGCAATTTACGCTACTGTCGATGTATTTGTAAAGAAGAAACTCTTGGGACGTTAGCCTTCCCAGCTGTGTTACTTAATGATGTTACAGGACTGACTTCTTATAGTCAAATCCAGTGAATCATGAGGGATCGTACTACCGAAACATTCGTGACCGGGCAAGCAGCAGCTACATATTTGCTACATAAAATGACAAAAAGGCCAGTCGTGATGACTGGCCTTTTTGTAAGTTGGCGGAGAGATAGGGATTCGAACCCTAGGTACCTTTCGGTACACCTGATTTCGAGTCAGGCACCATCGACCACTCGGACATCTCTCCGAATATTGCTTTCCCACCTCTTTGCAGAGGGTCGAAAAGATATACCTTATTTCACTTCGAAATTCAAGCCCTGGTTTTCCTGCTCATAGCGCCTGTCTCAATAGGTGAGCCCGGCGTAAAAATCCTGCAGATACTGGCGCTGGGTCTTGGTCGTGACTCCGCGGGCATCTATCTCTGACAGTATGCGCCAGATGAGTCCCAGTTCGCTGTAAACACGCAACACGGCTGACAGCTGGTGCCGGGCATGTTCTTCTGTCGCTATGGTCCCTTGCAGCAGCTCTTCGGTGTAGGCTGCAAGTCTGGTGATTTCGTGATGTGTTGCCATGACGGCAATGGGGGTGATTTCGTCTGTTTGCATAGGCGCCCCTCTTCAAGCGAAGAAACTTGTTTCGTTTTGCCTATTCGGCAGGGGGCGAAAAATGTTTAACTATTTTCGGAAGTGGGTGAGGATTTATTCACGCTCTTTTTCTTCGCCCTCAGTTCGGCGAAAAACCCGGACAGCATGGAGGATGTTTCTTCGCCCCTGACCCCGGGGGTGAGTACGACGCTGTGGTTCAGCCTCTTGTCGTCGGAAAGGTCGTAGAGAGATCCGGCGGCTCCTCCCTTTGGATCGTAACTCCCGAAAACGACGCGGTCCAGGCGGGAGAGGATGACGGCTCCCATGCACATGGTGCAGGGCTCAAGGGTCACGTACAGGGTCGCGCCGGTCAGGCGCCAACTGGCCAGCTTCTTCGCCGCCTTGCGGATGGCGATCATCTCGGCATGCGCCGCGGGGTCCTGGTTGCTCTCCCTGAGGTTGTGCCCCCGTGCGATGATGACCCCATCCTTGACTATGACGGCGCCTATCGGTACTTCGCCTATCGCTTCGGCCCTTCTTGCCTGCGCTATTGCCTTGCCCATCCAGTAGTGATCGTCTCTTTGCATCTTGTTCCTTTGGATCTTCAACTTATGTAGGGGGCAAGCTTTCAATGGGTGGCGCGTTCCCCCACCCCCTGCCCCCTCCCGCAGGGGGAGGGGGAACTTAGGCTGCAATTCTTCGAGCGGGAATGCAGGAGAGTCAGTGCAGGCCTTCGCCGGTGGTGGTCATGACCAGTTTGCCGTGCTTCACTCCCTTGACCCCGATCAGTTCGTCGGCAATCCTGCGCACGTCGCGGGCCTTGCCACGCACCACGAGCACTTCGAGGCAGTTGTGGGCGTCGAGATGGACGTGCAGTGCGGAGATGATCTGGTCGTGATGCGCGTGCTGGTGCTCGGTGAGCTTGTCGGAAAGATCGCGGACGTGGTGGTTGTAGACGAGGGTGACGGTGCCGACGCCTTCTTTTTCCCCTTCTTCCCAGTCGAGCTCTACCTGGGCCGCCCGGATCAGGTCGCGGATCGCCTCGGAGCGATTGGCGTAACCTTTCTGCTCAATGAGCCTGTCGAAACTCTCAAGCAATTGGTCGTCCATTGATATACCAAACCTTACTGTCTCACCCATGCATGACTCTCCTTGTGAAGGTGCCACACTATACGTGAAACAGCTTCCGGAGTCAAAAACGTAAGGCGGAGAAAGGCGGAACACAGAGGTCACGGAGGTACACTGAGGACACTGAGGTTTTTTCTGGGAAAGGCTAAAAGCAATCACCACAGAGGTACACAGAGGAACCACAGAGGAAAGGCAAAAAGGTTAAAGGCTTTGATTTAACCCAAAAGTTTATGATTTCCTCGGTCCTGTTTTTCCTCTGTGATCCTCTGTGTCCTCTGTGGTGAAAGATTTGAGGTTTTTGACTAGGGCTTGAGGTAACTGCGGATGCCGGGTTCTAGTCGGGTGGGCTGGAAGGTGAAGGTCCTGCGCCAGCCGCCGTCGCAGATGCTTCCCTGCACCAGCATGGTGATCTGGTCGGAGGTGACGGGGAAGAAGGGGAAACTTTCGAAAAGCGGCACCACCAGGCGCATCAGCGGCAGCGGGTTTTTGATCTTCAGCACCCGCCCCTTTCCCATGACCCGTGCGATGGTGTCGAGCAGTTCGTTGTAACTTAACCGGTCGGGACCGCATAGCTCAAAGGTCTCGCCAATGGCCTCCGGTTTCTCCAGGGCCTCGGCGAAGCAGCGCGCCACGTCGTCCGCGCTTATGGGCTGCAACTGGTATTCGCCGTCGCCTATGACCGGCATCGCCGGCAACATCCTGAGGAGCCCGGCCAATTGGTTGATGAAATCATCCTTCGGGCCGAAGATGATGGAGGGGCGGAAGATGGTGTAGTCGAGACCCGAGGCGCGTACCGCTTCTTCCGCCTCAAACTTGCTTTTGAAGTAGCGCGCTTCGCTGTTGGCGCGGGTTCCGAGAGCGGACATCTGGAGGTGGCGCGTCACTCCGTTATTCTTCGCTGCGGCGATGATGTTGCGGGTGGCTTCGACGTGAAGCCGCTGGAAGGTGATGCCGCGCCCGGGAAATTCGCGAATAATGCCGATCAGGTTGATGGTGGCGTCGCATCCCTTGACGGCATCGGTGAAGCTCTCGGGAAGTGTTGCGTCACCCTCGATCTCTTCGATGCCGGCGAGTTTTTCGCTTGCTCCCTTTCGGTGTACCAAAAGCCGAATGCTATGGCCGCGCTCAAGCAGGGCTTGCCTTACATGACCGCCTACAAAACCGGTTCCGCCGGCTAGAAATACTCTCATAGCCCCTCCCTTTGAAGCTTTTTCCGCAGCGCAAAGTGTATCAAGAGTTGGCAAAATCTCCATTGAACGGCTTGTCGTATACAAATACTTGTGCTCAGATGCGTCTTGTGTTAAAAAACCTTTCAAATCAAACGCTAGAGGAGACAATCCATGGCTGAACAGGGTGATGTTTGCTACACATTTGAAGCCGCGATAGATATGGCCACCAAAATGGAAGACGAGGGTTTCAGGGCTTACCTGGCCGCTCTTCGCATCGTCAAGGACAAGGCAGCCCGTGAAATCTTCAAGGAAGCGGCGCTGGATGAGCTTGAGCACAAGCATCAGCTGGAAAAGACATTAATCGACGGCGAGATGAAAGGGGGGGAGGGGCTGCACCAGCCGGTGCCGACCATGAACCTCGATTACGTGCTTGCCAAGCGGGAACTCCGCCCCGAGTCCGACGCGCGCGAGGCGCTGGCATACGCCATCCACCTGGAGAAAGGATCGATCGATTTTTACCAGAGGATGTCCAAGGGGTGCGAAGGCGCTCCGATGTCGGCGCTCTTCAAGAAGATGCTGGCTGACGAGTCGCGCCACCTGCAGGAGCTCGAAGACCTGTACGAGCGCCACTTCATGGCGGAAAACTAAAAGCGCCAAGCGCGCTTTGGCTTAAGGGATGAAAAAATCCCCTCCTCGTTGCCGGGGAGGGGATTTTTTTGTCTGCCGTGAAAGCCTGCCGCTAGAGGATCTCTACCAGCTTCAGTTCGAAGTTGAGCGGCTGGCCGGCCAGCGGGTGGTTGGCGTCGATGGTGATGGTTTCGTTGGTCACCTCGACCACCAGTACGCTGAACACCTGGCCGTCTTCCTGGGTCACTTCGAGCTGCTGCCCGACCTCAGGGTTCATTTCGGGAGGCAGATCGCCGCGGGGTACTACCGCAACCATCTCCTGGACCCTCTCGCCGTAGGCTTCCTCGACCGGGATATGGATGGTCTTGCTTTCACCGACCGAAAGACCTTTTATCCCTGCCTCGAAGCCAGGAATGACTTCTCCCTGTCCAATGGTGAACTCGATCGGGCCAGGCCCGCAGCCGCAATCGTCCTCAGCGCATTCCGAAGAATCGAAAATGGAACCGTCATCGAGCTTCCCCGTATAATGGACCTTTACGCGATCCCCTTCTTTAGCCTGTGCCATAACGCCACCTCTTGATTATTTTGGAAAACAAGTGCTGAACGATAACAGACAGTCGGGCAATTATCCACACTAAATTTGCGGATAATGTCGGGGATCTCCCCGTTAATCGATGAAAGCAGCGTGATTTTGAAGGATTAGAATGCGTTAAAGCATGCTGTCCCTGCAGCTCAAATTCCTTCACTTCCTGCAGGGGAAATGCTATTTATCTCCGGGGGGTACTATGGAGACAAAAAACAGGTCGGTGCTCTTCAACGGCATAGTGGTGGACATCGAGCAGATGGACGTCTTGATAGGGGAGCAGGGATGGTACACCTACCAGGTGGTGCGTCACCCCGGAGGGGCTGCGGTCCTGCCGTTGCACGACGACGGCTCCGTTACGCTGATCAGGCAGCTCCGCCCTGCGATCGACGATTTCCTGATGGAGATTCCAGCCGGCCGGCTCTCCAAGGGGGAGGACCCGGCTGCGTGCGCGGCGCGCGAGTTGATCGAGGAGACGGGGCTGAGGGCCGAGAAGTTCACCCCGCTTGGCATACTGCACCCCTCGCCGGGGGTGTTCGACGAGGTGGTGCACCTTTATCTCGCCACCGGGCTCACCGCCGGAGAGGCGGAGCCGGAGGACTACGAGGAGATCTCCAGCATCAGGATCCCGTTGCCAAAGGCGCTGGAGATGGCCGCCGACGGGAGCATCACTGACGGAAAGACGATAGCTGCGCTCTTACGCGCACAAAGGCATATTGGATGATATTGACGGCAAGGGTAGATGCAGAACTAGCAGGGACACGATTGGACGACGCGGCGAAGACGCTTTTTCCGCAGTACTCGAAGGGCGAGATCCGGCGCATCATCGACTGGGGCGGTTGTTACCTCTCGCAGACGCTGGTGCGGGTGGCTTCTCGCACCGTGAAGGAGGGGGAGGAGATCGCCCTCGGGATCATGGAGGCCGAGCGCTGCATCGAGCTCGCCTATAAAAAGGAAGAGCTTCTCTACGAGGACAAGGATTTCCTGGCGGTCTACAAGGCGGCTGGTTTCAACAGCCAGCGCACCCCGTACCAGTTGAAGGGTACGGTGGAGTACGCTGTGGAATGCTACATGAAGAGCATCGGGCTCAGGGATCCGTCGCGCGTGGTGCACCGACTGGATCGCGGCACGAGCGGCGTGATGTTTTTCCCCAAGCACAAGCAGGCCGCGACCCTGATCTCGAACCTGCTCAAAGACGGCAAGGTGCAAAAGACCTATTGGGCGCTGGTGGCGGGTTCGCCGGACCAGCAGAGCTGGAAGGTGGACGCGCCGCTGGGGAAGGTGAGCAAGTTCAAGTACGGAGTAGCCCTGAATGGGAAGCCGGCGAGGACGCTGTTCCGGGTGGTCGGCGAGGGGGCGGGGGTGACCGCGGTAGAGGCGAAGCCTTTGACCGGACGCACGCATCAGATCCGGGTGCACCTGGCCCACTCCGGTTTTCCCATCATCGGGGACGAGACCTACGGCGGCATACCCGCAGCCCGAATGATGCTGCACTGCCGCGGCATGCGCTTTACCGGGGCGAGGGGAAAGGTCATCGAGGCATTCGCCCCCATTGATGCAGACTTCAGGGCGGCTGCAGCGGAAGGGATCTGGGAAGAGAGCGCGGAGCAGTAGGGAGGGCGTAGAAGCCTGACCAAGGCAAAACCAAATCCCCCCTGGCCCCCCTTCGCAAAGGGGGGAACGTACGGGCTCTTGCCGCGCTTCGTGGTGAGATGAATTCGGTTCCCGGCACACTCGGAAGGGTATTTGGTCTCGTTCCCAAGGTCCACCTTGGGAACGCAAGGCCTGCCGAAGCTCAAGCTTCCACTAGATGTAAAGCTGGAGCTTTGCGCCGCATTGGGTTCCCAAGCTGGAGCTTGGGAACCAGGGGCACCGCAGC
The DNA here is from genome assembly GCF_000020725.1 of Citrifermentans bemidjiense Bem. Lineage (NCBI taxonomy): Bacteria > Pseudomonadati > Thermodesulfobacteriota > Desulfuromonadia > Geobacterales > Geobacteraceae > Citrifermentans > Citrifermentans bemidjiense. The sequence continues at coordinate 4,071,404 of NC_011146.1, read as the reverse complement.
AGGTCAGGTGCGGGGCTGGTTCGGAATACATTGAAGGGAAGTCAACTATAGCGGAGGTAGTGAATGAAGAAGAAATTGCTCTTAGTATTGGTGTCGGCGGTTTTGATCATTGCAGGCGCGTTCGGCGTCTGGGCCAACGAACAGACCGCGATGCAGCCCGGGTGCAGCAAATGCGCGAAAGCGGAGACGGCTCCGGTGCAGGCCCAGCCGGGATGCCCGAAGTGCGCGAAACAACAGCCTGCTGATGGGAACGCCGCTGCACCCTGCCCCAACTGCGTCAAGGCGGGAGTGGATTGTCCTAACACGCCCAACTGCCCGAACTGCCCGAAAGCTGGGGCTGAGGTAAAAGCGGGACCGGGCTGCGCCAACTGCGCCAAGATGAAGGATGCCGCGGCAGCTTCCCCGGCGGGATGCGACAAATGCGCGAAACTGAAGCAGCCGGCTGAGCAGCCGGTGCAGAAGCCGTGCTGCAACAAAGACAAGAAGTATCAGCCGCTATAGCCGGGTTTCACGCCAGCGGCCATTTGCTGGTGTGGGGATCGAACTCCGGCTCGGTAGCGGAATCGGAACCGCCAATCAGGAGCGCCCGCACGGGCGCTCCGTCCCCGCCTTTAAGCTTCAGCGGCAGACAGATGAGCTGGTAGTGCCCCGCCTTGATGCCTTCCAGGTTCAACCCCTCGATTACCAGTATGCCGTCTTCCAGCAAGGTGCGGTGTACGTCCCCCTCGCCATGGAACCCTTCGATGGAGAGATAGTCTATCCCTACGAGCCTCACCCCTGCGTCCCGCAGGTACTGCGCGCCGTCTTTGGTGAGGGCGGCGTACTCTTCGGAAAATCCCTTTTGCTGCCAGAGCTTCGAGTTGTCCGTCTTCAGCAGCAGCCGCTCTTCCCCCTCGATGCGAAACTTCTCCAGTTCCTGACGCCCGATTTCCTTGGTGCCGAGGATCTCCAGCACCAGCGCCTTGCCGATCACGGTTTCCAGTGCGATCTCGTCGACCGTGGTTCCGGCGTCGTCGAAATGGAACGGCGCGTCGAGATGGGTGCCGCTGTGGCTTCCCATGCTGATGCGGGAGACGTTGGCGGAATCGCCTTGGGAGATGCGGCTGAAGGGTTCGATGGTGATGCCGGGGTCGCCTGGGTAGATGGGAAGATCGCTGGAGAGGGAAACGGTAATGTCGTGGATTCGCATCGGTACCTCCGTCTAACCAATTGACGATTGACAATGGACAATTGACAATGGACAATTGACAATGGAAAGACCTGCTGATTATGCAGCCGGCAAATTATAACACACACCTTCGCTATGAAACCGCTTCAGTATGCAGGCATGCCTTCGCATCAGGCAGCCAAGACCAATTGAAAAAAAGGGGGTGACCGCGAAGCCCTGTGGCAGCGGTCATCCCCCCTTATTCCGCGGAACGTTCAGCTGTGGCCCCTCCTCCCTCAAGGAAGAGGCTATAACTCCGAGCTAGTCTTCCTGCTTTTCTGCTTCTTAGCCCTAACCTTCCTGCTTTGCGATCTCGGCTATGATCCGGTCGAGGTCGGCCTCGTCGAAAAGGTAATGCTCGCCGCAGAACTCGCAGGTCACTTCGCTTCCGTGCTGATCTTTCTTCATGGAACTCAGTTCTTTCTTCCCCATGGAGAGAAGGACGCGCTCAATCCGCTCGCGGCTGCAACTGCAGGCAAACGCTATGTTCCTCTTCTCCAGGATGTCGTAGGGGATGCCGGCAAGAAGCTGCTCCAGAATCTGCTCGGGATTGCCTCCTTTGTGCAGCAACTCGCTTAAGGGCGGCAGTTGCTCTATCCGCGTCATCAGCTCCTCGATCACCAGTGGGTCGACCGGCGGCACTGCCTGGATCAGGAATCCCCCGGCTGCGGCTACGGTGCCGTCCTGCTCGATGAACTCGGCGATGCCTACTGCGGACGGTATCTGCTCGCTTTCCACCAGGTAGAGGGCCAGGTCCTCGGCGATGCCGCTGGTATAGAGCTGCACGGTGCCGCGATACGGCTCTTTGAGCCCGAGATCCTTGGCGACGGTGAGAAAGCCGGCGCGCCCCAGCGCGTTGTTCACGTCCAATGCCCCGTCCGGACGCAGCAGGTGGACCTTCGGGTCTCCGACGTAACCTCGGACGCTGCCGTTAGCGTCGGCTTCGATGACGATCTTCTTGAGGGGGCCGTTCCCCTCGAAACGCATGGCGACCCGCTGCCCGGTCTTCAAGAGGGCCCCCATGAGAGCACCTGCCGTTATCCCTCTTCCCAGCGCGGCCGTAGCGGTGGGTAAGGTATCGTGGCGTTTGCATATCGCGCCGACGGTTGCCGTGGTGACACAGGCAAGGGCCCTGACGCTCCCCGATTTGGCAATCGCACGAACTAGATAATCGGTCATAGTACCACCCCCACCCTTCCTACGATTTCACCCTTTCTAAGCCAAAGCTCCTTGAGGGTTATAAAGTCCCAGATGCTGATCCCCTTTACCCGCTGCGCGAAAAGCTCGGCCAGTCGCGGCACCCGCGTCAGGTCGCACACGATGAAATCCCCCGTGCCGGAGAGAAAGGGAATGCGCTCTACCACCTTCTTGGTGAGCCAGTCGAAGTCGACGGGAGCGACATGGTCCAGCTTCAGAAATACGCTCTTCCTGGCGCTGCTGAATTCGATCCCCTGGATGGAGAAGGTGGCGGAAAAAGGTATGGCGAAGGGTAGCAGCCGCTTTTTCATCTTCCCGGCGATCTCGCCGTACCCGTCGAAGAGGACGATGCTGAACTCCTGAATCTCGTCGTCGATCAACTTGTTCAGGAACTCCCGCTGCAGGTAGGCCTGCGTGATGCGGAACTCCCGCCGGACCAGGAGGTCCTTGAGGCTCTGCTCCTGGACCAGTTCCATGAAGGCCGGATCGCTCAGCCTGTCGTTGATCCGCTCTTTGATCTTGTCGAAGATTCCCATGTCTAAACCAGGCCGGCGCTGTAGTTGAATTCGGAGGCGGCGTGGACCGCAACCCCTTTACGGTAGGCTTCCAGTGCCCGCTCCCGCTCCTCCGGCTGCAACTGCGACAGGTCGAGAAGGAAGCTGCCGCAACCCATCTGGCGCAGTTCGCTGCGGTACTGGGTGAGTGCGAAGGGCGTCTGGGCCGAAACCACGGTCAGGTGGTCTTTAACTTTTACTGAATAGAGATCGCCGCGGTCGGAGGCAAGCGGCGCATCGCCTTTGATCTCCTTGATGGCAATCTTCGAGGTGATCACCGGAACGGGCGCGTAGAGCAAAACGCCACGCTCTATCTTCAGGTCGCTCGCCAAGAGCTGCCCCATGTTGGCCCGGTCGTCCTCCATGTACAGCGTGGCGCGCTTCACCCCCAGCTCCTGCCAGGATAAAAGGGCCTGGCTGTTCAGCGAGAAGAGCCGGTAGTCGGTGTTCAGCTCGGCATCGGTCCCCTTGAAAAATTGGAATTGGGACAGGTTGGTGAGCTCGAAGCGCTTAAAGCCCCCGCGTATGATCATCTCCACCGCGTCGCGGTAAAACTGGAGTTCCGCCTCGAAGATGATGAAGGGGAGCTGCCAGATCACCTTGTCCTCGCTACCTTTGAGCTTTCTGGCAAAGCCCTGGAACTGATGCATGTTCGCCTTGGAGACGGGGAGGACGACCGTGTCGACCAGGTCGCGGTGCAGTTCGTGCCAATCACGCACCTGCTCGATCTTGACGGCAAGCTCTTCCTTGCCCCTAAACGGCGCGGATTTTTGGCGCACCAAGGAGGCGAGCGCTTCGGTCCTGCCGCTGGCGCTTCTTTGCTTCAAGGCACCGACGGACGCTTCCGCGAGCCAGGCGTAGAAGTTGCGCCGGATTTCCTTCAACCGGGGAGGGGGGATCATGATGGCCGGGAAATCTGGTGCCGAAAGGGAGGCAAGGGTGAACTGGGTGTCGCCGCTTTTGGAGAACTGCGCCTTGAGCACCCCCTCCATGTCGCTGCTGCGGGAGGGTTCCAGCGGACCCAGCTCGAATTCGGTGGCGAAACGTTGCCCCAGCACCTCAGCCTCTATGCGCAGCGACTGGTCCTGGTGCGACAGCTTGAGCATGCAGGGGATGCTGTCGCCCTTGGCCCCCTCCAGCCTTTTCAGGCAGGCGTTCTCGCTCATGGTGAAGGCGGTTTCCGAGGAGACTTTGAAGACCGAGTCCCCCAGCTTGAACGGGAAAGGGGACGGGGTGGAGACCAGGGTGTTCTCCTTCACGTTCATCACCTTCTTGCCGCCGAGGTAAAGCTCCTTGATGGTGAAGGCGCGCCCGGCCATGTCGCTTTTGGGCTGGACCCGGATACGGTCCCCAACGTGGAGGCGGTCGCGGGTGTCGAAGCTGATCCGGTTGCCGCGCATCTCGCGGATGTCGCCCAAGTAGCGGCCGGTCGCCCCCTTGATGGACGGGGTGGAGATGTCGGTCGGGTTGTGGGAGGCGAGGAACCCCTTGGTCGGAACGCGGCCGAAGGAAAGTTTCAAGAGCGCCTTCGCCTCGGCGACCGCGGCGTCGTAGGAACCTTGCGGAGCGTCGAGCACCATGCGGTAGGCGCCGATGACGCTGGCTACGTACTCCGCGGATTTCATCCTCCCTTCGATCTTGAGCGAGGCGACCCCTGCCTCGATCAACTGGGGGATCATCTCGATGCTGGAGAAGTCGTTGGTGGAAAGGTAGTACCCTTCCTTTCCTTTGTGCTTGTACTGGCGGCGGCAGGGCTGCGCGCAGCGGCCGCGGTTGCCGCTGTGCCCGCCCAGGAACGAGGAGAAATAGCACTGGCCGGAGAAGGAGAAGCAGAGGGCGCCGTGGATGAAGCACTCGATTTCGGCCTTGCTTGAGGCAACGATGGACTTGATCTCGTCGATATGCAGCTCGCGGGCAAGCACCACGCGCTCGAATCCCAACTCCTCGAGCTGGCGCACCCCCAAGGAGTTGTGGATGGTCATCTGGGTGGAGGCGTGCAGCGGGATGCCCGGGAAGAACTCGCGTGCCAGGCGCGCCACCGCCATGTCCTGCAGGATGACCCCGTCAACCCGCATCGCTTCCAGCGCAGCCAGGTTGTCGATGAGCAGGGGGAGTTCAGATTCCTTTACCAGGGTGTTGATGGTGACGTAGGTCTTCTTCCCGAGGCTGTGGGCGTAGGCGGTCATGCGCTCCATCTGCGCCAGGGTGAAGTTCTTCGCCTTGGCGCGCGCGGAAAAGTCGCGCAGACCGGCATAGACGGCATCGGCCCCTTTCTCCATGGCGGCGAAAAAAGCCTCCAAGGAGCCCGCGGGGGAGAGAAGTTCGGGTTTATTAACGACGATTTTTTTCTCTTTCATTGGCATCTGGCTAGAGTACCGGAAGGGTGGTGGCGGGTCAAGGGAGATGTCGGAGAGGCAGATTGAGATAAAGATAAAGATAAAGTGTTGAATCGAGATGGAGATGGCAGCGGGGGCGGGGGGCGGGCTAGCTGCGGGAGGGGGCGCCTGTCATTTCTGCTGGACCGGGAGGTAGCGATACAGCTTGCGCTTTTTGGAGTAGTCGGCGAGGGAAAGGAGGTCGGACTGACTGATGGCCCAGACACTCCCTTCTTTCTGCAGTTTGATCGACTTGGTGACGAACTGGGTGCCGGGGACGCTCCCCTCGAAGCCGAGGCGCGCGCGGACCACGGCTTTTCCCTCTCCTTTCGAAGAGACTTCAACGTCCTGCATTTTCTCCCAGCAGCACGCGGGGCGGCGCGGGGCGGCGGAGAGCTTCCTGGCGAAGGTTTCCTTGCTTTCCCGTCCCCCGGTGGTTCGCCTGTACAGCTCGTCGTAGCTGCCGTCACGCCAAAGATCGAGGATCTTCTCGAAATCCCCCAGGACTTCCTGGCTGGAAGCGACGCCGCTTTGGGCTGCGCTGGTGGCAGTGCGCTTACCCCTCTCTTTGGCGGATAAGGATAACGGAGACGAGAGTACCAGTATCAGTGACAGCAGGGCGAGAGCGCGCATAGGAAGATCCTCCTGGAAAAGACCGGCTAATCATATCGCAACCCGCGGTTCGCGCCACAGATCGGCTGCTGAAGCCACAGATCGGCTGCTGAACTCTAACTGAAGTATATTTATCCACGACGCGCTGCACTGGAACAAAAGTTCCCCCCTTTGCGAAGGGGGGCAGGGGGGATTTGCCTTGGTTAGACCATACGGCCACCAGTTGAAGGGGGCATCCCGCAAACTGCGCAAGCAGATGACAGATGCTGAGCAATTGCTGTGGTCTCATTTACGGGGCAAGCAACTCCTCGGAATCCAGTTCAACCGGCAGAAGCTGTTGGGACCTTATGTCGTTGATTTCTATGCTGCCGCCGCGCTGCTGGGTTGGTTGAGGTGGATGGTAGCCAGCACCTTCAGAAGGAGCATGGCAAACAGGATGCGGCGCGCGATTTGTTTCTTCAAGAACAGGGGGTGATGGTTCTTAGATTTGACGACCGACAGGTATTATTGGAAACGGCAGCGGTTCTGGAAGAGATATTTCGGATTTGCCAACAAAGAGCAAATCCCCCCTGACCCCCCTTCGCAAAGGGGGGAACGCAGGTTCTCCGGCAACGCTTCATGGGCAGATGTACTCTTGGTTCCAGACATTCCGGGAAGAAGTTCATGGGCAGATGAACTGGCGCTCCTTCGAAATTCGAGGAAGAACTTTTGGAAACAGGACGTACTTCTCCCCCCTTTGCGAAGGGGGGGGCGGGGGGGATTTGCCTCTGATGTACGCGGTGTAAATCCCCATAAATCCCCCTTCGCAAAGGGGGACTCTTCCGAAGTCCTAGAGTTGGGCTGCTTGCTATGCCTCTCCCGAAGGAGGCCAGGAGGGGGATACCCCCCTCCCTGCCCCTGATCCCTGCTTCCATCTTATGGAGATCCCGGCTACGCGCCGAGTGTTTTGTCCGCGGCTTCCGCGAAGAGCCGCAGCTTGCCCATCAATGCCTGGAACTTCTTCGGCTTGAGCGACTGGGGTCCGTCGGAGGATGCCTTCTCCGGATCCGGATGCACTTCGATGATGAGTCCGTCGGCGCCTGCGGCTACCGCGGCGAAGGACATGGGCGCTATGTAGTGGTAATTGCCGGTGCCGTGGGAGGGGTCGATGACGATGGGAAGATGCGTCTTCGACTTCAAAACGGGAATGGCGGAGAGGTCGAGGGTGTTCCTGGTGGCGGTCTCGAAGGTCCTGATGCCGCGCTCGCAGAGAATGACGGACTGGTTCCCCTCGCTCATGATGTACTCGGCGCTCATCAGGAACTCCTGGATGGTCATGGACATGCCGCGCTTCAAGAGGATCGGCTTGTCGATCTGCCCGACCTTCTTCAGCAGGGCAAAGTTCTGGGAGTTGCGCGCCCCGATCTGGAGCATGTCGGAGTAGGAGGCGACGAGATCGACGGAATCGGGATCGATCACTTCGGTGACGAAGGGAAGGCCGGTTGTCTCCCTGGCTTTTGCCAAAAGCTTCAGCCCTTCTTCCTCGAGCCCCTGGAAGGAGTAGGGGGAGGTGCGGGGCTTGAAGGCGCCGCCGCGCAGCATCTGGGCGCCGGCCGCCTTGACGGCGATGGCCGACTCGATGATCTGCTCTTCGTTTTCGACGGAGCAGGGCCCCGCCATCACCACCAGTTCCTTGCCGCCGATGGCGAGGGTGTCGGAGATGCGGACGATGCTCGCCTCTTTCTTAACTTCCTTGGAGGCGAGCTTGTAGGGCTGCAGGATGGGGACGACGCTCTCGACCCCCTGCATCGACTCCAGCGTCTGCAAGACGCTCTTGCCACGCTCGTCGCCGACTGCGCCGATGACGTCGCGGGTGGTGCCATGGATGATGTGCGGGGTGTACCCCAGTTCCTTGATCCTCTTGGTTACCGCATCGCGTTCTTTTTTGGCCGCTCCTGCTTTCATGACTACGATCATACTCGCTCCCCTTTTGGTCCCCGAAAGAGAAAAGGCCGGAAGGATTTCTCCCCCGGCCTCAAGTATTCGTAGAATGATGCTGCGAACCGTAAAGTAGGGGGAGGATCCGGTCCACCCCGGCTTTCGGTTCGTAATTTAGTACCAGCTACCTAAACTTACACCTCTACCCGGGGCGACGGCCTAAAATAAAAGCCGTACCAAAAGTAAAAGTTAGTAAAGGTAAAGTAGCCAGTGTTGATCATGGTTGCCTAAATGCCATCTCATGGCCTCAATGTCAAGAAAAAAGTTGGCGCCGTTGCGACTCAAGTTGTTTGACAATCCGCAGCCTTTCCGCTAATTTGACCGGAATGCAAGACTGGCTGGTCAACTACGGGCTCTATTCCCTGTTTATACTGAGCTTTCTCGCCTCCACGCTTTTGCCGCTGGGTTCGGAGTGGATGGTGGTGACGATGCTTCTGGCGGGGGAAAAGGCCTGGGCCGTCGTCGCAGTTGCCACCGCGGGAAATTACCTGGGAGCGCTCAGCACCTACTGGATCGGGCTCTACGGCGGGGATTTCCTCAAGCGGCGCGTGCTCCGCATGGACGACGCCAGCACCCAAAAGGCCGAGAGGTTCTACCATCGCTTCGGTTCCATTTCCCTTCTATTCAGCTTTTTGCCTGTGATAGGCGATCCGCTCTGCCTGGTCGGGGGCGTGTTAAAGATAAGCTTCGTCCGCTTCACCCTCTTGGTTGCCTCCGGCAAGCTGGCCCGCTACGCGGCGGTTGCCTGGCTCACCCTGAAGGGGGCGGCACTCTGACTCCCGGAGGTTTGATGCTCAGTTGCACCAAGAAGGTTCTCCCCAATGGATTGCGCCTCGTCTCCGTCGAGATGCCGCATCTGCACAGCGCGGAGATCGCCATCTACATCAAGGCCGGCGGCCGCAACGACACCCCTGGCAAAGCTGGCATCTCACACTTTCTGGAGCACATGCTGTTTCGCGGCTCCAGCGAATTCGCCACCAGTCTTGAGCTCGAAATCGCCTTCGAGGCGATTGGCGGCAGCGTCAACGCGGCTACCGACGAAGAGACCACCTGCTACTTCTCCAGGGTCCATCCGGACCAGGTCCCGGAAGGGATCCGGCTTTTTTCCTCCATGCTCCTTGCTCCTACGCTCGAGGGTATCGAGATCGAAAAGCGGATCATCACCGAGGAGGCGCTTGAGGACATCAACGAGCGCGGCGAGGAGACCAACACCAGCAACCTCTGCTCGAAGCTCCTTTGGCCCGGGCACCCGCTGGGGACTCCGACCATAGGGTACCTGGAGAGCATCAAGGGTTTCACCGAGGAGGACCTGCGGGGGTACCTCCAGGATCATTACGTGCCGGAAAACGCGGTGATAGTCGCCGCGGGAAGGCATGACGCGCAAACCTTCTTCGCCTCCTGCGAAAAGCACTTCGCCGGCTGGTCCGGCGCGAAGCCCCCGCTACCGGCGCCGGTGCACGAGCTGCAGGAAGAGCCCCGTTCGGTCTTCGTCAAGGATTCGGACAGCCAGGTGAACCTGCAGATAGCCTTCCGCGGCTTCGCCAGGTACGACAACCGGATCATGGCGCTGCGGCTGATGCGCCGCATCCTCTGCGGCGGGGGAAGCTCCAGGCTGCATCTTTCCCTCAGGGAAAAACTGGGGATCGTCTACTCGGTCGATGCCTCCCTTTCCGCCTACGAGGAAACAGGCGCCTTCGCCATCGAGCTTGCCACCGCGCCGGAGAACCTGGTGCTGGCGGTCTCCGAGGTGCTGCACGAGGTGAAGAGCCTCGCTTTCGAGGAGGTCGGGGACGCGGAACTCTCCAGGGTGAAGGAAGGTTACTTCTACGACCTGGAGTACAGCTCCGATTCCACCTACGAGATGCAGGTACGCTACGGCTGGGGAGAGCTGATGACCCTGGTGCGTACCATAGACGAGGACCGGGCCGAGGTGGCCTCGATCGCACCGGCGCAGATAAGGGAAACGGCCCGGGTGCTTTTCGATCCCAGTAACCTGACCCTTGCCGCCGTCGGCCCCTGGAAGGCCCCCTCCAGGAAGGTAGTGGAGAAGCTGATTGGGGAGTACCGCAAAGGGTGGGCAAAGGCTTGATGGCAACAAAGAGATTAAACCTTTTGGAGAGACGATGAGCACAGCTTTACTGATCATGGCGCACGGCAGCAGGATCGCCGAGGCAAACGACGCGGTACACGAGATAGCGGCACTGGTGCAGAGAATGACCAAGTTCGACATCGTCGAGGTCTCTTTTCGGGAGCAGCATCTCCCGAACATACAGCAGGGTGTGGACGCCTGCGTGGCAAAGGGGGCGCAGCGCATTCTCCTGGTGCCGTATTTCCTCTATATGGGGGCCCACGTCCTTGAGGACCTCCCCGAGGAGCTGGACCAGGCGAGAAAGCGCCACCCCGGCATCGAGATGGTCCTGGGCAAGCACCTGGGCGTGCACGACAAGCTGGCCGAAGTCGTAGTGGAAAGGATCGCCGAGACCCTGACCGAGGAGAGGTGGCACTGATGTCGGTGCACATGCGCCCCGAGGAGATCGAGGCGGAGTCTTTCCGGATCATCGAAGAGGAGTTGGGGCACCATGACTGGTCGGCGCAGGATTGGCCGCTGGTGCGCCGCGCCATCCACACCAGCGCCGACTTCGATTACGCCCGCAACATGTTTATCGCCAAAGGTGCCGTGGATAGCGGCATCGCGGCCCTGAAGGCCGGCTGCGGCATAGTCACCGACACCACGATGATCATCTCGGGTATGAGCAAAGAGCGGCTCAAGCAGTTCGGCGTGCTGGTGTCGTGCTACGTCGCGGACCCGCAGGTCGCCAAGGACGCCAAGGCGCAGCTGATCACCCGCTCCATCGTCGCCATGCGCAAGGGGGCGCGGGATCCCAAAAACGGCATCTTCGTGATCGGCAACGCGCCGACCGCACTCTACGAGCTGATCCGGCTCATCCGCGAGGAAAGGGTGAGGCCCAGGCTGATCGTGGCGCTCCCGGTTGGATTCGTCGGCGCGGCCGAGAGCAAGGAAGCCCTGAAGGAACTGGCTAAGGATTTTCCTGAGCTTCCCTTCATCACCAACACCGGCCGCAAGGGGGGCTCCAACGTCGCCGCGGCAGTGATGAACGCAATTCTGATTCAGGCTGAAAGCTCCCTCTAGATGGGGAGCCAAGGGGACTGGCTCCGTCAGGTGCCTGTCCCCCTGGATGATGTCCCCTTGGAGGAAAACTCCCTTTAGAGGGAGAGCCTACACAGGTGTCGACGCTTCCGTGAGCGTCCCCTTCAAATGAAATGTAATTCAACCCGTTTCCCATTGGATGACCTATGAGCGGGAAAGAACTCAGATACGGTTTCACCACCGGTGCATGTGCCGCTGCCGCCGTCAAGGCGGCCGCCCAGATGCTGCGGGACCAGGGAATGGTTCACGAGGTTGAACTGATGCTTCCCTGCGGCATCGGAGCGAGCTTCCAGGTCCACGGGGGGGTGCTGCGCGACAACACGGCTTCGTGTTACGTCGTGAAGGATGCCGGGGACGACCCGGACGTCACCAACGGGGCCGAGATCCACGTCACCGCCAGCATCGAGTTCTTCACCAAGAACCGGATCGTGATCGAGGGGGGGACCGGCATAGGCCGAGTCACCAAGCCCGGGCTCGCGGTCCCGGTGGGCGAGTGGGCGATAAATCCTGTACCTCGCAGCATGATCCTTGAAGTGGTGAAGGAGGTCTTCGCGTTGCGCTGCATTCCGGCGACGCTCACCTTCAACATCAGCATCCCCAACGGGGAGGAACTGGCGAAGAAGACCCTCAACGAGCGGCTGGGGATCGTCGGCGGGCTCTCCATCCTCGGGACCACCGGGATCGTCAAACCGATCTCGGCGAAGGCCTGGACCGACACGGTGGACGCCTCGGTCGACGTAGCTTTGGCCTGCGGCGCGCGCACCGTCGTCCTTGCCACCGGGAGGAGTTCCGAGATCGTGGCGCAGAAGCACCTCGCCCTGAGCGAGGAGGCCTTCGTCATGATGGGGGATCACTTCGGCTACGCGATGAGGAGTTGCGCCAGCAAAGAGGTTCCGGAAGTCGTGGTCGCCGGGCAGTTCGCCAAGCTGGTGAAGATCGCCTGCGGTCACGAGCAGACCCACGTGACCTCGTCCCAGATGGACCTGGATGCGCTGGCCTGGTGGCTGAGGGAAGTGCCTGCCACGGCGCACCTGGAGCAGATGGCGCGCGAGGCGAACACCGCACGCCACCTGCTTGAGGCATCGGGGTACAACCAGGCCGTCATCGAACTGGTCTGCTCCCGTGTGCTCAAGGTCTGCGCCGAAGTGGCGCCCTGGGTGAAGATGCGGGTGATGCTGGCGGGATACCACGGCGAGCTTTTGTACTTCACCCCGTAGTAAACTCTCCCACCTTTGCGAAGGGGGACGGGGGGGGGTGAACTTGCCAGCAGCGCAAATGTGGCACCTACCCCCACCCCCTGACCCCCTCCCGCCAGGGGAGGGGGGACTTAGCTCTGCCGAACCGACTCCCTTTTTTTAAAGGGGGGACTATTTAGCGTTTTAATTTGCCATTTATCGCGTGCAATGATCGAAAGGAGCGGACCATGCCACAACAAAAGATCTATCTTGTCGGCGCGGGAATCGAGGGATGGGAAGGTTTCGGGAAGCAGGCGCTCGAAGTGATCGAAGGCGCCCAGGTCCTGATCGGGCACAAGCGGCTTTTGGACATCTTCCCCGAATTCAAAGGTGAGAAGCGCCTCCTGGACGACCTTTCCATCACGCTCGAATACCTGAAGACCACCGACAAGAGGGCCGTAGTCTTAGGTTCCGGCGACCCCAACTTCTTCGGGATCGCACGTTTCCTGTTGCGCAACCTCCCCAAGGACCGGGTCGAGATCTATCCCAACGTCACCAGCGTCCAGTATGCCTTTGCACGCATCAAGGAACCCTGGGATGACGCCACCTTCGTCTCGGTGCACGGCCGCGGCATCAAGCCGGCGCTGGACCGCATCATCGCCTCCGAAAAAATCGCCATCCTCACCGACAGCGTCAACACCCCGGCGGTCCTTGCCCGCGAGTTGATCGCACGCGGCGCCGAAGGGTACGAGGCCTGGGTCTGCGAGGACCTGGGGCTTGCCTCCGAGAAGTTCACCAAGACCGACGTGAAGGGGCTCGCCGAGCTGACCTGCTCGCCGCTCAACATCCTGATCCTGATCAAGACCTGGGAACCGAACCTGCAGAACTACCCGATGATCGGCATCCGCGACGACGAGTTCGCCACCGCGAAGAAGCTGATCACCAAGGAGGAGGTCCGGGCCATTACGCTTGGCAAGTTGCAGTTGCAGGACGACCTGGTGATGTGGGACATCGGCGCCGGCAGCGGCTCCGTCTCCATCGAGGCGGCCAACCTGATGCCCAACGGGCGCATCTTCGCGCTGGAGAAAAACCCGCAGTACCTGGTCTTCTTGAAGGAGAACCTGAAGAAGTTCGCAGCGCGCAACGTGATGGTGGTCGAGGCCTTCGCGCCCGACGGGCTGGAGGAGCTTCCGGACGCGGACCGCGTCTTCATAGGGGGCTCCAGCGGCATGCTGGAGGAGATCATCGACGCGGTCGACAAGCGCCTGAAGCCGGACGGCTTCATCGTCATCAACGCGGTGACGCTCGATACGCTGACCAAGTCGGTGGAGTTTTTGGAGGACCACGGCTATACGGTCGAGGTAACCTGCGTCAACATCTCCAAGACCCGCAACCTCACCGAGTACAAGATGTTCGCCGCCCACAACCCGGTCTACGTGATCGCAGCCTGGAAAGGGGAGGAGTAGTGGCCGTTGTCTATGCCGTAGGTGTCGGACCCGGCGATCCGGAACTGTTGACCCGCAAGGCCGAGCGCATCCTGAGGAGCGTGGACGTGATCTGCGCGCCGACCGGGGCCGCCGAGGCGGGAAGCTACGCGCTTTCCATCGTGGAACAATTTCTCGACCGGGAGCGCCAGGAGGTGCTGGTCCAGGTCTTTCCCATGGTCAAGGACCAGCAGGGGCTCGATACCTTCTGGGAGGAAGCGGCCGACCAGGTGGCGCAGCGTATCGCCGCGGGAAAAGATGTGGCATTCATCACCATCGGCGATCCCTTCCTGTACTCCACCTACCTTTACATCCACAGGATTTTTCTCGCCAAGTACCCGGAGATCAAGATAGAGGTCGTCCCCGGCATTTCCAGCATCCTCGCTGCCTCGGCAGTCTCGGGGCTCCCCCTCGGGCTCGCAGCGGAGCGGATCGCCATACTTCCCGCCACCTACGAACACGACGAGCTCAAGAAGACCCTGCAAGAATTCGACACCGTGGTGCTTATGAAGGTGAGCCGCGTCTTCGACACCGTCTATGCGGTGTTGAAGGAGCTTGGGCGCGACCGCGGGGGCGTGTTCGTGCGCCGGGTCGGTTCCAGCGAGGAAGAGGTGCATCATGACCTGGAGGCGCTGGTGGGGCAGAAGCTCGATTACCTCTCCATGCTGATCGTGCGGAAGAACCCGCTGTAACTCGATACTGGCCTCCTCCTCTGCCAAGGCGGAGGATTAAAACTCCTCCCTCCGGAGGGGGGAGGTTGGGAGGGGGGCTCCTGTTCGATTTTCCCCCTCCCTAACCCTCCCCCTCCAGGGGAGGGAACTCTGTTGACCCTGTAACCCCCACCCCATCTGGAAGGTATTTCGTGAACGAGCAGAACAAAGTACATTTCGTCGGCGCCGGACCCGGCGATGCCGAGTTGATTACCGTGAAGGGCGCGCGCCTTCTGCGCGAGGCCGACGTGGTCGTCTATGCCGGGAGCTTGGTCGACCGCGAGCTGGTCCGCACCTACGCCCCCGATGCCCGTGTCTTCGACTCCGCCGGGATGGACCTGGAGCAGACCACCAAGGTTCTGGCCCAGGCCGTCGTGGACGGCGAGAAGGCGGTCCGTCTTCACACTGGCGACCCCTCGATATACGGCGCCATCCAGGAGCAGATGGAGGAACTGGACCGGCTGGGTATCGGGTACGACGTGGTCCCCGGCGTGACCAGCGCCTTTGCTGCCGCTGCCGCGCTGAAGCAGGAGCTGACCCTCCCCGAGGTTTCCCAGACTGTAGTCATCACGCGTCTGGCAGGAAGGACCCCGGTCCCCGAGCGGGAGCAGCTGGCCAATATCGCGACAATAGGCGCCACGTTGGTGATTTACCTTTCCATTTCCATGGTCGAGAAGGTCGTGGCTGAGCTGTTGAGCGGCGCCTACCAGCTCGACACGCCGGTGGCCGTGGTAGCCAAGGCGAGCTGGGCCGACGAGCAGGTGATCCGCGGCACGCTGGCCGACATTGCCGCCAAGGTGAGGGACGCCGGGATCGGCAAGCAGGCGCTCATCGTGGTGGGGGACGTGCTGCGCGCCCGCAGCGAAGGGATGAAGGCGAAGTCGCTTCTCTACGACAAGGGGTTCACCCACGGCTGCCGGGAAGGGATCGTCAGCTAATAAGGCGATTTACAACTCTCCCCCCCCCCCCGCAAGGTTCATCCGGGAATTCCGTGGAGAAGAGTCCCCCCCTCCCTTGACGGGAGGGGGGAGTCGTTAATCGCAGGTAGGTACGAGGTTCGATGCAAGTAGCGATCATCGCCATAACCGGGAACGGCGCGCGACTGGGGGGAACGCTGCAAAGCGGAATCCCCGGGAGCCGGCTCTTCGTGATCGAGAAGCACGCGACGGCCGCCAGCCAACCGTTCTCGGAGCCGGTGCCGGCTTTGATCTCGCGCCTTTGGCCGGAGTACGGCGGCTTTATCTGCATCATGGCGACGGGTATCGTGGTGCGCTGCATCGCGCCGCTTTTGCAGGCCAAGGACCGGGACCCCGCCGTGGTGGTGCTCGACGACGCCGGCAAGTTCGCGGTCTCGCTTTTGTCCGGCCATCTGGGGGGTGCCAACGCACTGGCTAACACCTGCGCGTCCCTTACCGGATGCACCCCCGTGGTCACCACGGCAACCGATGCCAACGACCTCCCCTCGTTCGACCTGCTGGCGCAGGAGAACGGCTGGGTCATCGACGACCTGTCGCGGGTGAAGGTGCTGAACGCTCTTCTCCTGGAGGGAGATGAGATCGTGGTGGCGGACGCAACCGGCAGGGTGAGAAGGTACTGCGCGGGTAGGGGGAACCTCACTTTCGTGACCGATGCGGAACAGGCCGCTGCCTCGGGTGCTGCGGGCGTGGTCCTGGTCACCAATCGGACGCTTCCTTCCGCGTTTGATTCGCAACGTGCCCTGGTGCTGCATCCGGTCGACCTTCATCTAGGCATCGGCTGCAACAGGGGGACTGCCGCGGAAGAGATCGAAGCGGTGGTCATGGCGAACCTGGATCACTTGGGCCTTTCCATCAAGAGTGTCAAGTGCCTGGCGACGGCAAGGGCCAAGGATGATGAGGAAGGGCTTCTGGCGTTCGCCGCGAAGTTGGGAGTCCCGCTGCTCTTTTTCGAGAACGAGGAGTTGAACGCCGTCGCCGCCCCCTCTCCCCCCTCGGCGCATGCCATGGCCGCCATCGGCGCGCGCGGCGTGGCCGAACCGGCGGCGCTGCTGGCAGCGGGGGGCGGGACGCTGATACTGAAGAAGGTGAAGGACGGCAACGTCACCTTGGCGATAGCGGAGGAGTAAAGCTTCCCTCACCCCGGCCCTCTCCCAGAGGGAGAGGGAGAGTTTGCAGTCGGGCGCGTGAGCATACCGATTCCTTCCCTTCCCAAGTTGTCCCACTTCTCCCCTCGCCCTATGGGCCTTCGCCCACCGTAGGCTTCGGTCCACAGGTGGGAGAGGGGCGGGGGTGAGGGAGGTGCCTCGGCACTTTCCCGGACCTTTCCATCTAACTAGATTAAGAGGATTTTGATGTCGAAGCTTTTTGTAGTGGGAATCGGCCCTGGCGGCCTGAATCATATGACCTTCGAGGCGCGCGAGGCGGTCGAGAAGGCTGATGTCGTCGTGGGCTACAAGACGTACTTGGATTTCATCGAGCCGCTCCTCTCCGACAAGGAGGTTGTTTCCTCGGGGATGATGCGGGAGGTGGAACGCTGCTCGGAGGCGCTCGCCATCGCCGCGACCGGGAAGACGGTGGCGCTGGTTTCCAGCGGCGACGCGGGGATCTACGGCATGGCGGGCCTTGCCCTGGAGCTGGCGGACGCACCCGGCGACGGCGCGCCTTCCCCATACCCAGGAGTGGAGATTGTGATCGTCCCCGGTGTTTCCGCGGTGCAGGCTGCGGCGTCGGTCCTGGGCGCTCCGCTCATGCACGACTTTGCCGTGATCTCGCTCTCGGACCTTTTGACCCCGCTCGATACTATCCGGCAGAGGCTGCATGCCGCGGCCGCCGCCGACTTCGTGGTCGCCCTCTACAACCCGCGCAGCAAGGGACGGGTCACCCAGATCGAGGAGGCCCAGGCCATTCTCATCGCCGCGCGCGGTCCCAAAGTCCCGGTGGGAATCGTCAGGAACGCTTGCCGCGAGGGTGAGGAGCGCATCGTCACCACGCTGGGGGAGATGCTCACGCACCCCATCGACATGTTCTCCATCGTCATCATCGGCAACGCCTCGACCCGCCTTTCGGACGACGGCCGCATCGTGACCCCCCGCGGCTACGCGACCCGCGGCGAGGAAAGGAAAGGGGGGCGGAAGCAGCAGGCTAGCGCTGCAGCACCTGCGCCCAACGCGCAGGCGTTGATGTTCTGCGGCACCGGTTCGGATGTCGGCAAGTCCGTCATCACCGCCGGGTTCTGCCGCATCCTGAAACGCCGCGGCGTCTCGGTCGCTCCCTTCAAGTCGCAGAACATGGCGCTCAACTCGGCTGTCACGCCGGAGGGGGGCGAAATCGGCCGTGCCCAGGGGGTGCAGGCGGAGGCTTGCGGCATCGAGCCGCACACGGACATGAACCCGATCCTCCTGAAGCCGAACTCCGACACCGGGAGCCAGGTGATCGTGCAGGGTCGGGTGGTGCGCAACATGGGGGTGAAGGAGTACAACGCCTACAAGCCGGAGGCTTTCCTGAAGGTGAAGGAGAGCTTCCAAAGGCTCAAGGAGCGCTTCGACTTCATCGTGATGGAGGGGGCGGGGAGCATCGCGGAGATTAACCTGCGCGCCCACGACATCGCCAACCTCAAGGTGGCCGCCATGGCGGGGGCGCCGGCCATACTCGTGGCCGACATCGACCGCGGCGGCGTCTTCGCGCAGATCGTCGGCACCCTGGAACTGCTGACGCCGGAAGAGAAGGCGCTGGTCAAGGGGGTCATCATCAACAAGTTCCGTGGCGACGCCTCCTTGCTCACCCCGGGGATAGAGTACGTGGAACAGCGCACCGGCGTCCCTGTCTTGGGGGTGCTCCCCTGGTTCAAGGGAATATCGCTTCCGGAGGAGGACAGCGTCGCCCTGCAAAGGCGCGCAAAGCCAGCGGCGAAGGAGGGGGCGAAGCTCCTTGTCGGCGTGGTCCGCCTCTCCAGGATCGCCAACTACACCGACTTCAGCGCGCTGGAGGCCGAGCCGGATGTCGAGCTCCACTACATCGATTCGCCGCGCCAGATCGACTCGCTGGACCTGCTGATCCTCCCGGGGACTAAATCGACGCTGGCGGACCTCGGCCTGCTTAAGGAAAACGGGATGTTCACCGCCGTGGCCCAGTTCAAGGGGCCGGTGGTGGGGATCTGCGGCGGGTACCAGATGCTGGGGAACATGGTGCTTGATCCGGAGCGGGTGGAATCCGCCCATGACAGCGAGGCGGGGCTTGGTCTCCTGGACGTGGTGACCACCATGCTCAAGGAGAAGCAGACCCATCTGGTCGAGGCGACGCTGCTGGAGGCGGGGCAGGGGCTGGTTTCGGGTGCTGCGGCCGCGCTCACCGGGTACGAGATCCATTTGGGAGAAAGCGTCCTCGGCAGCGGCGCACTTCCCTTCGCCCGTATCGCCAGGCGCTCCGGAGGCGCCACCAGCACCGAAGACGGCGCGGTGTCGCAGGACGGGCGGGTTTTCGGCACCTACCTGCACGGCATCTTCGATAACCACGGTTTCAGGACCGCGTTCCTGAACCGGATCCGGCGCGCCAAGGGTATGCCGGAACTGGCGGAGGCGGCGCAGGTTGCGGATCCGTTCGACCAGTTGGCCGACCACATGGAAGAGCACTTGGACCTGGAACGGATCTTCGGGATCTGCAATGTCAATGAACTTTTTGCCTGAAGATGCGGTGACCGTCCTGGCGGCGGTGGCGCTCGATCTGGTGCTGGGCGACCCGCGCCGGCTGCCGCATCCGGTGGTTGCCATCGGGAAGATGATTTCCTCCCTGGAGGGGGGGCTGCGCCGGGTCTTCGGCAACCTCCGCGCGGCGGGGGTAGTTCTACTCCTGGTCACTGTCGGCGTGAGCTACGGCGCTGCGGCGCTCCTTTTGTACGGTGCCGCGCTCATTTCGCCCGCTGCGGCTTTCGTCGCCGGGGTGTACCTCGCCTGGGTCTCGCTCGCCGCGCGCTCGCTGCACGTGGAGTCGGCCAAGGTGGCGCAGGCGCTGAAGCGGGGCGACCTGCCGGGGGCGCGGTTGGCGCTTTCCTACATCGTGGGGCGGGAGACTGCCGGGCTGGACGAGCCGGAGATCGTCCGCGGGGCGGTGGAGACGGTGGCCGAGAATACCGGGGACGGCGTGATCGCGCCGCTTTTCTACCTGATGCTAGGCGGCCCTCCTCTCGCCATCGCTTACAAGGCGGTTAACACGCTCGACTCCATGGTGGGGTACAAGAACGAGCGCTATCTCGAGTTCGGCTGGGCCTCGGCCCGCTTCGACGACCTCGCCAACTACATCCCGGCCCGGCTCACGGGGCTCCTCATGGTTCTCGCTGCCCCTTTCTGCGCCTTAAGCGGCAGCGGCGCCTGGCGCATCATGCGCCGCGACGGTCGCAACCACTCTTCCCCCAACAGCGGCTACCCGGAGGCCGCGGCAGCAGGCGCGCTCGGGGTGAGGCTCGGGGGCGCCAACCGCTACTTCGGCAGGGTCGTTGAGAAGCCGACCATCGGGGACCCTGCGGTGCCGCTTACACTCGCGGCCTACAGCGGCGTGGTGCGGCTTATGTATGGCAGCGAACTCCTTTTGGTCTTGTTGTGTTTAGTTGCGATGGCCTTCCGTTAATCACCCTCCCCCCCCCGCTGTACGGGGACCTTTATACCCTCCCCCAGGGGGGGAGGGTGGCCGAAGGCCGGGTGAGGGAGATGCCACAAGCTAGAACGTCGCCCTCACCCCAACCCTCTCCCAGAGGGAGAGGGGGCATGGACGCAGCCTTCTGTAACCCATGGAGCTTCCTGTCTATACCCCTCTCCCTCCCGCGAGGAGGGGGGACTGGAGAGGTGGAATTCCGTGAACCTGAAGCATGTTTATCCACGAAGCGCTGCACGAGAACTCGCGTCCCCCTCTTTGCGAAGGAGGGACAGGGGGGATTTGCCTTTGGTCAGACCACACAACCCTTCGATATCCGGCAAGGGTCCGAAAACCCACGAACATGGCGGCAACGTCTTTGCTGTGGCCAGGATGCTCGGCGTAACGCCGGAGCAGATCCTCGACTTCTCGGCGAGCATCAATCCGCTGGGGATGGCGCCGGGGGTGCGCGAAGCACTCACTGGCTGCCTGGACCGCCTGGTCCATTACCCGGACAAGGGAGCCGCGGAATTGAGGGAACGGATCGCTCAGTACCATGGAGTGAGCACGGCTGAGATCGCTGTTGCCAGCGGTTCGACCGAGCTGATACATCTCCTCCCCCGGGTGGTGGGAGGGAAAAAGGGACTCATCGTGGCACCGGCTTTCGCGGAGTACGCCGAGGCGCTTCAATCTTCCGGCTGGGAGATCGACTACCTCACCCTGTCCAGTGCCGACAACTTCGCGCTGCCGCTCCCCCTGCTTTGGGAAAAGCTTGGAGAAGGGGTCGACATGGTCTTTATCTGCAACCCCGGCAACCCTACGGGCACGCTTTTGCCGCGACGCGAGATTGAGGCGGTGGTGGAACTCTGCCGCGAGCACGGGACATTCCTGGTGCTGGACGAGGCGTTCATGGATTTCTGCGAGGAGGAGTCGGCAAAGTACCTGGTGCGCCAATCTCCGCGGGCGGTCCTGCTGCGGTCGATGACCAAGTTCTTCGCCATTCCGGGGTTGCGGCTGGGGTACGCCATTGCCGCGCCGCAGACGGTAGAGGCCATCGCTGCGCTGCAGGATCCCTGGAGCGTGAACACCGCCGCCCAGGTCGCAGGCGTGGCGTCTTTGGGCGATGCGGATTATTGCCTTCGCACCAGGGAATACGTGGACGCCGAACGCGGGCGCCTGGCAGAGGGACTTGCCGCCATACCCGGCCTGAGGGTTTTCTCCTCCCGCGCCAACTATTTGCTGGTCGAGATCTGCGACGGACGGAGTGCAAGCGAGATCCGCGAAAGGCTGATGCCGGAAGGGGTGCTGGTGCGGGACTGCGGGAACTTCGAGGGGCTGGACGGGCGGTTTTTCCGGGTGGCGGTGCGGCTGAGAGAGGAAAATGAGCGCCTGTTGGAGCTCCTTAGCAAGGCCTGCAGCGCAAACGTGGCACCTACCCCCACCCCCTAACCCCTCCCGCAAGGGGAGGGGGGACTTGTTCGGCAATTGCAACACCCATAAGTGGTTAAGCACTGTTGCCGGTCAGCAAAAAAAGGCCTTTCGGAATTAACCGAAGGGCCTTTGCATTCCAGTACCTATTGAAATCGTTCCTTCCGCTGGTTCTTCTGAGCGCCAGGCGGAGAGTCGCTTTTAACTGCCGGCCAGGGAGTAGAAATCCTTCCGGCAGACCCGGATCCTCTTGATCTCCTCGTTACAGACGAAGCGCACTATGGCGTCGCGGTCCCTCTCGTTGATGTGCATGAAGCGGAGCCCGGCGCTGTAGATGACGCCGTCGCCGTGCTTGATTGTCTCGCTGTGCATGACCTGCGCCACGACAGGTACTACCTTGGGCTCGGAGAGGGGGAGGTGGAAGGTCGCGTAGACGATATCGTCGCACGTCATGGCCATCTCGGTCTCCGTCTTCAAGCCGCCGCCGCTGATATTGACTATGCGCGGCAGGCTGTCCTGCGAGGCGACCCTCAGTCCCCCGGAGCCGCTTTCTTCGGCGGTGCCGGCGGTGACGTTGAAGAGGATCACCGGGATCTCGGTAGCCAATCGGAAGTATTCCCTCTGGTCTTCGGGGGTCACGCGGTCGACGAATTCGACCCGCAGTTCCTCTTCGGTAAGGTTGCCCAGCACCACGCCTTTGCAGCGGTAGCTGTTGCCGCTCACCCCAACCCTGACTACAAGCGGCGCCTGATGCAGATGCACATCGGCGGGCAACCTTTCCCGGAAAAGCCGCAGCCGTATTTCGGTGTCGTCAACGGACGTTACTATGGCGCCGTCGTTGAAGACGCGGTCCTCGGGGAGTGACACCTCTACCCTGGCTTTTTGCCCTGCATGGAAATAATCCCTATAGTTGCAGGTTTCGTTTTGCATATGGCCCTTCCAATTGAATTGCATCAAACGTTCTGCTATCGGCTGGGCGTTGCAATAGAAGAGCCAATAGTTGGATCAATACCCTTAATAAAAGCAACTAGTTAATATCGCTGTTGCAGCTGATTGCAACTTTTTAATCTGAATTGTCTGTCTACGTTAAAGCCCCGCATGGCCATGCGATATGACGGGATGGCCCGGAATGGTAACACGAAGCAACTCTTAATTACAATAAATACAAAGTTTTCCTTGACATCAAGGTTACGATGACTATCCTAAAACGAAATCATTTCCATTTAGAGGAAGTCATGGAGCAGCGTCACGCACTGGCACTGAAGCAGTTCAACATGAAGGCCACACCGAAGCGGCTGGCAATACTGGGTATGCTGGAGGCGGAGAAGGGATACGCCAGCCCCGAGGAGCTTTGGAAACGCCTGCGCGACCGCTTCGACCGCCTGGGGCTTCCCACCGTGTACCGGATCCTGGAGGAGCTGGCGGCCAGCGGGATACTTACCAAGGTGATTCATCCCAACCGGCAACTTTATTACTACTTTTGCAGCAATCGCGAGCATCACCACCACTTCGTCTGCCTCTCCTGCCGCAAGGTCGAGGACATCCCTTCCTGCGGGATCGAGGCGCTGGAGCGCGAGGTGAGCCTGCGTAACGGAGGAAAAGTGCTCTCACACATTCTGCAGTTAAACGGCCTTTGCAGCGGCTGCGCCGACAAGGGGGTTACCGCGTGAAACGATTTCTGATGCTGATGCTCCTTATGGTGTTGATCGCTTCCGGCTGCAGCAGGCCGGAGGGGAAAAGCGACAAGGTCCAGGTCGTGACCACGCTGTTTCCGCTCTACGACTTCGCCAAAAGGATCGGCGGCGAAAAGGCGCAGGTCACTTTACTGCTCCCCCCCGGCATCGAGCCGCACAGCTTCGAGCCCCGCCCGGAGGACGTGGTGCGGGTGAACCACGCCGACCTGTTCATTTACACCAACCCGGTGATGGAGCCGTGGGCGTCATCGATCGTCAACGCGATTGACCGGGGCAAGGTGGGGATCGTGGAGGGGAGCAAGGGGATCGCCCTGCTGCCCCCCGAACCGGATCCGTACGACCCGCAACACGAGGCGCACGCGAAAGCCGATCCCCATGTCTGGCTCGATTTCGGCAATGCCCAGGTCATCGCCCGCAACATCCAGGACGCGTTCATCGGCCGGGATCCGGCCAACAAGGCCTACTACCAGCAAAATGCCGCCAAGCTGATCGCGGACCTGGTCGCGCTCGACCAGCGCTTCCGGCAGACCCTGGCGCAGTGCCCCAAGAAGGTCCTGCTGCACGGCGGCCACTACGCTTTCGGCTACCTGGCGCGGCGGTACGGGCTCCAATACATCTCCGCCTCGGCGGTTAACGCCGACGCCGAGCCGACGCCGGCCAAGCTGGCGGAACTGGTGCAGATCATGCGCCGCGAAAAGCTGCAGTACGTCTACACGGAGGAGCTGTTGAGCCCGCGGATCGCCGAAACCATCGCCAAGGAGACCGGCGCCAAGGTGCTCATGCTGCGGGCGGGGCATAACGTGACCAGGGACGACCTGGCGCGCGGCGTCAGCTTCATCTCCCTTATGGAAGACAACCTGCGGAACTTGAAGACGGGGCTGCAATGAGAGAGAAAGCACTGAGCGTACAGAATCTTTGTGCCGGCTATCACGGCAGCGAGGCGCTCCAGGACGTCTGCTTCAGCGTCAACCGCGGCGATTACTTAGGCATCTGCGGGCCGAACGGCTCGGGGAAGAGCACGCTGGTCAAGGTGATCCTGGGGCTGCTTGCCCCGACCTCCGGGGAGGTCAACCTCCTCGGGACGCCGAAGTCGAGCTTCCAGCGCTGGGACCGCATCGGCTACCTGCCGCAGGGGCTGCAGTTTTTCAACCCGCATTTCCCGGCGACCGTGGATGAGGTGATCCGGTTGGGGAGGCTTTCGGCCAAGAAGTTCCCCCGGCGCTTCAGCCGCGAGGATGCGGCGGCGGTGGACCGGACCATGGAGTGGATGGGGATTTCGAACATCCGGGGCAGCATGATCGGCGAGCTGTCGGGTGGGCTCAGGCAGCGCGTGCTTCTGGCGCGGGCGCTGGTGAACGACCCGGAACTCCTGGTCCTGGACGAGCCGACCACCGCCCTCGACCCGGAAACGCGCGAGAGCTTCTACAAGCTCACTTTCGAGATGAACCGGGAGCGTAAGTCGACCGTGCTGCTGGTGACCCACGACACGGCCACCATAGGAAAGTACGCCTCCCATCTGCTCTATCTGGACAAGAAGGTGATCTTCTACGGCGATTTCGAGGATTTCTGCAACTCAAGCGAGATGACAGGGTTCTTCGGGGAGCACGGCCAGCACCTGGTCTGCCACAGGCACTAGAGGCAGGGGCTAAAGGCAGGGACTGGGGGCTAGGGGCTAGGGGCTGGAAAGAAACGACCGGTTTTCAGCTGTAGGTTAACAAACGAGTGATGAGAACTAGGGTGAAGGGATTGGCGGGTATGGGTGTCTGGCCCCTGGTTCTCCTGAGGTTTTAATGATAATTACGGAAATGCTCAGCTACGGCTTCATGCAGAGGGCGCTCGTCGGCGGCTCGCTGATCGCCATCCTATGCTCGGTGCTCGGGGTGTTCCTCGTGCTGCGCCGCCTTTCCCTGATCGGCGACGGCCTGGCGCACGTCACTTTCGGCAGCGTGGCGCTGGCGCTTCTTTTCAGGTTGCAGTCGGTCTACATGACCCTTGCCATCATCCCGGTGGTGCTCGCCTCGTCGATGGGGATCCTGAAACTGGCACAAAAGGCGAGGATCTACGGCGACGCCGCCATCGGCATCGTCTCGGCCATCGGCATCGCCACCGGCGTCATGCTGGCCAGCGTCGCCGGCGGCTTCAACGTCGACCTCTTCAGCTACCTGTTCGGGAACATCCTCTCCATCAGCAGCAGCGAACTGGTGATAGCGGCTTTGCTCTTCGTCATCGTCATCGCCTGCGTGGTGATGTTTTACAACGAGCTCTTCGCCAGCACCTTCGACGAGGACCTCGCCAAGAGTTCCGGCATCGACACGGAACGCATCAATACGGTGCTGGTGCTGATGACGGCGCTGACCGTGGTTCTGGCCATGAAGGTGGTGGGGATCATGCTGATTTCAGCGCTTTTGATAATCCCTGCTGTATCCGCCTTGCAGATCGCCAAGGGGTTCAAGTCGGCCATCATTACCGCGGCGGTGATCGGGGTGGTGACGGTGATCTGCGGAATATCCCTCTCCTTCGTGATGAACCTCCCCTCCGGCGCCACCATCGTGCTGATAAACTTCGCGGTTTTGCTCGCCTCCTTCGGCGGGCGCGCCCTTCGGGGTCATAAATAACCGGGAAAGACATTTAGTTTCTGCGATATCCGCCGATACGATCCATTGACAGGGGCATCCCTGCTCAAACGATTTATGGACAGGCGGCTTGGATGATCGAGAAAAAGGAGTGGATTAGCGCAGATGCGATGGCCAGGTACGCCGGCCACGACCGGGTCCTGGGTGTGATAACCTGGCTCCTCTTGGCACTGGTGCTGTTCGACATATCGCTTCTGCACGTGGATAGCCGCAGTACCATCATGGTGCTCTTCTGCTCGCTGGGGCTTGTCTGTTACAAGGCTTCGGCGCGGTTCCTGCTGCGCCGGGGCAAAACTAAAACTCTACTCGACCTGGTCCTGCTGCTTTTGTACGCCGTCGCCGTCAGTTGGTTTACCGGCAAAACTTCCAGCCCCTTCATCTCGGTTTTGTACCTGATCCTGATGGCAACCTCGCTTACCCTCG
This sequence comes from Citrifermentans bemidjiense Bem, assembly GCF_000020725.1. Classification (NCBI taxonomy): domain Bacteria; kingdom Pseudomonadati; phylum Thermodesulfobacteriota; class Desulfuromonadia; order Geobacterales; family Geobacteraceae; genus Citrifermentans; species Citrifermentans bemidjiense. The sequence continues at coordinate 4,045,166 of NC_011146.1, read as the reverse complement.
GGCGCTGGATCGCCTTCATCATGACCGGCCTGGCCATCGCCCTCTATACCTTGCTCGCTTCCTTCCAGTCCCCCAGCTTCTGGTACGACATCGGCGGACACGTCGTGAAGATTTTCCCCTTCATCTTGATCGCCCATCTGGGGGCGCTGCTGCGAGGCGAGGCGGAGAGCGCGCGCGCCGAGGTGGAGCGGCTTTCGCTTACCGACGACCTCACTCAGCTAAACAACATGCGCAGCTTCGAGGCGCTTGCGCTGCAGCAGGAAAAGATCTCGAAACGCTACGGCACCCCGTTCTCCATCTGCATGCTGGACGCGGACAACCTGAAGCAGATAAACGACCGGCACGGGCATCTGGCTGGAACTGAGCTGATCAAGTGGACCGCGCGCATCATCGCCTCCAATATCAGGGAGAGTGACGTGGCCGCCAGGTTTGGCGGGGACGAATTCATCATCATGTTTGCCGGGCAGGAGCAGCAAAACATCGTAGCTGCCGTGGAGAGGATCGTTCGCGTCATGCACGCCTCTCCTTTTTCCTTCGAGGGGGAACTGGTCCAGGGGACGCTTTCTGCCGGGGTGGCATCCTTCCCGCGTGACGGCGAGGAGTTGCGCACCATTGTGAAGAAGGCGGACCTGGCGATGTACCGCAGCAAGAGGCGGGGCAAGAACCGGGTTTCGCTCTTCGGCGATCAGGCAGGGGAGGCGGTGCCGAGCGGGTTACAGGTAGGGGGAGAAAAGCTTCGCTGTGGCGTCTCTAAGCTTGATGACGAGGGGGCGGCCGTCCATTTCGGCGAGGGTGAGCTCCCGGGATAGCTCCAGGGTTGCCTGGCAGCGCTCCTCCAAAAGGCGCGCGAACTGGAGGTCGTACACCTCCAGGTTGAACTCGAAGTTGAGCCTCAAGCTCCTCGGGTCGAGATTGGCGCTGCCGATCAAGCTCCAGCTTCCGTCTACCACCATGAACTTGGTGTGGACGAAGGGGGGGGGCTGCGCGAAGATGCGGACCCCCTGCTGCAGCAACTCCCAGAGGTAGGAACGGCTGGCCCACTGCACGTAGGGGAGGTTGTTGACTTCCGGGAGCACCAGGGTGATGGCCACCCCCCTGAGGGACGCGGTGATCAGGGCCGAGATCAGCGGCCGGTCGGGAATGAAGTATGGGGTGACTATGGTGACCCTTCGCCTGGCGCAGGAGAGGGCTCCCAGTATGATCCAGTTGAGCTTCCTGAATTCCTTGTCCGGCCCGTCGCTTACCGCCCGGACCAGCGCGCTCCCAGTGGGGACCAACTCCGGGAAGTAGCGCGGCCCTGAGAGCTGTGCGCCGCCGGCGAAGCTCCAGTCCTCCAGGAAGGTCCGCTGCAGGTCCGTCACTACGGGGCCGGTGACCTGGAAATGCAGGTCCTTCACCACCGGCGGGCGGCTGGCGACCAGATGCCTGCTGCCGATGTTCATGCCGCCTGTGAAGGCGAGCTTCCCATCCACCACCAGCAGCTTGCGGTGGTTCCTAAGGTTCAGGTAGCCCCCCGGCCGAAGCGGCAGGAAGCGGCGGAACCTGACCCCGGACCCCTTGAGCAGTTCCCGCGCCGTAGGATTCGAATACTTCTCCCCCAGGCTGTCCACGATCACCCGCACCTCGACCCCGCGGTCGGCCGCCCTCGAAAGCGCCATCACGAAACGTTTGCCGGTGTCGTCCCCGTCGAAGATGTAGGTGCAAAGATGCACCGAACCTTCCGCCCTGTCGATGGCGGCCAGCATGGCGGGGTAAGCTTCCTCGCCGTTTTCCAGCGGCGTCAGGTTGTTGCCGGGGAGAAGCCTGGTGCTGACCACGTGCTCGGAGAGGTTGCGCAACTCCCTCAGGTAGGAAAGCTCGGGGGGAAGCGATGCCGAAGGGAGGGAGTCTGGCGGAAGAGGCGGGGCGGGGGGGGGCGGCCTCCTCGTGCCAGCGCCTTGCCCTGCTGTAGATGCGGTTCACTCCCATGCCCCAGTAAAAGAGCGGGCCCAGAAGCGGCATGGCGAGGCTGGTGAGTATCCACCCGAGCGCCGAGCGCGGGTCGCGCTTGTTGATCAGCGCATGCCCGGCGGAGACCAGGGCGAGAAGGACCAGGAAAAATGACAACAGGCCCCAGAGGATGTGGTCCAGGAATCTCAAGATCTCTCCATAGAAAGGTGCTGCCAAAGGCGAGGCTTTTGCTGCCTCACCGCCAGTTGATGCAGAAAGGGGGCGACATGGCTGCCGCCCCCCAAGGAGAAAACCCCGCCGGCTGTGGAGGGGAGGATCAAAGCAGCGTGAAGGGGTGGGCCCTCTTGGTCCACTCGCTTTCCGGGTATTGCGCCAGGAGCTGCTGGTAAATGTCCTTGAGTGCCGACGGCGCGTGACTCGTTTTGTAGCGTGCCACCCCGCGCAGGTAAACCGCTTCGGGGGCGGAGGCGCAGTCCGGGCAGCCGTTCAGAAGGGTGTTGAACTGGATCACCGCCTCGCTGAACTGCCCGTAGTCGAGGCTGACCTTGCCCATACCGAGAAGGGCGGAGCCTACCATCTCCTCTGCCGTGAGGAAGCCGACGGTGCGCTGGTGCTCTCTGCCGTAGTAATCCATGGTGATGATGGTGGGGGTCCAGACGACCCGGTAATCTGAGGTGTGGGCCGCGTTGGTCACCGGGATGCGCAGCGGTATGACATGATCGGAGATGAAGTTGATGACGGCCGGGTCGGCGAAGGTTATCTCTTCCATCTGTTTGCATCCGATGCACTCGGTGCTGAAAAACTCAACCAGCACGCTCTTCTGCTCGGCCTTCCCCCGTGCGAGGGCTTTTGCCATGTCCGATTCCCAGGCTATCATTGTGATCCCTCCTCCCGGTTATCATTAAACGACGAGCTAAAGAGTAGCCCCTCCTTTTCCTATGTCAACCCCTAACAGCTTGCAGTTTTGGGCGAAATGCATATAATGATCCCCGGCTTCGCCCAGACCTCACGCCTGAAAGGAAGTACTCTTTGTCCAGCAAAAACCCGCGCCGCGCCGCCTTCGATATCCTGCTCCGGATCGAGAAAGAAAAGTCCTTCGCAGACATCCTGATTGACCACGAACTTTCCAAGGACATCATCAAGGGAGCCGACCGGGGCCTGCTCACCGAGCTGGTCTACGGCGTGCTGCGCAGGCAGGGGACGCTCGATTACATCATCTCCCAGTTTTCCAAACAAAGGCCGGAGAAACTTGAGCTTTTCGTGCGGCTCCTGTTGCGCCTGGGGATTTACCAGTGCTTCTTCCTGGACCGGGTCCCGGTGTCGGCCGCCGTCAACGAGACGGTGAACCTGGCCAAGGAACTGGCGCCGCGCGCCTCCGGCTTCATCAACGCGGTGCTCAGAAACGCCGACCGCGGCCGCGACACCATAGCCTACCCCGACCGCGCCGAGCGCCCCGCCGAATACCTGGCCGCGCGCTACTCCCATCCCGCCTGGCTCGCCCAGCAGTGGTGCGACCAGCTAGGGCTCGAAGCAGCGGAGGAGCTGGCAGCCGCCATGTCCGAACCGCCCCCCTTGACCGTGAGGGTCAACACGCTGCGCATCACCCGCGAAGAGCTGATCCAGAGGTTGGCCGGGGAGGGGGTGAGCTGCAGCGCGACCTCGTGGTCCCCGGACGGCATCCGCCTGAACCAGTCCGGCCAGATCACCAGGCTTCCTTCCTTCAGGGACGGCCTCTTCACCGTGCAGGACGAATCGTCGCAGCTGGCCCCGCTGTTCCTGGCCCCTGGAAAAGGGGAGCGGGTGCTGGATGCCTGCGCCGCCCCCGGCGGCAAGACTACCCAGATAGCGCAGCTGATGCAGGACTCCGGCGAGATCTACGCCTGCGACGTGAACAACAAGAAGCTCAGGCTGATCAAGGAGACCTGCGACCGGCTGGGGATCAACTCGGTGCGCACCTTCACTATGGACGCCACCGCCCCCTCCAACGCCATCAAGGAGACCACCTTCCACCGCATCCTGGTGGACGCCCCCTGCTCGGGCCTGGGCGTGATCAGGCGCAACCCCGAGGGGAAGTGGAGCAAGTCCGGCGACGACCTGCTGCAACTGGCGCGCACCCAGGTCAGCATCCTGGAGAACCTCTGCAGGTACCTGGAGCCGAAGGGGACCATCCTCTACGCCACCTGCTCGACCAGCGTCCAGGAGAACGAGTACGTGGTGGACAGCTTCCTCGCGCAGCATCCGGAGTTCGTCGTGGAAGACCTGCGCCCGCTCTTCCCTCAGTATGCGCCGCTCTTCACCGAGCGCGGCTTCTTCAGGAGCTGGCCGCACCGCGACGGCATGGACGGCTTCTTCTCGGCGCGCCTGAAGAGGAAGTAGCCGGCGGCTGCAAGATCAATCGTGAAAATCAACGCAGGAGACCTTATGAAAAAGATCGCTCCATCCATTCTTTCCGCGGACTTCGCCCGGCTGGGCGAGGAGATCAAGGCCATCGAGGCCGGCGGCGCCGACTACGTCCACATCGACGTCATGGACGGCCAGTTCGTCCCCAACATCACCATCGGCCCGCTGATCGTGGAAGCGGCGCGCCGGGTCACTACGCTTCCGCTCGACGTGCACCTGATGATCGACAACCCGGACCGCTACATCCCCGATTTCGCCAAGGCGGGCTCGGACATCATCGTGGTCCATGCCGAGGCGACCAACCACCTGCACCGCACCGTGCAGCTGATCAAGTCGCTGGGGAAGAAGGCGGGCGTCTCGCTCAACCCGGCGACCCCGCTTAACCTTCTGGATTACGTGATGGAGGACCTCGACCTGATCCTCTTGATGACGGTGAACCCCGGTTTCGGCGGGCAGTCGTTCATCGAGGCCTGCATCCCGAAGATCCAGGCCCTGCGCGCCACCATGGATAGGCGTGGCATCGAGGCGGAACTCGAGGTCGACGGCGGCGTCAAGATCGACAACATAGCCCGCATCTCCCATGCCGGGGCGGACGTCTTTGTGGCCGGCAGTGCCGTCTTCAACAGCCCCGACTACGCGGCGACCATCGCCGAGCTGAAGAAAAAGGCCAAGGAGCCGGTGCTCTGATCGGGCGGCGCGGGCAGGAGCTGCCGGCGGACCCCGGAGAGTTGAAGGAGAGGCTCAAGGCCTCCCTTGCCTCGCGCTCGCGCGTTCCCATGGAGGCGGGGCCCGTCCCCGCCGCCGTACTCCTGCCGCTCTTTCTGAAAAACGGCGAGTACCACCTCCTCTTCACCAAAAGAACCCCCCATCTCACCCACCATAGCGGCGAGATCTCCTTCCCCGGCGGCGTCTGCGATCCAGGCGACCTCGACAGCGCCGACACCGCACGCCGCGAGGCGTGGGAGGAAGTCGGCATCGCCCCCTCTGATGTCGAGATCCTGGGCGAGCTCGACGACTGCCACTCCATACACAACTACCTGGTGACGCCCGTAGTCGGCGTCTTCCCCGCTAACTACACACTCACCGTCAACGACGCCGAGATAGAGCGCCTCATCGAGGTGCCGCTTTCCCATTTCGAGAAGCCCGAGTTTTTCCGGATGGAGTACTGGGACTACAAGGGGAGGAAGGACTTCCCCATGTACTTCTACCGCTACGGAGATGACGAGATCTGGGGGCTTACGGCGCGGATACTGAAGAACTTCCTGGACGTGCTCTGTGGGGTGGAGGACTAAAAAAGCCGCCCCTCGGTAAGAGGGGCGGCTGGCTCTACGCTGCTGCTTTCTGGACCGTCGTTACGGCCGCAGGGTGAAGGTGGTGGATGCGGTTGGGCCATTGGAATCCACCAGGGAAACGGTCAAGCCGGTGGTAAGGTTGCCGGAAACCACAGTGGCCGTGGTGTTGATGTTGGTGACGGAATTGTGCACCACGAGCTGACCGGAGGAGTTGACGCTCCAGGTTAAGGCATCCGTGGTGTCGCTTGCCACCAGTGTTCCGTTCGCGTTGAACGCCAGCGTGTTAACGGTCCCTTCGGTGAAGGTCTTGCCGGAAAGCATGGCGGTGGTGAAGGCGGTAACCGGGGTGGGGGCCACATACAGGGTCAACGTCGTGGATGCGGTCGGGCCATTGGAGTCAACCAGGGAAACTGCCAAGCCGGTGGAAAGGTTGCCGGAAAGCGCGGTGACCGTGGTGCTGATATTGGTGACGGAATTGTGTACCACGACCTGGCCGGAGGAATTGACGCTCCAGGTCAAGGCGTCCGGGGTGTCGCTTGCGATGAGCGTTCCGTTGGCGTTGAACACCAGGGTGTTCACGGTCCCCTCGATGAAGGTCTTGCCGGAAAGCATGGCCGCGGTGAAGCCGGTGGTTTGAGCAGGCGGCACATAGAGGGTGAGCGTGGTGGATTCGGTCGTGCCGTCGGAGTGGGCCAAGGAAACCGCCAGGCCGGTGGAGATGCTGCCGGAGAGCGCGGTGACTGTGGTGTTGATGTTGGTGACGGTGTTGTGCACCACGACCTGCCCGGCGGAGTTGACGCTCCAGGTCAAGGCGTCCTTGGTGTCGCTTGCGGTGAGCGTTCCGTTTGCGTTGAACACCAGGGTGTTCGAGGTCCCCTCGGTGAAGGTCTTCCCGGAGAGCATGGCTGTGGTGAAGGCGAGGGACGAGGGGATCGGGTTGACGGTAAGGGTGAATTTTTGGGTCGCGGTGAGGCTGTTGCTGGTGGCGGTGACCGTGAGCAGGTAGGCCCCGGTGCTTCCCGCGGCCGGCGTGCCGCTCAGACGCCCCGTGGCGGCGTCAAAGGTGACGCCCGAAGGGAGCGTGCCCGAGACGCTCATGGTGCCGGTCCCGGTGATGGCGAAGCTGCCGGCGGAACCGACCGTGAAGGACGTGGCGCCGGCGCTGGAAATGCTCGGCAGGATCTCGGCTGCAACTGTGACGAAGGTGCCGGCGATATTGCTGGAGACCGGGGCGGAGCTGGCGGTGGCGGTGCTGCCGGAAACCGTGTAGGTGACCGCGTCGACCGCAGTGGCGGTTGAAGTGCCTGCCACGAAGGCGCTGGGATCTACATTGCTGCTGACGGCAGCGGTCACAATGCTGGCAAGGGAAGCAAGCTGCGCTTGAGCCGCATTCGCGGTCCCCGTAGCCGAGGTGCATGCGGCTATCGCCGCGGTTATGTTGCTCTCGATGGTTGCCGGGGGGGAGGTCAGGGCCAGGGCGGCCGATGCAGTCTGCACCTGGGCCGCCGTAGCCGTCGCGCCCAGGGTCCCTGCGGTCAGATTGAGCGCCTTTTCCACCACGATGAGCGCAGTCGTCGTGACGTTGTTGACGTTCTTCGTTGCGGACGCGCCGGACAGGGCTGCCTTGTCCACCAGGGCGCGCAGCACCCTTTGGCCGTCGACAGCTTTGAGGACGTAGTCCTTGCCTGGTTCCACCTCTATTGCCGGATAGCTGTAGGTGTTGACCGTGCCGGTCTGGAGGGTCAAAGGAACACTCTTTATCAGGGTCCCGTTGAGGTCCCTGACTTCCAGGGTTGGAGCGGTCGCAGTGGTCGCCGCTGCTGCGGCAACCTTTGCTGCTCCATTTGCCGAGGGGAAGGTCACCGTCCCCGAAATGGCCGTCTTCTGCGGTGCGCTGCTGCTCCCTCCGCCGCATCCCGCCAGGTTGAACATAAAGACCATACAAAACGCCAACATGATGAACCAACTTCTTCTCATTTCACTCTCCTGTGCTGTAATGGCCGACTCGATCACGTGGTCCGAAGCTCCTGCTGCCGGAAAACGCCCCCTGTCCGCCAGGAGGCAACCGCTTTTCGACGCGAGCATCTTCGTTCCCGCCCCTTATTGCGGGGATGATAATGGAGGGGGGCTTACAGAAGGCTTACAGCTGGAGGGAAATGTGACAGGATGCGGTTCCGTCGGTAAAGATACTGTCCTTTTTTTCTTTATAAGCCAGCGTTCGCTCCGATCTTCTAACAAAAACGCCGTTAAGCCTTGTAATAAATGGCCCAACGACGTTTTTGTTAGTTTGAAAGGTCTCGTGTGAATGTCTTTCTGTGTTTAAAAAACATTCACCACGTTTGATTTAGGGATCTACGCAAGAAATAACTATCCCTGAAGGAGCAAACGAAGTAGTGGTAACCAGATCTATACAAATTCCTTCCCATGCACTTGGATTGTTCTGCACTATCGCCGACTCTTTAATTGCCGCAGATCCGTCACACCACATACCGCCAAGCGCCTTAACTACTTGCGCTCCAGAACAAGCACACTGACTCAAATTATGGCAGACAACGGCAGTTGCCCCCACAAACATGCCAGTCGTACCGCCCTGTGGCCCGGTAGCACCAGTAGCACCAGTAGCACCAGTAGCACCAGTAGCACCAGTAGCACCAGTAGCACCGTTACAAACCGCTTGAGATGAACTCACTTCTGATACGTCGAGAACACCATTGCCATTTGTGTCAATGCCTGATGTAACTATGATCCCGCCAAATGGACAATCAGTGTTACCAACAGGTAAAGCAGAAGTTTTTGTCACTGTTGATTTAGCGGAGCCTGGTGCTGTGTTCGGTGGAGTATTGCCGCCACCAGTAGATGATGCGGGAGGCAAAACAATGGTCCCGGAAGCAAGACCATTGACGCTAGCGGTGATGTGGGCCTGAGCATCGGTTGTAGTAGTCACTGTACGGCTCCCAGCCGCCGCTGCAATTTGGTTGATAAATGTTGTGAAGGTTAAATCGGAAGCGGTTGATAGATTGATGTTTTGTGATGAACTTGCTGTTGTTACTGCAGGATCTATTTTAATACCTGTTGAAGTCAAGCTGCTAGCAGTCAAAAGAAATCTAGCAATCTGTACAACAGCAGGCGTGCTGGCCGTAACTGTAGTTCCTGGAGCCGCTGTCTTTACCAACTCAATCGGAGTAATAATGCTGGCACCAGCCGCTCGGCCGACAACTACGCCACCAACAGAAAAAGAAACCGATTGTCCAACCTCGTAAGTAAATTCTCCGTTAGGTCCGGTAAATCCATTTTGTCCTCCAGAGACGTATTTTAGTCCCTCAACCGGAGCATCTATGAACTTGCCGGTAGCAGTAGTCGCTGCAGGGGTTGTCGAACTGCTGCCTCCACAACCCATAACACTAAGCACCATTGCAATAAAGAAACATAGCAGGACTTTGTCTATATTCGTTCTCATGTTTTCCTTCCCTTACTGCAACCCTGAGGAATCGAATGAACATCAACCAAGATAGGGTCTTTATCTCGTTGTTCTACATATGTTATTGAGGGTGTTGACGGTTTACTATATATGAGAAATATATTACCTGTTATAGATAGCGAAGATTTATTTTCTATATGGGTAACTTCTATGTTGGGAGGTTTACTGATGTGTTTCATCGAGGATGACTATTTCCGCAACATCCTCTGCTCCAGTCACGTATTCCTGATGAACTGAATGGAACCCGCCATACCTTCTAAACAGGTTCATTTCCTTGCCCCTTATTGCGGGGATGGTAATGGAGAGCGGCTTACAGAAGACTTACAGGTGGAGGAAAAATGTTGAGAGGAGGGGCGGATCTCTACTGGCCTACGGTCAAGCTTCGATATATCTCTTCAGTGTGCGCCGAGGGTGCTATCCCAAGTTCGGTGGAGAGCATCGAGCGGCAGTTGAGATAGGTCTTGATCGCCAGCGACATCTGTCCCTGCTGCCGGTAGCAGACCATGAGCCTTTGGTGCAATTCTTCGGCAACCGGATCGAGCTTTATCCCTTTGTCGTACCAGGTGACAGCCAGATCCCATCGCTCAAGTCCCTCGAAATATCCCCCCGCCCTGCCGACTAGTTGGCGCAGCCGGTTGCGCATCTGGTCCCGCATCGGTGCGGTCCAGGCCAGGGATGCATCGTCGAGGAGGAAGCTTCCCTGGTACAGGGCCGCACCTTTCTCGAAAGCAAGAGGGAGGTTCAATGCGGCATCTATCTCGCCGCATCGGCGCTCGAAGGCCCAGGTGTCGATCCAGCAGTACCTGGGGTTGATGGAAAGCTTTCCCGCCTGGAGTTGGAGTACCTTTTCATCTGCCAGCAACTTTCGGAGCCGATGCAGGGTCGTGTCGAAGGAGCGCTGGGCCAGGTCGCCGTCGGTTTCGGGCCAAAGCGCATCGGTAAGCCGCTCCAGGGGCACGTTGCTGCCGCCGAAGGCCACCAGAGCTTTCAACAGTTCCAGCGGCTTTCGCGATTTACCGGCAAGGATCAGGGGCTCGTTTCCCCGGATCAGCTGAAAGCCCCCCAGGGTGAGGATCTGGAACTGCCAGGGCCAGTTGTCCAGATGCTGCGGCGGCGTCTCCGGCGCCAGCGCCCAATGGCGCACCAGCCGGGTTACGTAAGCAGCCTCTACGTCGTTCTCCAATGCCTTGGTGCATAGCCGCACCAGGGCATCGGGGCGCCAGCACCAGCCGTTCAGGTACCCTCCGGCACTGCCAAGGGCCATCGCCCGGCGCAGCAGCATATCGCCCTGCACGTCGTCTTCAGCATCCAGCGCAAGTTCGGCGCTGTTCAGAAGGCAAAGGAACTCAAGGTACCCGCTCCCCATACCGCGGGCGATGTCACAGGCACGGCTAAGGCATGCCTCTGCCCGGGTCGGATTTCCGGTCATCCGGAGGTTGTCGGCCAGGGTTATGAGCATCACCGCTTCCGGCGCCAGGAAACCCGTCCCCTGGAGGGATTCCAAGGAGAGTTCCAGGTGCGGGATCGCTGCCTGGAAACGTCTTGCCAGACTCTCCTGCCATCCACGCAGCCCATGGTATTGGCCGATATCGAGCCTTACGCCCCATTGCAACCGGTCGCGCATCGCGTTCAGCAGCTCATCCGCCGTGGCGGAGTCTCCCCTGCAAAGCGCGCAGCCGGCGCCGTTTCCCATGAGTTGGATGTCCCAGACGTGGACCCCCGTCTCGTCCGCCATCCTCAGTGCATCGAAGGCGACCGCGACCCCCGAAGCCCATGCCCCGGTGAAATAGCAGTTGAGCACCTGCGCATTCATTATGGTGATCCGGGTCATCGGGGAGGGCTTGCCCGTGCTGGCCATTGCCAAGGTCTGCTCCAGCAGTACGCTCGCCCTGCCGAAGTTCCCGTTCCAGAGATCGTGGACGACCAGATGGATTGCCGACTGCAGACGCAGGTTGATGTCGGCGCAGCCGCGCACCAGGGAAAGGGCGCGCTCGCGCCACTTGGAGATGTCGCGGTGGTGCGGCTGCCTGAAAGCCATGGCGTTGAAGATGCTCATGGCCATCTGCTCCTCAAGCTGTCGCGAGGGAATGTCCCCTTCCTCGATCCGCATCTCTTCCAGCAGGGCGAGCCACTGGTCCAGCGGGGTGAACTCCCTGTCGTAAAGCGATGCTTCCGCGCCGCCGGACCAGGAGAGGAGCATGCCGACCCGGTCGTCGGCCAGGCGGTATAGATCGTAGGCCTCACGGAAACAGACCCTGCTTGCAGGAGGCGAATGAAGCAGCAGGCATACCCCTTTCCAGTAGAGCAGGCCTGGGTTTACTGCCACGCTCTCGGCAGGTACGCTCTCAAGCCAGCCACGAACCGTCTCGCTTCTTCCTTCCGCAGCAAGCAGCGGCGCGCAATCGAGGATCAGCTCCGCAACGCCGTCCCAGTCCGAAGCCTCGGTGAGCAGGCCTGCCGCGTCCTCGGCTCGATCCGCGCCCTTAAGCAGGGAGGCGGCCTGCCGCCTGATTTCCCTCAGCTCGGCGGCAGGAAGGGTTCCCTCCGCACGCGCAACGAGGAACTCTCTGAAAAGTGGATGGTACTGGTAGACGGGGTCTGCCGGCGAGGACTTCGCGGTAAAGAAACGGTTGCGGCAGAGCCGGGAGAGGATCTGCTCGGAACTGCCGATGCCGGTCAAACGCTCGGCCATCTGCGCCGTGATTCCCGGGACCAGAGCGGTCTTCAGCAGGAAGTTTTGCAGCTCGCCGTCTCGCGCTTCGAAGATCTTGTCGGCGAAGTACACGAACACCTTGTCGAGAGGAAGTTCTTGCAGCAGCTTTTGGTCGAGGGTGCCGCCGTCGAGGCTCTCCAGGATCAGGAGCAGCCCGGCTATCCACCCGTCCGTCTTGGCGTAAAGGCTCGCCAGCGCTTCGGTCTCAATGTGGCTTGAAGTCTGTGTCCCGGCGAACTCCCTGGCCTCGTCGAAGGAAAACCGGAGGTCGCTCCAGCCGAGGAAAGCGAAACGTGCCGCTGTTTCGTTCACGGTCAACACCGCAGGCGGCTCTTCCCTGCTTGTGGCTATCACGGTGATCCCGTCCGGACATTGCGCCAGTCCCTCCGCTATCAGTTCGTGAAACGGGGAACCAGCCGGGATCTCCTGGTAGTTATCAATGACTATGGCGTAAGGTGCCGGCAGTTGTGCGAAGAGTTGTTGGAAGTAACGGCGAGAGAAGGTCTTGAGGCCGGCAAGGTATTCGGGGGTGAGAAGTGGCAGCGGTTCGCGGTCGGGTGAAACAGAGTCCTGAAACGCCAGACCCATGTAATAGAAGAAGGTGGCCGGGTCGGAGTCGCTTTGGTCTGCCTGGTACCACAGGGCTGGGATGCCGCGGGTTTCGAGGTAGCTGGAGACCAGGGTGGTCTTGCCGGAGCCGCCGGGACCGGAAATCCAGCGCACAGGTTTATCGGCATGGTCCAAAACCTGGAACAGCCTTTCTCTATGTACGATGCCGGCAGCAAGACCGGGAGCGGTTATCTTGTGTCTCGCCATGCAACCTCCGCGGCCTTGCATGCGTTAATCAAAACGTGAGCATAGGAAAAGAGGTCATGCAATTAGCATTGTTTTGTTTACAAAGTCAAGTGTAAAGGCTGTAACACTAGCAGAGCGACTGACAGATGTTCAGAAATCACTATTTGGCGGTCTGCATGTGTTACATGCAGTGCGAGAAACTTTGTTATTCCAATAGTGCTAGGGTCTGAACGTACTCTAATTGTGTAACGCCACGCGCTTGAAGTCGACGCTCAGCCGCTTTTGTTCCCCTTGCAGCACGAACCCGCGCGCTAGAACCTCTGCTTCGATACCTTTCATGTGCAGGGCGCCCCAGGGGATCACCACGGTCTGGTAGCGCTTCAGCGCCTGGTCCAGGTACTGAACCACCACCTTGTTCCTGCGCTGCAGGATGTCGTCCATGATCACGGCGTACATGGCGGGCGTGATGTTTTTCTCCGCCCACCGGTTCAGCTTCAGCAGGCCGTCGAGGGCGGAAGGGTTCTCGCGCAAGTGCTTCCCCATGGCGTCCAGAAGCATCATGGTCTCCGGGCGGAAGGCGCTCAGGTCCACGTCCGCCCGCAGGATATCCGGCCCCGCCTGTGCCTTTCCCTCCGGCTTCCCCGGGGTTTGCAGCTCGTTGGGTTCGATCATCCTCCCCTTGAAGAGGAGCTTTTCCTGCGAGGCGAGCCCCAGCAGGTTCGCCACCTGGTGGTAATCGAACTTGTTTTTGAGCTTTCCCTTCTCGTCGGTGACCCCTTCGGCCAGCACTATGGTGTTCCCCGCAGGAACCAGCCGCGCCACCTCGTCGTAATAATCCTTCTCGCCGATGTGGATCATGGCTGCGAGTTTGACGGTGCGGTCGCCGCGCCGGTAGGTGCGCTCGCTCATGTAGAGACCCCGGGGGGACACGTTCATGAAGCCGCCGGTGGCCTCGGTGGCGTAGGAGTTGGCCGCGAAGAGCGCCGCCGTCGCCAGGGCCAGCGGGAGGACGAAGATGTTCACGCCGACGAACACCAGTGTGTTGCGCAGGTCGAAGTAAGGCGCCTCGAAGAGCGTGGGGGGAAGGGTAAGCGGCGCCGCCGGGTTCTCATTGAACCGGGAGATGAGGAAGGTGCCGAGCCCTACCTGCAGCGCCGCCATGATCAGGCCGTACAGCTTGAAGGCGCCGAGGGCGGGGAAGAACCAGATGGAGAGCGGGCACCAGAATACGAACAGGATCAGGGGTAGGAAGAGCCGTTTGGGCAGCCGCCGGTCGATGCCGAGGCCCAGGTAGAGCGGTATCGCGATCAGTATGACGGCGTTGGCCAGAAAGCCGCGCAGCCCGGAAAGGGGGACCAGCGGGAATAGGAGCGAGGCCAGTTCGTCCAAAAGCGAAAGGCTCCCGTCGGCGATGAACAGGAGCAGGAACAGGTTGGCGAAGAATCTCATCTATAGGTCCTGTGGGTGCTGGGTAAGGGTCAGGGTCAGGGTCAGGGTCAGGGTCAAGGGCGGCCTGCCGCGAGGAAGGTGCAAAAGCGGGTGAGCGGGCAGCCGTCGCACAGCGGCTTCTTGCGGCAGTGCCGCTTGCACTGCTCGACGATCAGGGCGTGGTACTCGTTGAATAGGGGCACCTCGGCCGGAAGATGATCCATGAAAAGGGCGCGCACCCGGTGGTAGTCGTCCTCTTCCCGCATGAGCCCGAGCCTTGAGAAGAGACGCCTGGTATAGGCGTCGACCACGAAGGAAGGCTTTCCCCCCGCGTAGAGAAGGATCGAGTCGCAGGTCTCGGGCCCGATGCCGCGCACCGCGGACAGTTCCTCCCGAAGGCCGATCCAGTCCCCCTGGAACATGGCGTCCAGGGAGCCGTAGCGCTCGAAAAGCCAGCCGACAAACCCTTTCAGCCTCGCGCTCTTCACGTTGAAAAAGCCAGAGGGGCGTATCAACTCGGCCAGCCGCCCCTCATCGATCTCCCGGAGCGCCTCTGCCGAGAGGAGCCCCTCTCGTTTCAGGTTTACTATTGCCTTTTCAACGTTGAGCCAGTTGGTGTTCTGGGTCAGGATGGCGCCGACGCAGACCTCGAAGGGGGTGTCGGCGGGCCACCAGTTAAGCGCGCCGTAGCGGCTTAAGAGCGTCTCGAAGAGTTCCAGAAGCGCCGCCCGCGTCTGTTCTTTGTCCAGCGTGTCTTTCACAGATTCCTTGCTGCTTGGCCGGGGAGGCTGGTGGCGCCGCGCCTAGCCGATATCTTCCATGTACTCGCGGGAGTACCTGACGTAGTTCCCGGCGGAGCGGGCGAGCCAGGCGATCTCGCTCTCGGTTAAGTCCCGCTTGTACTTCGCTGGGGACCCGACCCAGAGGGTGCCGGGGGGGATGACGGTCCCCTCGGTAACCAGGGCGCGCGCGCCGACCAGGGCCCCCTTGCCGACCAAGACCTTGTCCATGATGATCGCCTGCATCCCCACGAAGGCGCCGTCCTCGATGGTGCAGCCGTGCAGGGTCACGCTGTGGCCGACGGTGACGTCGTTGCCGATGATGAGCGGCGCCCCGGGGTCCTCCGGGTTCTTCTTGTGGGTCACGTGCAGCATGGAGAGGTCCTGTATGTTGGTCCGGTCCCCGATGCTGATGAAGTTGACGTCCCCGCGGACCACGCAGTTGTACCAGATGCTGGCTTCCCTGCCGATGCTGACCTCGCCTATGATGACGGCGGTTTCGGCTATGAACGCGGAGGGATCTATCTTGGGGGCGATACCCTTGAACGGTCGGATCATATGGGGCTCCTGTCGTTTATGGGAAGTCTGGTGCTCTGGGGCTGCCGGCTAATCTCTCGGGATGGCGAGCATCCGGTCCAGTGCGCGCTTGGCGGGGATGCGGATATCTTCCGGGACCTTGACCACGGGCTTCATCTGCTGCAGCGCCTCGAAGACGTCCTCCAGGGAGGTGAGCTTCATGTTGGGGCAGATGAGCGCCGGGGAGGCGAGGATGAACTCCTTGTCCGGGTTCTCACGCTTGAGCCGCCACAGTATTCCCGCCTCGGTGCCGATGATGAAGCGCTTGGCGCCGCTCTTCTTGCAGTAGTCGTACATCCCGGTGGTGGAGCAGACATGGTCTGCCAGTTCGACCACCTTGGGGTTGCATTCGGGATGGCAGACGAAGGGGGCGTCGGGGTTAGCCTGTTTCAGCTCCTTGACCACCTCGGGCCTGAGCCGCTCGTGGGTCGGGCAGTACCCTTCCCAGAGGTGGAACTTCTTGTCGGTGAAGCGGGCGATGTAGCTCCCCAAGTTGCGGTCCGGGGCGAAGATTATCTCCTTTTCGCTCATCGACTGGACCACTTTCACGGCGTTCGCGGAGGTGCAGCAGATGTCGCTTTCGGCCTTGACCGCGGCGGAAGAGTTCACGTAGGTGACCACCGGCACGCCGGGGAGCTTCGCCTTCATTTCCCTGAGGGCCTCGACCGAAACCATGTCGGCCATGGGGCATCCCGCGTCGAGGCGGGGGAGGAGAACCGTTTTTTCAGGAGCCAGGATGGAGGCGGATTCGGCCATGAAGTGGACGCCGCAGAATACGATCACCTCCGCATCTGTCTTTGCCGCTTCTATGGAAAGCGCCAGCGAGTCGCCGGTTATGTCTGCTATTTCCTGCACCTCGTCACGCATGTAGTTGTGAGCGAGAAGTACAGCATTGCGCTCTTTGAGAAGCGCTTTAATATCTGCTTTTAAAGTTTCCTGCGTCATATTCATCACCGCCAAAACTAGTTCATTGGGAATACATATGGTAAACAGCACCGATAGTAGACAATGTTAAGGTTCATGTCAAACCAATTAAGGGTGCAGATTAGCACGCTTGACACCGGAGGGTAAAACCTCTATTATTTTTTGAAATTTTCCTAAGTACAGCGCGTGTTTAAACAGCAAATCAAGCGAGGTAGATAGAATGTTCGGAATAGGGATGCCTGAGCTGGTCATTATTTTGGTAATCGCCCTGATAGTCATAGGCCCTCAGAAGCTCCCTGACCTTGCCAAGTCGCTTGGCAAAGGGCTTGCCGAGTTCAAGAAGGCGACCGACGACTTCAAGCAGACCATCGAGGCCGACAGCAGGACGGAAGAGGAGAAGGAGCACCTGGCCAAGCTCGCCGAGGCGAAGCGCAAGGCGGAAGACGAGCAGGCCAAGGCTGCGGAGGAGCTCAGAGTCAAGGTGGAGGGGGCGGCAGCCGCGCCTGCGGCACAGGCGGCCAAGGCCGAGGCGGAAAAAACCGCCTAAGAGCTTCAAATCCTCGCTGCAGCAAAAAAAGGGAAAGACGGGTCAACTCGCCTTTCCCTTTTTAGTTCCTGGTAGCTATGATCTTCCGTTAACTGTGTGCGATAAATCCCCCGTTTTTCCTGCTGCAGCCCTGGAAAAGCCGGTATAGTCTCGCATTCCATTTGAGGGTGACCCATGTTCAACTGGTTCCGCAAAAAACAGGAGAATCTCGTCTTCGAGGATAACGCCTCCGCGTTCGCGCATGCCTGCTCGATCGGATACACGCCGCTCATAGGGGGATTGGTCCCGGCCCTCGTCGAGGAAGATGCCGGGCTTGGACGCGACGGCGAGCGCACCTTCCTGATCAGCATCGCCGGGCCTCATGGGGCCATGAAGATCTGGAGCTGCACCCTCAAGGAATCGAAGTCCTACCCCAGAGAAGGGGACTTCGTCGGCTTTCGCATCGTCACCATCGCCCCGGACGTTCCCGAACCCGCGAACCTCATCGGGTACATAGCCTGCCGGCTGGAACCCGTGCTGGTGCCGGGTAAGGGATGGGCTGCGGCTACAAGCTACACCCCCGACAACATCAAGCCCGCCATCCGGCTCGGCTGAGCCTCCGGCCAACCAGCCCCAACTGCTATCCCTTCGACACAACCAGCTCGGCCGCGACAGGCTCGCTTTCCCAGGTGACTTCCGGGTACAGGGACTTGTCGAGGCGCAGGTAGGTCCCGTCCACGCCGGTCTCGGCCCACCAGCATTCGGAACCCTTGATGGGAAGCTTGTCGAAGAGGTAGAGATCGTTGTTTTTGTCTCGGGCGAGGAACATGGGCGACTCCTTGTCTGTCGTGAATGTTTTATGGGGATGACCCGGTGAGAAACGGCACGGCCCCCCTGTTTGCGGCAGGGGGGCCGTAATACCGCGGACGCCTGCGGACTATCTGATCTTGTATTTCTCTCTGGCGATCTTAGCCTCTTCCGACTTCGGATGCTCTTCCACCAGTTTCTTCAGGATGTAGTTGGCGCTCTTGCTGTCGCCCAATTCCCTGAAGGCCATCCCCTGCTTCAGCATGGCGGCGGGAGCCTTGTCTTTGTTGGGGTAGTTCTTGATCACGTTCTCGAACTCGAGCACCGCGTTCTCGAACTTCTTCTCGGAGTAGTAGCTCTCGCCGATCCAGTACTGGGCGTTCGCTGCCAGGTTGTGCTTGGGGTGATGCTCCAGGAAGCTTGAAAAGAGTTCCCGCGCCTTGGGGAGGTTCCCCTCCTTCATCGCTTCGTACCCCTTCTGGTAGAGGTACTCGGGCGCCTGCTGCAGTTCGGCCTCCTTTTTCGCCTGCTCCTCGACCCCCTTTTCCATCTTGGCCATCCGCTCTTCGAGTGCGGCAAGACGCTTGGTCAGGTCTTCTTTCAAGAGCGCGATGTCGTCAGCCGGCTTCTGGGCCAGGATGCGCACGTCGTCCACCTTCCCGGTCAAAAGCTGCATGTCGACCCGGGCGCTCTCCAGGGTCGCCTGAAGGTCGGCGCCCCCTTTCCTGATTCCCGTCATCTCCTTCTGGAACCCGGACATGTCGGACTGCAGAGATTCGAGGCTCTGGCGGTAACCAGCCAGCGATTTCTCCACCCCATCCCTTACTTCGGCGCGCGTCTCGTTCAACCCCTTCTCCATGGTGAAGAGGCGGTTCTTCATCTCGTCCGAATCGCGGCGCACCGATTCGAGTTCACTCTGGCTGGCGCAACCGAAAAAGGCGAGCAGTACCAGTGACCCCAGTGCCACTCTCATTGCCTGCATGACAAACCTCCTGTGATCCTGCTGCTCTATAAAAAAAGGAGCCCTGAGGCTCCTTTTCGGCAGGAACTGCTTGAGTTACTTGACGATGACGAATTCATCCCTTCTGTTCTTGGCCCAGGCCGCCTCGTCGTGACCCGGATCGGCGGGCTTCTCTTCGCCGTAGCTTATGGTGGAGAGACGGTCGGAGGCGATGCCCAGGTTGACCAGGTAGTCCTTGGCGGACTTCGCCCTTCTTTCGCCCAGCGCCATGTTGTAGTCGTCGGAGCCGCGCTCGTCGCAGTTACCCTCGATGCGCACCTTGGTCCCGGCTTGGCGGCTCAGGTACTCGGCGTTTTTGGAGAGGGAAGCGCGTGCTTCTTCCGAAAGATCGGAGGAGTCGAAGTTGAAGTAGACCTTCTGCAGCTCTGCCTGGACTTCTTGCGCCTTGCCGGCATCTTTGGGGGTTTCCTGGGCCACGGGCTGCTCGCGGCTGGGAGTGGTCTCGGTGATGGGCTGCTGCGCCGCGGGGGCCTCCGGCCGTGCCTGTTGCTGCGTCTGCACGGGTGCCGGAGCGGGGGCGGACTGGGCAGCCGAAATCGGCTCCTCTGTTTTCACGACGTCCTTTTTGGCGCAGCCGGCCGAAAGAAGTGCTCCGAAAGTCAGAACAACCAGGGATCCGAGAATCATCTTGCGCATTATCCCACTCCTTTTTCTAGATAGAATACGTGCCGCTCCTCATGAGCGTGCCGTGGTTAAAAAGCGAAGGAAAGTATACTCACCTTTTCCGAGTTAATCAATGATTCAAAATGTACCGGTATCTTTACCAATTTACCGACCATGTCGGATGGGAATTCTGGGACTTGTTGGGGGATACCCTGGTCTGGCCGCTTCCGTCGGCGCGCATCAGGTAGATCGCCTCGGCGCCGTCGCGGGTGGAGCTGAAGACGATGAAGCGGCCGTCCGGCGAGAAGCGGGGGTGCTCGTTGCTACCTGCGCTGGTGAGTTGGGTGTCCTGGGTGCCGTCCGCATTGATGGCGTAGATCTGGAACCCGCCTCCTCCCTGGCGCGCGTACACGATCCGGTCCCCTTTGGGCGACCAGCGGGGCGTGACGTTGTAGGCGCCGTTGGCGGTGAGCCGGTGCACGTTGCCGCCGTCCGCATTCATTATGAACACCTGAGGTTTGCCCAGGCGGTCGGAGACGAAGACGATGCGGGAGCCGTCCGGCGACCAGGCCGGGGAGACGTCGATGGCGTGGTTGTTGGTGAGCCGCGCCAGCTCCTTTCCTTCCCGCGAGATCAGGTAGATCTCGGAATTGCCGTCCTTGCTCATCACCATGGCTATCTTGCTGCCGTCTGGGGAGTAGGCGCCCGTGGCGTTCAGGCCGCTTCGGGAGGAGATGCGCGCCTCGAGCCCGGTGAAGAGTTCGCGGCGGTACAGGTCCGGGTTCCCTTTCTTGTAGGAGGTGTAGATGATCTCCTTGCCGGAGGGGGCGAAGTCGGGGTTCAGGTTGATGGAGCCGTTGTTGGTGAGCCTCTGCGGGTTGTGCCCGTCGTAGTCCATGACGAAGATCTCCTTGTTGCCGGAGGCCTTGGTCACGTAGGCGATCTTGCCGGTGAAGGGACCTTTTTCCCCGGTCACCGCGCGCAGCACCTCGTCGGAGAAGGCGTGCCCCATGCGGCGTAATTCCTTCGCTGACCCGCTGTAGCGCTTGGCGGTGATCTCGCGGTTCAGCACCCGGTCCACCAGTCGGCACTCCAGGGTGATGTTGCCCCCCTGCGCGCTGTAGGAACTTTTCAGGATCAGGTCGGCGCCCGCGCCGTCCCCGGAGACCTCGAAGGGGCCGGCTAATCCCAGGTCCATCCCGAACAGCTCGGAGAGCTCCCTGGACACCTCCGGGGGCACCTGCCCGGCGAGGCCGGTGGCGGGAGCCGGGAAGAGCTTGAGCTTGCGGCTCACCGGGGCCGTTACGTCTATATATCCCTCTGCCGCCTGCGCCATTTGAGGCGCCAGGAGCAGCATGGCCAACAGCAATATTATTCTCATCTGATACCGACCCCTTCCGGTCTGAAGCGGAACATGCGCTTGAACGGCGCGCCGCCCGGCGGTGGGACCAGCGATTTGCCGGCCAGCGTCACGGCCCGATGGACCGCATCGTCAAAAAGCGGGTCCCCTGATCCCTTTTCCACATGGTATTCCGCGATCCTGCCGTCGCCGGACACGGTGATGGTTGCGATCACCTGCGGCGACTTGGTCTGCGAGACCATGACTTCCTTGAGTGCATCCTTGAGGCGGGACTGGAGGTACGAGGGGTAGTCGCTCCCGGCCTCGGTTCCCTTGGCCCCGGGCATCCCGGTCTGCTGGCTTCCCTTCTTCCTCAGCCGCTCCATGACCTCGGCCTGCCGTTTATCCTGGGCGACCCGCTCCAGTTTCGCCAGCCGCTCGTTGAACTCCTGCGCCTGGGCCGCGGGGTTCGCCGGCGCGGACTTCCCCTTGGGCTCCGCCGCCGGAGCCTTGGCCGCAGGTTTCGCGGGCTTCGCCGGTTTGGCGGGCTGCACCATGGCCGGTGCAGCAGGCGCGGCAGGCGGGGGAGGGGCAGCTTCCTTCTCCGCCTCGGCCGCAGGCGCGGGGGTGCCGGCCTGAGGCGAGGCGACGGGGAGGGTGACCATGTCTACGTAGGTGACCGGGGTGTCGTCCGGATGTAATTCCGGTGAGAGTTGCCACTTGGCTATGATCAGAAACACGACCAGGTGGCAGACGAAGGAGAGCGCGAACATCCCCTGCGGCCCCGGGTATCGGCGTGTCAGCTGTTTTCTCATCGCCGCTGCGGGGACTCCGTTACCATGCCGAGCCGCTCGACTCCCGCCCCCTTGATCTGGGCCATCACCTTCACGACCTCGCCGTAGGGGACCGCCTGGTCAGCCTTTAGGAAGACTTCGCGTTTCTCCCTGCCGGCCAGCATCGAGGTGAGCTTCTCTTTGAGCTGGTCCTGGGAGATTTCGGAGGAATTGATGAAGGTTTTGCCGGACTGCTCCAGGGAGACCACCAGGGTGTCCTCCTTGGGGGCCAGCGCCTTGGTGTCCGCCTTGGGGAGGTTCACCTGGACCCCCTGCTGCATCATCGGCGCCGTGACCATGAAGATGATCAAAAGCACCAGCATGACGTCGACCAGCGGCGTCACGTTGATCTGCGACATTGTGCCGCGGTCGCCGTTATCCCTGTTGCCGAACTCCATGGCTTATCTCCCCGCGAAGTTGCGCTGCACGATGTTGAGGAACTCGGTGGAGAAGCTGTCCATCTCCGAGATGAGCACCTTGATCTTGTGCTGGAAGTGGTTGTACCCCATGACGGCGGGTATCGCCGCAACGAGGCCGATGGCGGTGGCGATGAGCGCCTCGGCGATCCCCGGGGCGACGACGGCGAGCGAGGCGGAACCGGTCTGGCCGATCTTCTCGAAGGCGGTCATGATCCCCCAGACGGTGCCGAAGAGGCCGATGAAGGGGGCGGTGGCGCCTGTCGTGGCCAGGAAGGTCAGGTACTTTTCCAGGCGGGTGATCTCGGAGGTGGTGGCGCGGCGCAGGGCGCGGGCGATGTTGTCGATCCCCCCCAGGTCGGTGCTGATGCTGGTGGGGTCGGCCTTCTCCTCAATCTTTTCCTGGAGCTTCTTCAGCTCCCCGTACCCTTCCTGGAAAAGCACGGTAAGGGGGGAGTTGGCGAAGCGGTCCAGCTGACCGCTGATGGCGTCGAAGCGCTTGGCCTTCCAGAAGAAGTCGAGAAAGCGCTCGGAGGCGCCGTTGGCGCGGGAGACCTGCAGCAGCTTGTAGAAGATGATGCCCCAGGAGACGACCGAGAAGTAGAGCAAAAGGAAAAGAACCAGTTTTACGACCAGGCCGGTCGAAGCGAACATGCCCACGGAAGATACCTCCGGTTAGATGGTGATCAAACAGGGAAAATATGCTTTACGCAATGCGAAGTCAACTGTAAAGAAAGCGCGCACGGGGGCGCGGGGTTACCCTTCACAGCCCCCGGGCTCTATTTAATAGCACTCCGGGCGCCGGTCCTGGAAGCAGGTTATGCTCTGGCGCCACTTTTCCATCTCGGCCGGGTCGAGCAGAGCCGTCGGCTCCGCGTTCTCGTACCCCGCCTCCGCGAGGACCTCCCCCTTGGGGCCGAGGATCATGCTGGAGCCGAAGAAGTCGAGTTTGCCGATGACCCCGCAGGCGTTGGCCGCTATCACGAAGAGCTGGTTCTCTATGGCGCGACCCTTCAAAAGTCCCCGCCAGTGCTCTTCGCGCGGCTTGGGCCACTCACCGGGGACGACGATGATGTCGGCGCCGTCGACCGCCAGCCTGCGCGCCAGTTCCGGGAAGCGGAGGTCGTAGCAGATCATGACGCCGATCCTCCCCACGCTGGTCTGCGCCAAAAGGATCGAGTCGCCGCGATCCAGGTGGCGGTCCTCCCCCATCAGCGAGAAGAGGTGCATCTTGCGGTAGCTTCCTGCGACCCTGCCGCGGTCCACTACGTAGGCGGTGTTGAAGACCTTGTCTCCGTGCGGCTCAGGCAGGCTGCCGATGACGGTCAGGGAGAGTTCGGCTGAGAGCGCCTGCAGCTTCTCGACGATCCCCGGGGTGCGCGTGGCCAGCTGGTTCAGCTCCCGGTAGGCGAAGCCGCAGCTCCACATTTCCGGCAATACGGCCAGCTCCACCCCCTGGGCGGCCAGGCGGCGCAGCGCTTTTTCGGCATAGGCGAGGTTTTGGTCCACGTCCGCAAGCGCGATGTTGAATTGGACCGCAGCAGCCTTGACGCTTTTTTGCATGTTCTCCCTCCTTCAGGAAAAGAATCGCCGCATGTCAAGTCTGGCCGGACATGGCGGCCACCGGCGGTCGGCGAGTTTCGGAGTGTAATCCGAGTCCCTGTCGATTTCAAGCAAGTTCCTGCAGTTGGCTGCTGTTTTGCGTGACAAAAAGGGGGGCGATCTGCTAGATGTTGACCTTGAGCCATAAAGGAGCCCCCGATGCGTGCCGGACTGTACCTGCATTTCCCCTTTTGTCTGAAAAAGTGCCTCTACTGCGACTTCAACTCGACTCCCGCTACAGGCGACGACCATCGGGAGTACGTGGAGCTGCTGCTGAAAGAGATGGCGCTCAGGCAGGCGGCGCTTCCCGAGCCGGTCAGCGCCCCGACCCTTTACCTCGGGGGGGGGACCCCGTCGCTGATGGCGCCGGAACTGGTGGGGCTGATCGTCGCCGCGGCGCGAGACAACTTCTCGCTGGAGCCTGACGCGGAGGTCACTCTGGAGGCGAACCCGGGGACGCTCACGCCCGAACGCCTGCAGGGGTACCGGATGGCCGGGGTGAACCGCCTGTCGCTGGGGATCCAGTCCTTCGAGGACCGCCTTTTGCGGCGGCTGGGGCGCGTGCACAGCTCCGCCGAGGCCCTATCCGCCTTCCAGGATGCGCGCCGCGCCGGTTTCGACAACATCAGCATTGACCTGATGCACTCCCTGCCGGGGCAGTCCCTTTCTCAGTGGCGCGAGGCGCTGGAGCTTGCCGTCTCGCTCGATCCCGAGCACGTCTCCGCCTACGCGCTCTCCATAGAGGAGGGTACGCCGTTCGAGCGGCTCCACGAGGAGGGGGCGCTCGCGCTTCCATCCGAAGAAGAAGCCGCCGCGATGTTCGAGGCGACCTCGGACGTTCTCTCCGCCGCGGGGTACCGCCACTACGAGATCTCCAACTACGCGAAACCCGGACGCCATTCCCGCCACAACTCCGCCTACTGGAGCCGGGTAAGCTATCTAGGCTTCGGCGCCGGCGCACATTCGTTTTGGAACCCGGACGGGCTCGGGCGCCGCTGGAAGAACCCCGGCGACGCGGCGGCGTACGCCGCGGGGATCCGGGCAGGGCTCCCCGTGGACGAGGAACCGGAGCAGCTGACCCTGGAAGACGCGCTTTCCGAATGCTTCTTTTTGGGCCTCAGGATGCTCGACGGGCTCGACCTGGCTCCGCTTTCCGAGCGCTATGGGGAGAGCGCGCTGGCGCCGCACCTTAAGCAGGTGGCGGCGCTGGAAAAAAAGGGCGCCCTCACCAGGGAAGGGAGCCGCATCAGCATATCCCCCGGCTCCGTCATCCTCGCCAACAGCATCTTCTCCAGCTTCGTCTAATTTCCCCTCCAATACCGACTCCCCCCTTGACAAAGCAGAGTGGCGTTGCTAACTTGAAGCGCGTTAGCACTCGAACTTTTGGAGTGCTAATCGCTTTTGAGGTAAGAGATATGGAAGAGCAACTTTCCGAGCGCAGCAAACGCATCCTCGAGGCGGTGATCGAGGATTACATCGCAACAGCCGAACCTGTTGGCAGCAGGACCATAACGCGCAGCCATGCGCTGGCGCTCTCCCCGGCTACGGTGAGAAACGTCATGTCGGACCTGGAGGAGATGGGACTTCTCACCTCCCCGCACACCTCCGCCGGGCGCATCCCGACCGACAAGGCCTACCGCCTGTACGTCAACTCCATTCTCGAGGTGAAGAACCTCGCCCGGGACAACCGGGAGGAGATCAGAAGGCGTTGCCGGATGGCGGGAAGGGACCTCGCCGAGGTGCTCAAGGAAACCAGCCGGCTCCTCTCCTCGACCTCCAGTTACATGGGGGTGGTGATGGCGCCGCACCTCTCCGCCAACGTCTTCCACCAGATGGAATTCGTCAAGCTGTCGAGCCGCAGGGTGCTCGCCATCCTGGTTTCGCAAAACGGTACGGTGCAGAACCGGCTCCTGGAGACCGGCGAGGAGATCGCGCAGGAAGACCTGGTCCGGATGGCCAACTACCTGAACGGGATGCTGCAGGGGCTCACCATTGCCCAGGTGCGCGAGCGGCTTTTAAGCGAGATGCAAAACGAGAAGGTGCGCTACGACACCATGATGGCGCGGGCGTTGACCCTTTCGCAGCAGACCATACAGGCCGACGGGGCCGAGATCTTCCTGGAAGGGCAGGCGAACATCCTGGAGCAGCCCGAATTCGCCGACACGGCCAAGATGCGGGAGATCTTCCGCACCTTCGAGAAAAAGAGCATGCTCTTAGACCTTTTGGACCGTTCGCTGTCGGCCGGGGGGGTGCAGATCTTCATAGGTTCGGAGTCGAACCTCCTCAAGATGGAGGGGATGAGTCTCGTCACCTCCACCTACATGACCGGGAAGGACACGGTAGGCGTCCTCGGGGTGATAGGGCCTACCCGCATGGGGTACGGCAGGGTGATCCCCATCGTTGATTACACAGCCAAGCTGATCAGCCGTCTGCTCGAAGTCGAGTAGCGGAATAAAGGAGAAAAGAAGCGGATGGACAAGAAAAAGCACGATTCGCATCAGCATGAGAAGAAGGCGGACGCGTCGCAGGAAAAGGTCGAAGTGGCGCAGCCGCTTTCCGACGCCGATCGCATCAAGGAACTTGAAGAGGCGCTGGCCGCCAAGGGACTCGAATCGGCAGCCAACTGGGACAAGTACCTGCGCGAGAGGGCCGACCTTGAGAACTACAGGAAGCGGGTGCAAAAGGAGAAGGAAGAGATCCTCAAGTACGGCAAAGAGGAGGTCATAATGGAGATCCTCCCGGCGCTGGACAACCTGGAGCGCGCCATCGACCACGCCAACGAAGAGTCGGCGATCGTCGAGGGGGTGAGGCTGACCCTCAGCATGCTCCTCTCCGCACTGAAGAAGTTCGGAGTGACCCCGGTCGAGACGCCGCAAGGGACACCCTTCAATCCCGAGTTCCACCAGGCCATGGGGCAGGTGGAGAGCGCGGACCAGGAGCCGAACACCATAGTTGCCGTGTTCCAGAAGGGGTACCTCTTAAACGAGCGCCTGCTCCGCCCGGCCATGGTCACGGTAGCCGTCAAGCCTGCGGCTTGACGGCAGGGACTAGGGATCAGGGGCTAGGGGCTAGGGAAGACCGAGAGGTTTTTCCAGCCCCCAGTCCTTAGCCCCCAGCCCCGATTTTTTTCTCACACCCCCTTGTTTTTCGACCGGGGGATGACTAGCTTGCAAATACAGTTACCAAACTAGGAGGCATACACATGAGTAGAGTAATAGGAATAGACCTCGGGACCACCAACTCCTGCGTGGCAGTGATGGAAGGTGGGGAACCGGTTGTCATAGCGAACGCAGAAGGTAGCCGCACCACCCCTTCCATGATCGCCTTCGCCGAAAGCGGCGAGCGTCTGGTGGGGCAGCAGGCCAAGCGCCAGGCCGTCACCAACCCGGAAAACACCCTGTACGCCATCAAGCGCCTGATCGGCCGCAAGTTCGAAACCGAGGCGGTCAAGAAGGACATCGCCATCTCCCCGTTCAAGATCGTCAAGGCCGACAACTCCGACGCCTGGGTCGAGGTCAGGGGCCAGAAGTACTCGCCCCCCGAGATCTCTGCCATGGTGCTGCAGAAGATGAAGAAGACCGCCGAGGACTACCTGGGCGAGGCCGTCACCGACGCGGTCATCACCGTTCCCGCTTACTTCGACGACTCCCAGCGCCAGGCGACGAAAGACGCCGGGAAGATCGCCGGCCTCAACGTGCTCCGCATCATCAACGAGCCGACCGCGGCAGCGCTTGCCTACGGCCTCGACAAGAAGAAGGACGAGAAGATCGCCGTATTCGACCTTGGCGGCGGCACCTTCGACGTCTCCATCCTGGAACTCGGCGAAGGGGTCTTCGAGGTGAAGTCCACCAACGGCGACACCTTCTTAGGCGGCGAGGACTTCGACCAGAAGATCATCGACCACATAGCCGACGAGTTCAAAAAGGACCAGGGGATCGATCTCCGCGGCGACAAGATGGCCCTGCAGAGGCTGAAAGAGGCGGGCGAGAAGGCGAAGTGCGAACTCTCCACCTCGCTTGAGACCGACATCAACCTCCCCTTCATCACCGCCGACGCCTCCGGGCCCAAGCACCTGACCATGAAGCTCACCCGCGCTAAGCTCGAGTCCATCTGCGCCGAGCTGATCGCCAAGCTGGAAGGCCCCTGCCGCACCGCACTGAAAGACGCCGGGCTCTCCGCCTCCGACATC
Source organism: Citrifermentans bemidjiense Bem (assembly GCF_000020725.1). Taxonomy (NCBI): domain Bacteria; kingdom Pseudomonadati; phylum Thermodesulfobacteriota; class Desulfuromonadia; order Geobacterales; family Geobacteraceae; genus Citrifermentans; species Citrifermentans bemidjiense. The sequence goes on along the minus strand of NC_011146.1, from coordinate 4,017,495 downwards.
GACGAAGTCATCCTGGTCGGCGGCATGACCCGCATGCCGATCGTGCAGAAGAAGGTGCAGGACATCTTCGGCAAGCTCCCCAACCGCGGCGTGAACCCCGACGAGGTGGTCGCCATCGGCGCCGCCATCCAGGGCGGCGTTCTGCGCGGCGACGTGAAGGACGTGCTCCTTCTCGACGTCACCCCGCTTTCCCTCGGGATCGAAACCCTGGGCGGCGTGTTGACCAAGCTGATCGACAAGAACTCCACCATCCCCTGCAGAAAGAGCCAGGTCTTCTCCACCGCCGCCGACAACCAGCCGGCGGTCAGTATCCACGTGCTGCAGGGCGAGCGCGAGATGGCGGCCGACAACAAGACGCTCGGCAACTTCGAGCTCTCCGGCATTCCGGCGGCTCCCCGCGGCGTCCCGCAGATCGAGGTGACCTTCGACATCGACGCCAACGGCATCGTCCACGTCTCCGCCAAGGACCTCGGCACCGGCAAGGAGCAGTCCATCCGCATCACCGCTTCCTCTGGCCTTTCCAAGGAGGAGGTCGAGAAGATGGTGCGCGAGGCCGAGGCGCACGCGGCCGACGACAAGAAAAAGCGCGAGCTGATCGAGGCGAAGAACCAGGCGGACAACCTGATCTACCAGACCGAGAAGTCCCTGACCGAGTTCGGCGACAAGATCGACGCCTCCGAGAAGCAGAAGATCGAGGAAGGGGTCGCCGCCCTCAAGAAGGCCCTGGAAGGAAGCGACGCCGACGAGATCAAGAAGGCAAGCGACTCCCTGATGCAGGCTTCCCACAAGCTGGCCGAGGCGGTCTACGCTAAGACCCAGGGCGCGGGCGCCGAGGGCGGCGAGCAGCCGCACGGTGAGCAGGAGGCCGGCGGCGCGGCCAAGGGGGAGAAGGTCGTCGATGCCGACTTCGAGGAAGTGAAGGACGACAAGAAGTAAGAAAAGGTTGCAAATACGGGGCGCTTTGATAGAAGATGGCGCCTGCAGAAAATAAAAGCGCGCAACGGGCAGCGTCTCATTAGGGGACGCTGCTCTTTGTGTTACGAGGGCATACATTGGCAAACGGTGAAAAACAGGATTACTACGAACTACTCGAAGTGAACAAGAACGCCTCCGAGACCGAGATCAAGAAGGCGTACCGGCGGCTGGCTATCAAGTATCACCCCGACAAGAACCCGGGGGACAAGGCGAGCGAGGACAGGTTCAAGGAGATCTCCGAGGCGTACGAGGTACTCTCCGACGGCGAGAAGAGGGCGCGCTACGACCAGTTCGGCCACGCCGGCGTCAACGGCAACGGCTTCTCCTCGGGGGGCTTCGGCGGTTTCGGCGCTTCCCCCTTCGGCGACATCTTCGGCGATATTTTCGGCGAGGTGTTCGGCGGCGGGAGGCAGAAGGGGGCGCGCGGCAGAAGGGGCGACGACCTGCAGTACAACCTGGAGGTGACCTTCGAGGAAGCCGCCTTCGGGGCCGAGAAAAAGATCGACATCCCCTACTCCAAGCGCTGCGACGCCTGCGGCGGCTCCGGCGCTAAGCCCGGGACCACCCCGAAGACCTGCCCCACCTGCCAGGGTGCCGGGCAGATGCGTTTCCAGCAGGGTTTCTTCAGCGTGAGCAAGACCTGCTCCCATTGCAACGGCGAAGGGCGCGTGGTCGAGCATCCCTGCCCCACCTGCCGGGGTGCCGGGACGGTGCGGGACAAGAAGACCATCTCGGTGAAGGTTCCTCCCGGGGTGGAGACCGGCATCAGGCTGAAGCTCTCCGGCGAAGGGGGGCAGGGTGCCAAAGGGGGGGGCAACGGCGACCTGTACGTGGCGCTGACCGTGCGCGAGCACCCGCTTTTCCGGCGCGAGGACAACGACGTCATCTGCGAGATCCCCATCAGCTTCACCCAGGCGGCCCTGGGCTGCGAGATAGATGTGCCGACGCTCGACGGCAAGGTGGGGATGAAGATACCCGAAGGTACCCAGTCCGGCGCCGTCTTCAGGATGCGCGGCAAGGGTGTCCCGGCGCTGCAGGGCTACGGGCGCGGCGACCACCTGGTGGTCGCCAAGGTGGAGACCCCGACCAACCTGAACCGGCAGCAGCGCGACCTTTTGGAGGAGTTCGCCCGCATCAGCGGCGAGGACGTGAACCCCATGCGCAAGAACTTCTTCTCCAAGGTCATGGACATCTTCACTTGAGAAAGGCCCTGCAGACGGGATCGGCGTGGGCGCTTGCGGCGCTTTTGCTTGCCCCCCATCCCGTCCCCGCTGCGCCCCTGCAGCCCGAGGGGGCAAAGGCCGTCCTTCTGGCCGACGCGGCTTACGACGGGGCGCTCGTAAAGCGGATCCGCGAGGCGAAAAGGCGCATCATCTGCGCCTTTTACCTTTTCAAGGTGGGGGAGCGCCGGGACAACCTGCCGGCGGCTTTGGCGGCGGAACTGATCCAGGCCGGAAAGCGCGGCGTGGAGGTGACCGTGATCCTCGAAGGGGGGAAGCCGGTCGCGCGCGAGAACCGGGCCGCGGCAAGGGCTCTTTCCCGCGGCGGGGTCCGGGTGGTCATCCCCGGGGGGAGGCGCGTCACCCATGTAAAGGCGGTGGTGATCGACGGGCGCTACGTCATGATCGGGAGCCACAACCTGAGCCACGCGGCGCTTTCCCGAAACCGCGAGCTCTCGCTCCTGGTGGACTCGCCGGAATTGGCCGCGCAGACCGCGAAATACCTGGAAGGGATACGGTAAGAAAGCCGTCCTCCCCTCCGTTGCAGCAAGCGCCCCACCCGCCGATCCCCTCCCGAGGGGAGGGGGGACGATGCAAAAGGAGCAAACAACGTGCTCTCCGACAGGCACTCTTTCCTCAAGGCCCTCAGGCACCTCATCCCCTTCGCCATCCTTTTGGCTTTCAGCCTCTCTCTAGCCGCGCCCGCCGGGGCGCAGATCGCCACCTACCCGCAGCTGCCGCACGGCTACAGCTCGATCCGGGTCTTCGACAACCAGCAGCGTTTCGTGGGGCGGATCATGTCAAGCCAGCGCTACTGGGTCGGCATCGAGCGCATCCCGGTCTTCTTGAGAAACGCGCTCATCGCCACCGAGGACGCCCGCTTCTACCAGCACCAGGGGATCGACGTGCGCGGCATCGCGCGCGCACTGGTAAAGGACGTGGTCAAGGGGAGGCTCGCCGAGGGGGGCTCGACCATCACCCAGCAGCTCATCAAGAACAAGTACCTCTCCGGCGAGAAGTCGATCGACCGCAAGGTCAAGGAGGTGCAGCTCGCCATCGATTTCGAGAAGAAGTACACCAAGGACCAGATTCTGGAGATGTACTTCAACGAGATTTACTTCGGCAACGGGGCCTGGGGGGTTGCGCAGGCGGCGCGCCTTTATTTCGACAAGAACCCGGAGGAGCTGACCGAGGCGGAATGCTCCCTATTAGCGGGGGTCCCGAAGAACCCGGGGCGCTACAACCCGCTGGGGGATACGGCCAAGGTGAGCGCGCGCCGCAGCACCGTATTGAAGCGGATGCTAGACGTCAAGATGATCACTCCCGCGCAAAAGCGCGCCATCGAGGCGCACCCTGCCACCGTGATCAAATCGGGGCAGGCCCAGGGGTACCTCGACCTGGTGCGCCGGCAACTGATGGAGCGCTACGGCGCGAAGGTCGTCGAGCAGGGGGGTCTGGACGTGATCGCCGCGCTCGACCTCGACCTGCAAAAGCACGCGGAGAAGGTGCTGCGCGAGGGGGTGAAGAAGGTGAACCCCAACCTGCAGGGGGCCCTGTTGAGCCTCGACCTGAAAACGGGCGACGTCCTTGCCGCCGTCGGCGGGACCGACGGGAAGGTCGGTTTCAACCGCGCCTTCTCGGCGAAAAGGCAGCCGGGCTCGGCCATCAAGCCGCTCATCTTCGCCGATGCGCTGGAAAACGGCTTCACCGCGGGAAGCATCCTGGACGATCACCCGGTCGCCTACAACCGCGGCAACGGCCAAATCTGGAAGCCGCAGAACTACGAGCGGAAGTCGTACGGCGAGCTGTCGCTTCGGCAGGCGCTCGCGCACTCGAACAACGTGATCACCGTGAAGCTCCTCGACGCCATCGGGGTCAACAACTTCGTCGGCTTCGCGGGAAGCCTCGGGCTTTCCCTTCGCAACCCGAACGACCTCTCGCTTGCGCTTGGGACCGACGAGGTGACGCTGAACGACCTGGTTTCCGCCTATACCCCGCTTGCCAACGGAGGCTTCCGCTCCGAGGCGCGCACCATCATCCGCGTCTTCGACCGCAGCCGCCGCGCCTGGACCGAGAACCCGCCGGTGGTGGCGCCGGTCCTGCCGCCGGTCACCGCCTACGTGACCACCGAGATGATGAAGGACGTGCTGGAATACGGGACCGCGAAGGGGCTGAAGAAATTCGCCTCGCAGCGACCCGCCGCCGGCAAGACCGGTACCACCGACGACTATCGCGATGCCTGGTTCGTAGGCTACACCCCCCAGATCATCACCGGCGTCTGGGTCGGCTACGACAAGCCCAAGCCGGTCGGCAGAGGGTTCACCGGCGGCGCCGTGTCCGCGCCGATCTGGGAGCGTTTCATGCGGCTGGCCACGGCCGGCAAACCCGCGGTCGACTTCCCCAAACCCGATGGCGTGGTCAGCGCCACCATCGACCCGACCACCGGGGAGCTTGCCACACCCAACTGCCCGACCACCAGGGAGGAGTTCTACATCGTGGGGACCGAGCCGACCAAGTACTGCTCCAAGCATGGCGGCGACGATATGGAGCATGTGGCCCCGGAACCGCAGCCCCAGCCGGAGCAGCTGACCCCGCCGGAGCAGCCTGAGCAGTTGACGCCGCCGGAGCAGCCGGTTGAGGCGACCCCGCCGGAGGAGCCGATACAGGAGCCCGGGGGGCAACCTCAGGAGCCCGGCGAGACCGCGCCCCAGGAGTAGCATTCGGACCCGCTCTCGTTGCAATAAAAAACGGGGATAAGCCCTTCAGGACTTATCCCCGTTTTTTCATCATGGTGCCGGTGTTACCCGGCTTTCCCCGTCTCCAGGTAGTAGCGGCGCACGGGCTTCAGGTCGCGGTCCAGTTCGTACACCAGCGGGCTCCCGGTGGGGATCTCCAGCCCCACGATGTCGTCGTCCGGGATCTGGTCCAGGTACTTGATCAGCCCCCGCAGGCTGTTGCCGTGCGCCGCGATCAGGATGCGCTTTCCTTGCTGCAGGGCCGGGACCGCCTGCTGCTGCCAGAAGGGAAGCACGCGCTCGACCGTGTCCTGCAGGCACTCGGTATCGGGGAGCAGATCCCTGGAGAGGGAGTGGTAGCGCGGGTCGAACGACGGGTGCCGCTGGTCTCCCTCCGCGAGCGCCGGCGGCCGCACCTTATAGCTGCGCCTCCAGAGTTTCACCTGCTCGTCCCCGTACTCTTGCGCGGTCTGCGCCTTGTTCAGCCCCTGCAGCGCGCCGTAATGCCTCTCGTTCAGGCGCCACTCCTTGTGCTCCGGAATCCACATCAGGTCCATCTGCTCCAGCACGATCCAGAGCGTCTTTATCGCCCGCTTCAAGAGGGAGGTAAAGGCCAGGTCGAAGACGAAGCCGTGCTCCTTCAGGAGCAGCCCCGCGTTGCGGCTCTCCTCCTCCCCCCGCGGGGAGAGCTCCACGTCGGTCCACCCCGTGAAGAGGTTCTCCTTGTTCCAGACGCTTTCGCCATGTCGCAGCAGCACCAGTTGATGCATCCTTTACCTCCGCTGTCTTCCGGCCGCCCCATCCATCGCCCTACTTCGCGGCCCCGGCGGCCGCAGCCGCGGCTTCCCTTGCGTCTTTCAACTTGTCCGTGACGTTGTTCTTGATCCAGGACGGGTCCCACCATTCGATCGGGTTCACCTCCTGGCCCGACACCACCACGCCGAAATGCAGGTGGTCCCCCCCCGCAAGCCCGGTGTCCCCGGTGTCGCCGATGATGTCCCCCTTTTTCACCAGGTCCCCTTCCTTCACGCCGATCCGGCTCAGGTGGCCGTACAGGCTCTGCAGCCCCATCCCATGGTCGATGATGATGCACTGGCCGTAGATCCCCAGGTCGTCGGCATATACCACCTTGCCGCGGTTGGCCGCGGGAACCTTGGCGTGGGAAAGCGAGGCCAGGTCGATTCCCAGGTGATGTTGCTGGTCCACCTCTTTTCCCTGGTAATAGTAGCTGCGCAACTGGTTGAAGCTGCCGCGCGGGGCGGAGTTGGGGAGGCGCATGAACTCCCCTTCCCAAAGAGGGGTGGGGGAGGTTTTCAGGCTGCACTGCTGCAGTATCTTCGCGTCGCTTTGCCGCACCTCCCGGTTCACCTTCAGGAACAGCTCTAGCGGGTTCTTTATCTGGGGGAAGCGGTCCTTGAATTCGGTGAAGATCTTCTCCAGGAAGGCGTCGCTCAGCTCGATGCGGTCCTTCGGGAAGCTCTTCGCCAGGATCCGGTAGTAGATCCCGGTAAGCCGTTCGTTCCCCGCCTGGTCCATCGCAAAGACTTTGGGTATGAAGCGTTCCGGGGGGACGTCGTAGGGGAACGGAAACAGGGAGGCGTAGTACCCCTCGGGCTGCTTGTAACCGGGATAGAACCTGTCCGCGAAGGTGACGCCGGTCTTGACCACGTCACGGTTCAGCGTGTATGCGGCCAGGGCGGAGCCTCCCGGGGAGACGTTGTGCGCGGTGCTGAGCACGGTTACCACAGGGGGCTTGTTCTGCACCACGAACTCCAGCGCCACGGAGGTGCTGTTGCCCGAGCCGAACCTGAAGACGGAGCGGTCGGAAGCCGCTATCCGCAGTGTCACCGGGCCCTCTTTCAGTCCGGGGGGGGGCGGGAGCCGGAAGGTCTCCTTCGCGTCGGTGGTCCCGGCGGCGTACTCCTTGTTCAGGATGGTGAAGCTCTTTTCTCTCTGCACCGCCTGCACGTTCAGGGATTTGAGGCCCGAAGCGCGGTCCCGCAGGGTCAGGATCAGGTCTGCCCTGGAGGCGATAGGGCCAGGGCGACGGGAAAGCGCCAGGGCCGGGCCGGAGGTGTCGACGAAGTAATAGATCCCGATCCCTGCTGCGATGACGACAAACAAGAAAAATAACCCGAGGATTGCCGAAGTTCTCATGGGAGGCCCCCGCTTTCAGCGCTGGAGTAGGTACCCGGACATTCCGCTTGGCAGGGCGGCTTTGCCGGGATCCGTGGTTCGGGGCATTTGCCCCGGTTAATGCACCAACGGATTCTAGCATCCACGTTTTCAAAGTCCAGTCTCAACGCTGCTATTGGTCGTTGTCTTCTCAAGCAGCAATTGCAGCTAAGAGTCATAGCTGCGGTGCACATGCTCAAAATAAAATTTGACACTCTCTGTAAATTTCGCTGATGGGTGGTATAGTTAAGCACAGCTAGCTAGCTGTAACAGGATCTCGGAAAAAGGAGGTAGCAGCATCGAAGGAGACTCCACCGAAGAGAATTCCAATTACAAGACAGAAGTAAAGGATCCGGTGCGAGCAGCACTGGAGTGACCCCTGCAACGAGGGATCGAACAAGCAAAAGAGGCCCGCGTACCAGTGCAGGCCTCTTTTCTTTTCCACCTCGCGGCAAAGTGTGGTAGCTGTGACAATCATCGGATGTCGAGAGCAGACGTAAAAAGAGAACTTCGCCCCGCAATGAGGATGGGGAGAGGGATAGATAGCATTAAATCATAAAACCAAGGGAGGAAATCATGAAAAGAGTAACAGCAGCGGTACTTGCCATGGTCATCGCCATGGCTTCACTTCAGGGATGCTACGGTAAGATGGCCCTGACCAGGAAGGTGTACCGGGTGAACGGCGAGGTGCATGACAAATTCCTGCGCAGCCTGGTCACCTGGGTCTTCATCATCGTCCCCGTGTACGGCATAGCGGCGCTTGTCGACTTCGTGCTGTTCAACACCATCGAATTCTGGAGCGGCAACAACCCCGTGGCGCAAGGCGAGAAGAACTTCCAGTACGCTGAAAACGGCGAGCGCTTCCAGGTGAACGCCCGCAAAGACGGCGACAACGTCACCTATACCTTCAACCATTACCGGGGCGATACCTATCTGGACACGCTTTCCATCAACTGGAACGTCAAGAGCGGCAACTCCGTTGCTTCATTCAGGGACCACGGGACTGTCACACAGTACCAGGCCCAGAGGAGCAAAGGTGGAGTTGAGGTCACCAGCACAGGCATAGGGGCTGCGCATAACGCTACGAAGACCGCGGCGGTCTACAACTAGTGGGCTCTATGTCAGTGGGAATTGAACCTGTGTAAATGCGGGGGAGGCCTGGAGAGACAACTTCAGCAGTATATACGGAAAATTTTTTTTACAACAGACTGTTTCTTTCGCGTCAGTGGTGTTAATTTGAAATCAGCTAGCTAGTCAGAGTATCTCGAGCCAAGGAGGTAAACCGTTTTAGAGGAAACTCCACCGATCAGGATTCTCAAAAATTGACGGCTGTAATAGTCCGGAGCTCACAGGCTCCGGCATCCACCCTTGCAAAGGGTTCTCGATGAGAGAGGCCCGCCGAAACCGGCGGGCCTTTCAATTTCGAGCCCACCCGTTGGTCATCCCCTCCAGCCATCCCGACTCCATCCTACAAAACTCTCACTGCATACCAGCGGCATCTCCTGAGGGGCGCCTTCTTTGCGTCCCAGGGACTGCGCCGCCAGCAGGGCGCTCGCTGCGAGCGTGGCCAAGCCGCTCTCTCAAGCGCAAGAACAGTCTGTGCGAGGTCGTAAAAGGCTTGGGTCACTCTGCAGTTAGGGCATGTTCTCTGTTAGCTGGTGAGGGTTCTCTCATAGACGGGAGCTTTTTCTGGAGCGGGCAACTGAAGCAGTATACACGCTAAAAAAATATTTCAACAGACTGTTTCTTTGGTGCGACCAGTGATAATGTATGACTCAGCTAGCTAGCTAAGAGAAATCTCGGAATAAGGAGGTACCCGACCATAGAGGAAACCCCACCGATTAGGATTCTCAAAACTTGAAAGTAGTAACGGTCCGGTCCGCATAGGTACCGGCATCCACCCTTGAAAAGGGTACCCAATGTAAGACACTACAACCAGAGGCCCGCCGGATTCGGCGGGCCTTTCAATTTTTACTCCAACGGTTCCCCTCCCGTTGTTATCCCGGGCGCGCTCCCCTCGGCTGCAGGTAGCTGGGGCAGGCGTGGGTTTCGGGCTTATGTTGCGGGGGGCTTGGATCGGTGACAGCGAACGTCTGGAAAAAGAAAAGCCCCCTCGATATGAGGGGGCTTTTTTATGGAGCCGAAGAGCGGATTCGAACCGCCGACTTGCTGATTACGAATTCTTGAATTGACCCTATCTCTATACCTTGCCTTGTTCTACCCTCTTCTGTAATTGCTTGACATAACAGTGAATTAACCTTAGTCTTGTTCTACCATGTCAGATGGGGTTCGCTGTAAAGTGTTACCCATGTGTTACCCACAGCTCCTGGGTAACAGTCGGGGTAACAAAGCGAGAGGGGGGAGAGATGCCGACTATACACATCACCAAGACAGCTATAGACAAGCTTGAGCGGCCAGCCGAGGGCCGGGTGGATTACTTCGATGATGCGCTTCGAGGCTTCGGGATCCGCGTTTCCCCCTCCACCAAGACATACTTCGTCATGCGTCGCGTCAACGGCAAGCTGGTGAGAGCCAAGATCGACACCGCTGACAAGATCACCGCGGAGCAGGCGCGGAAACGGGCCGAGGGCGCCTTGGCTGACATGGGCAGAGGCCAGGACCCAAACGAGGAGAAGCGGGCGGCGAAGAAGCGGACAGAGGACGCCAGGAAGGAAGAAGAAGCGCAAAAGAGCCAGGTGGTGACCTTGGAGGATGCCTTGAAGGTCTACCTGGAAAAACGGAAGCTGAAGCCGAAGACGCTGGCCACCTACAAACAATTGTTCCGCCTGCACCTCTCCGACTGGTTGCAGCTCCCGGCCGGGGAGATCACCAGCACTATGGTGGCGCAACGTCACACCGACATCGCGACCGGTGCAAGAAACCGTACCGCCCTCAAAAAGGCCGTGGTCGACAAAGGCAAAGGAAAGCCCAAGGTGGAGAAGTCCAAGGTTCCGGACTCTCAGCGTAGGGAGGCCTCCGCTGACGGCACCATGCGCGTCCTCCGTGCCGTCCTCAACTACACGTTCGGGGACGATGAGGAGCTCGGGATCGTCAGGCCCAACCCGGTCCGCACGTTGTCCCGAAAGAAGGCTTGGTACAAGGTCCCGCGGCGCCGCAACCTGATCAAGAACAGCGACCTTCCCGCATGGAGCAAGGCAGTCCTTGCGCTTGAGAACGCCGTGGCAAGAGATTACCTGCTGTTTCTCCTGCACACCGGCCTTAGGCGAAACGAGGCGGCCTGTCTTCAGTGGCAGCACGTCGATTTCGAAGATGGATGCTTCACCATCATCGACACCAAGAACAAGGAACCTCACACCCTCCCGTTAAGCGACTACCTCCACACCCTTCTCGAGGGGCGCAAGGAAGGCCTGAAGACCGAGCTCGAAGCGGCTAAGGCTGCTCTCGAAGCTTCCCTGCACTCCCCGGAGTACCTGACACCGAAACAGCGCCAGGCGTTTCGCAACCGAGTAGCCGCAGCAGAGTCCCGGCTGCAGTCTCCCTATGTGTTCCCGGGCAGTGGCAGAGCCGGTTACATTGCCGATCCTCAAAAGGCTCTTGAAGCTGTCACCCAGGCGACGGGCATCATCTTCAGTTGCCATGATCTGCGCCGGACCTTCGCAACTATCGCTGAGAGCCTCGACCTGTCCAAGTACACAATAAAGGCCCTGCTCAACCACAAGGAGCAGTCTGGCGACGTGACAGGCGGCTACATCATCCTCAATGCTGACCGGCTGCGTGAGCCCATGCAGAAGATGACCGACGCGATACAGGAGCGGATCAAGAAGCAGCATGGGCAAGTAGTTCCGATACAGGCAAAGGCAGAGTAAGTGGAACAGGCGAAAGACATGGTTCCGAGCCTATGACGGGTTTCGTTTAGGGGGACACGCGATGGAAAAGACATACGGCCGCATTCGGTTAGCGCCCCTCCTGGGGGGGAATGATAGATATCGGGAACCCATTTTAGACGAAGATGCTCTGAATTGCTTGACTGACGCCGAAGTTGCAGATGAGAATTTTATCTCTAGTTTGAAGGAGAACTCCGGGTATCTATTCACGAATTATGGGAGGTCGAAAATCATGAAGTGGCGCGTAGGCCTTAAGTCCCCTGATGATGACGTTTTTCTCAAATCTCAAGCGTGTCTAAAGGCAGTTGGGGCGGCTTTGGCTTACGGGGGTTCAAGGCGTGTTGGAAATAAAGCCAAGATAGCGGGCCAATGGCTGACAATAAAGAACGCGTTGGATGGGATGGGATTTAACCAGCTTACGGAGGATGAGCGAAATGTGACATTATGCGAAGTCTTTGGCATTGCGGGAGGAACCGGAGCCTTGGAAGGCCGTGATGGTGAAGTCATGCCAGATACCCACTCAGAGATTGCTGATTGCATTGTCGCAGTTGTGCAAGGGATAGCAATTTCGACTGTCAAAAAGTATAGGGATAACCGAACCGAGATACTCAAGAAGGCTGCCAAGGACCGCCGTACATAGTCCAGAACTCTGTCAGCTCTAGCCTCACGCGCGAGGACTCAACTAAAAAAGTTGGGTCCTTTTTCTGTCTTAAAAGCATGTGATAGAACTCCTCCCAAGTCCACCACTAAAAGGAGAACAGGCGTCATGTCAAAAATATCTCCACATGTCACCCCCACCCCTGCATTACTCACCACCGCCGAAGCAGCAGCATATTTGAAGCAAAAACCCTCTACTCTGGAGCAGCACCGCTGGCAGGGGGTCGGTTGCCCCTTCGTCAAAATTGGCCGCTCTGTCCGTTATCGCCAGGCCGACCTGGACGCCTTCCTCGAAGCGCGGGTTTTCAGTAGCACCACTGAAGCGCAATCGGCAGCGTAAGATAGAAACCCCGGGCAGACATCGAGGCTAGAGCCTACAGAAGCAGCACAACGACCTAACCGTGAAAAGGGGGTATTGAAGAGCCGAGCGGCGGAGACTCCACGGCACCGGAGACACTACGAAATGACGACATCAGAAATCGACCTCGCAGCAGCAATTCTCACGAGTACAGGGTTGCAACCGACCCTGAACAGGCCCATAACAGGGCTTCAGACCTTCACGTTTCCAGATTCCCCCGAAGTAATATCGGCCGTCACACGCTTTGCCTGCGACGATCTCTGCTTGCCGGCAAAGCGGCTTTTGTCAATCCGCGGCTTCTTGTACCGGCAGCTCCGGGCCGGGAGGACCAAATGACCAACCCCTCCCGCAGATATTACGACGAGCCGTTCCTCAACCCGAAAGTGTCAATCTCCCTCGCTGCCGGCATAAGCGAGTCCACCAGGAAGTCTCAGCTCTTCGATCAGGTGAAGCTCTGCCTTCAGGCACAGCGCCAGATATCCAGGCGCCAAAACATCCTGAGCTACGCTGGCCAGAACTACACCGAGGCAGCGCTAGCGGCGGTGAGGGTGTGAACGGGGGGAACTGGGTGCCAATTTCTAAGGCCTTGCTGTCTGAGCTGCCAAAGGACCGGGCCTTCACACGACTAGAAGCGATGCTCTCTTTATCGGTCGATTACGACCAGGGGAAACAGGTGACCGTCAACGGGTATGCCAGTTTATGGAGGTGGTCGAGAGGTAGGGTTGATCGGTTCCTGGGGGAGATCGGGGCCAGCATCGAGTACCCCGAAACCACCGGCCAGAAGCAGAATCAGCGCGGACAGATCATGATACAGATATCGAGCAGATCACGAGCAGATAACGGGCAGATAAAAATCATAGATTCCAAGTGCTTGCCGAGCGTGACGGACAGAAAGCGGACAGAAGACGGACAGATAACAGACAGATCGCAGTGCACTACTAAAGATCCTAATCCTAATCCTTTAAAAGACTCGTCTGATTTCGCCCTCTTTTTTGAAAAACTTTGGGCGGCCTACCCCCGGAAGGACGGGAAAAAATCTGCCCAGCGCCATTTCAGTGCGACGGTCAAAAATGAATCCGACAAGGAGCGCATCAACTTGGCTTTGGGCTCTTATCTTGATCACATCGAGCGTGAAGGGGTCCAGCCGAGGTTTGTCAAGAAGGGTGAGACCTGGTTCAACAACTGGCAAGACTGGATCCCAGAGGAGGAAAGCAATGCAGCGTGAACCACCCCCCCAGAATATCGAAGCAGAAATGAGCGTACTTGGCGCGGTCCTGATCGACAACCCCTGTCTCAAACAGGTGAGAGGCATCCTTGACGGCGCCGACTTCTATCGGGAGTCGCACAGACTCATTTTCCACGCGTTCCTCTCCCTCCAACTGGCCGATAGCCCTTTCGATCTGGTCACCCTCACGAAACACCTCCGGGACGCCGGCACCCTCGAGCAGATCGGCGGCGGGGCGTACCTAGCCATTTTGGTTGACTACGTGCCGATGAGCGCGAATGTCGTCCATTACTGCAAGATGGTGAAGGAGGCGGCCACCCGGCGCCAGATCATTGCCTACGCGCAGTCTCTTATCACAATAGCGCATGACGGCTGCTCGGTCGCAGAGGGCCTACAAGAGGCAAAGGCGGGGCTCGCCTCTATCGCCTCGAGCATGGACACCTACGGCGGTGTGAGTATTGCCGACATTGCTGACATGGACTCCCGGGCGGCCCGCTACGAAAAGCAGATCAAGACTATCCAGCAGAGCCGGTTTGTCACCGGGTTCTCTCGCCTCGACTCTCTGATCCGCGGGGTGGCCCCCGGCGAGGTGATGACCATCATCGCCTACGCTGGCAGCTTCAAGACGGCATTCCTTCAAAACCTCCTCCTCGCCGGCGCCAAGCGCACCCATTTCTTTCACCTCTTCTTCTCCCTCGAAATGCCTGTTGAAAAGGTGTTCGAGCGCGAGGTCCAAATCAGCACAGGAATGACTGGCCGGGCGGTCGAGGACACTTTCAACGTCGACGGCGGCCAGGCCATGGCGGGCACAGTCGGCGCTGGCATGGTTAGCGGCGGGTCCATGGGGCTCCTGGTCTGTGACAAGCCGCGCCTCAATCTGGAGAAGATAGCGCGCCTCACCGAACTGGCCGGGCAGAAGTACGGCAAGATCAACGCGATCGGGATTGACTACATGGGCCTCCTTGACGCCCCCGGAAAAACCCTTTTCGACCGGACCGCGTATATTTCCGCCGGCGTCAAGAACATGGCCAAGGAGTTGGGGGTCCCGGTGGTCCTGCTCTGCCAGATCAACCGTGAGGCCGCTAAGGTGGAGTACGACATTGCCGCCCACAGCGCCAAGGGTGGCGGCGACATCGAAGCGGGCGCTGACTTCATGCTCGGGTTCTACACCGACGAAGCTGGAGACCTCATTTGCAAGGGGCTGAAGAACCGGAACGGCCCCAAGGATTGGCGCCTGAAGGTGGTCATCGACAAGCCGTCATTCCAGTTTCAGGACATGGTTAGCTACACGAAGCCCAAGGAAGAGAAGCCCAAGAGGAGGACAGCAGTATGAAAAAACGGGCGAGCAAGACGCGAATCCCTGAGGGGGCTATGGCCAGTATCCTGGCACAAGTCCGGAGAGTCCGTTTAGCAGCCACATCGCCGCGGTCTCTGGGAGTGGCCCAAGGGCCGCCAAGTGAGAACAGGGTACCAATCAGGGGCACAGATGACTAAGCGAAAAACCAACCAACTGGCCAACGTCAAAACAGCGGGAGATGTGGCGGCAAAACCGCTCAGCTCAGAACAGGAACGGTTGGCCGAAATCTTCCGCGCTGGCTCGGCAAGGTCGTCGCTCGTGCCTCGCACGGAAGGCGGCGGCGTGATACACGGCACACCTGAAGTCTTAGGGGCCTTTTTGGATGTGTGCAAGACAGACCATTACGAGCTAGCTGTCAAGGCCAACGAGGATGCAACCATAGTCCGGAAGGGTAAGGACGTGGACAAAGAAGTAGACCTGGCGCTTTTGCAGATCGAAGCAATGAAACCACAGAGCTACCTTGAAACGCTGTTGGCTGTGCAAATGATCCAGGTGAGCGAAGGTATCAACAGGTGCATGGGACAGGCCTTCTACGAAGGGCAAAGCATCCAAGGCAGGGAATCAAACGTGAACATGGCGACCAAGTTGCAGCGGACATTTACTGCTCAGGTTGAAGCGATGCAGAAGCTTCGCGGTAAGGGCGGGCAACAGGTCCGCGTGGAGCATGTCCATGTCCACGAAGGCGGGCAAGCTATCGTCGGCAATGTCAACCGTGGGGAGGGGGGTAGGGGGGGGCAGGATGGAAATTGAAGATTACCCCATACCTAGGGTTTACTGTGGGGCAAAAACTCGTTCAGCAGGGCGATGCCACCAGCCTGCCATGCCGAACGGGAAGTGTCGGCTGCACGGTGGCAA
The DNA here is from genome assembly GCF_000020725.1 of Citrifermentans bemidjiense Bem. Lineage (NCBI taxonomy): Bacteria > Pseudomonadati > Thermodesulfobacteriota > Desulfuromonadia > Geobacterales > Geobacteraceae > Citrifermentans > Citrifermentans bemidjiense. The sequence continues at coordinate 4,002,093 of NC_011146.1, read as the reverse complement.
ATCACTAGCAGGAAAAGCGCACGGCAGATACCGAACAGGCATGTTTACAAGAGAGGCACTCGCGATCCGGCGGGAGTCACGGCAACTGGTTAAGTTTGCCAGGGCGATGCTCGCTGACATTTAACGGCCAAATTCCGGCCACCAACATTGACCAGGCACGGCAGGGCGCAAGGAGAGAACGACATGGGAGCATTTGACGATTTGGCAAAAGAACCGCAGGGACCGCTTGATAAACTGGCGGCACAGTACGGCCAGGGCGGAGGAATGAAGGCCTACGAGGTGACGCACCCGACTACCGGGAAGAAGCTCACCATCCAGAGTTCAGGACCACCGTCGGAGACGGATATCAGGAAGGCGTTTTATCTCGCCAGCAAGGGAGGGGTTGCAGAGCAAGACGGCACACTCGATAAACTTGCCGCAAAGCACGGGCAAAAGGGCGTCCTTGACCAGCTGGCGGCGAAACATGAGGCGGGCGGCTTTGCCGACCTGGAGCACTCTGCACCTGACGCGCCCAAGGTCACATCGAAAGCAGAGCTTGACCTGGCCCAGAGCGGCGGGCCGGCCCTCGATGAGAACGGCCAACCGATCCTGGACGTGACGGCGGGCGACGATGACATGAGTGTTGCCGAGAAGATGAAGAACCCCTACTTCGGGATCGACACCCCGGAGAAGCTGCGCGCCGAGCTGGCAAAAACAGGGCGCGGCGCGCTGATGGGGATCGGCGCGGGAGTCGGAGGCGTGGCCGGGTTCGCCTCCCCTGTCCCTGGGGGCCTTGCTGCGGGTGCGCTCCTTGGCGGCGGGATCGGAAAGGCGGCGGGCAACATGATCTTTGGACAGGAACAGCCGGAAGCCCCGGCAGTCAACCCGGCCGCCGGCCGCGGTGTCGCTGCCAACGCAAGGGAGCTGCTTTCGAACATCCCCGGTTCAGCAATCAAGACAGCCAACGGCGCCCTGGGCATGATGTCCGACCTGTCAACGGCGGCGGTCACACCAGGCGGAGGTATGCAGGTTGCGAACGGGGCCCTGCAGTCGGTGAAGGACCTGGCAGACAAGGATAGGTGGGTGACGAACCCTGTAGGTAATGCGGCCACCCTAGGGATGATAGCGGAGCCGATCCGCGCCGGGGTGAAGGTGGCAAGGGGTAACGTCGGACTGACGCCTCGTGCCGAGCTGGCCGGGCTCAGTGAACAGTGGGCCGTGCCGCTGACAGCCGGCGAAGAGTCGGGCAATGCCGCCGTGAAGAGTCTGGAAACGCAGCTCGAGCGCGTGCCGCTCGTCGGGACTCGTGGCTTTCGTCAGCGCCAGTCGGCGGCACTCGGTGACGCAGCTGCACGCTTGGCCGATAAGTTCACCCCTGACAACCCGGTGGACGTGCCGGACCAGATCCAGGAGAGCATGATTAAAACCTTGAATCATGGCAAGGCGGACGTCGGGAACATACAGGCCCAGATCAACGCGGCGGTGAAGAGCCAGAACGTGGGCCCGATAGCACCCGACAACTTGAGGACGGCGGCAACCACGCTTTTGGAAGAGTTCCCCGACATCTTCGACCGCCTGCCGAGCACGCCGCTGAAATCGAAGCTGACGGCCATAGCAGAGGGAGCCAGCCCACAGACTTCGACAATCAAGGTTCCCGGCGCGGACTCTCAGGGCATCGTCCAAGGCGGGCACAACCACGGAGGTCAACCAAGCGCGGCAATCCTCGATGCAAGCGGCAATCCGATCAAGCGCACCACCCCGGCGGCGTTGCCTTTCGACCAGGCCATGAAACTGAGGGAGCAGCTGAACGACTACATCGGGCGGGCCTACAGCTCAGCGGGTGCGGTAGGCAGCAAGGAGACATACCAGCTCACCGCCATGAAGCGCGCCCTGGACCAGGACATAAACGCATGGGGCGAGAACTCCACCAACAGCAACGTGGTCAACCTGTTCAAGCAGCGCAACCAAGCATACATCGACCAGGTGGCGCCCTTCAAAGACGTGATCGTCAAGAAAGCCACCGGCAACACCTTTGACACGGACCTACTCCACAGCCAGTTCATCAAGGCCGACCGCCCGCAGCTGGCGCGCAAGCTTATGGACGCGCTGGACCCCGAAGGGCAGCAGCTCGTTAAATACTCGGTGCTCAAGAAGGCGCTGGAGGCCGGGCAGGATACCAAACCGGGCGTGCCTTTCAGCCCTGCCAAGTTTGCCGGCGCAATCGAGAAGCTGGGCGCCACGAAGGGGATCATCTTCCCGGGTGAAGAGGGCGAGATGATAAGCGGTCTGGCGAAGCTGGCGAGGGCCGCAGAAAGGGCGGGGCAGTTTGCGGAGACCCCGCCAACAGGCTTACGTGCATCCGACACCGGCATTTCAATGGGGATCGGTGGCGGGCTGATGCTGCACCCGATGGCAACGGGCGGCGCGCTCGCAATGACGAAGCTGGTCGCTTCCCTGCTTACAACGCCCTGGGGCAAGTCGATCCTGATGAAGGCGGCGAAGGCCCCGGCAGGTAGCCCGTACCTGTCCACCTTGTTGGCAGACATTCAGAAGATTTCGGCTGTGAGCGCTGCAGCGGCCAAAACTGACACGTCCCACGCCTCCCGGCCCTTCGCGCCGATGGCGCCCATGGAGAAGGCGAGACAATGACCCACGCACACGACAAGGAGACCAACATGCCAGAAACAACCGATACCGGCCCCTACGTGGTGGGCGTCGGCGCCTCAGCCTTCGTTTGCAGGCCAGGAGCGATAACCACCGCGCCCTCTACCGAAACCATCAAAGCACACAGCGGCGGCACGGCCGAGAAAAATCCTGTTACGGACGGGCTGCACCTCGTGGTGTGCGCTCGCGCAACATCCGTTGTGTGTATGCCGATAACCCGCAAAAATACCGATCCTGATTGCATCGGACGATGCACCGACGATTTCAGAGAGGCCACTGCCGCGGGTGAGACCAGTGCCAAGCCCGAAATGGAGAGGCCATGAAGCTAGTCCTGGTGCTGCCCAAATATAGCGTCCCGATCAACGAGCCCTGCTGCTTTCCGCTCGGTTTCATGTCGATCAGCGCAGTGCTGAAACAGATGGGCCACCAGGTGACGGTGCTCAACTTCAACCTTCAGGAACACGACCTCGAGTCAGAGCTGGTCGGCGCGGACGCAGCGCTCTTCACCGGCTTCCCCGCGTTCGCCGAGTTCAACTGCATCGTCGCCGCATGGTGCAGAGAACGGGGCATTCACACGGTACTTGGTGGGGCGTTGGCAACTTTCGCGGCAGAAGAGATGTCGCGATGCTTCGATGCGGTAGTGGTAGGCGAGGGGGAGCTGGTCATGGAGCAGGCGCTTTCCTCCAAGGGGATTATCCAAGGGCTGAAACCGGATCTTGATGCGCTCCCACTTCCCGATTACAACGGCTTTGGCATCGACCGATACAACGAGCTGCACAGCATCCGGTACATGGGCGTCCTCACCTCAAGAGGCTGCCCGTACTCATGCAGATTCTGCGCTCAGACGTGTTCTTCCCAGTTCCGCAGACTGACGGCCGTGTTTGAAGAGATTGACGGCTATAGGGCCAACTACGGCGCCACGCATATCGTTTTCAACGACAACACGCTGAATCTGCGCAAGGACCGCTTTATGGAAATCTGCGCCGGCATGAAAGAGCGGGGGCTTGCCTGGTCAGCAGCGATCCGCGTTGACGTGTTCGATGAGGAAATGGCAGCGGCGGCAAAAGAGGGCGGATGCAGCCGGTTCGTGGTGGGTATCGAGTCTTTCATTGACGCCAAGCTGCAGGCGATGAACAAGCAAATCACTCGGGCGCAGATCATCACGACGCTCGAGCTCCTGCGCAAATACGAAATCCCCTATCATGGCAATGTCCTAGTAGGGCTCCCCGACGAAACCTACGCCGACATCTTGGCGGAACTGGAGGCCATGCCCTCAGGTTACAATGTGTTTCCCATGCTGGTGCAGCCATTCATCGGGACCGAGTACCAAAGCCGATCGATCAACGATGAAGAGACCCATCGTCTGACAACGATTTTCACTCAGTATGCAGTATCGAAAGGAATGTTTGTCCACAAGGAGGCCGCATGAAGCAAACTACCTCACTCTGCCCGGAGTGTTACGGCAGGATCTCGGCTACGATCAGAGTCGGCGCCACGGTTGTTATGGACAAGACTTGTCCGGAGCACGGTGCCTTCACCTCGATGGTGGAACATGATCCGCGCTGGTGGCTGCTGTGCCAAGAGCTCGGTTGCAAGAACGTCTATGACGGCTACATGATCGATGTGACCAGCCAGTGCAACCTGAAATGCAAGTACTGCTACCATGCAAACGGTGGGGAGCACCGCGCCGCGGCAGAAGTGATCGCCGACGCTATCGAGCATCGGCACCTCGGACCGACGATCCTAACTGGGGGAGAGCCCACCTTGCACCCGGATCTTCCGGCCATGGTGCGGGAACTCGCACCATGGAACGAGACGTGGGTCTTGACCAACGGCGTGAAGATGGCCGATGAGGGCTATTTTGAGGAGCTCTGCAGCGCCGGCCTCCTACATGGGGATATCGTCCTGGCCGGGCTATCATTTCACAAGGAGTCCGCCGGGAAGGACCTGGAGGTGCTGGAGCTGTGCCGCCGGAAAGGTTACAGGATCGGGACAACCTTCTTTGTCATCGACTCGGTCGACGAGCTCGCCGAGGCCGTGGCGCTTGCGCGGGAATACCAGGACGTGATTCACCGCTTCCGAATCAAAGCGGCGAGCAACCTGTGGGCCGAGACCGGGGCGCACCACAAGATCTTCATTTCGGACATGATCTTGTGGCTGAACCAACACGGGCAAACTTCACTGGTCGAGTCGGAGAACAACAAAGTGAGCTATGCCAATGTCATCCACGAAGGCCTTCACCTGATCCTTGTGTCTTGGTACGACGTGGAGAACGTCGACCTCAAAGACATTGACTGCGGGCCCTGGTATACCGCAACCGACGGCACGCTCAACAACCTTGCCACCACCTGCATCATAAACGGGGGACCGAAATGATCTACCAAGCAACCGTTAAAGATGTCCCCAAAATCATCCCGTGCGCGGCCGAATACACCGACATCATCCCAGACATGAAGTTCAACCCTGATCATTACGTGCAGTTCTGGCAGAACATGCTGAAAAGCGGCCTCGGCGTGATCTTTCTGTCTGAGGTCGACGGGGTCGTGCTGGGCGGGATCGGCGGCATCAAGTTTCCCGAAGCCCTCAGCGGTCGGATGACTGCCGTTGAAATGTTCTGGTACACAGCGAAGGAGACCAGGGGCGACGGGGTCAAGCTGTATCTCAAGTTCAAGAAGTGGGCGAAGGAGAATGGGTGTGAGCGCTTGGCGATGATCTACCTGCCGTGCTCGATGCCTGACAAGCTGAAGGCCTTCTACGATAAGGAAGGATTCTCTTTGATCGAAATGCACTATGAAATGGCGTTGTGAGCCACAATATGCAGGCACGCATTGAAACGGCCAGGGGGCGGGGTGCTTTACGATGATTTTAGATTCGACAGGCCAAAGAAGGATTGCGTGCTGTCCGGGAGATTCCACCAGGGCGGAAGATGCAGAGTTCCGCGACCCCGGTATCAGCCGAGCGGGCGCCGTTGAAGGAGTTGGTGCGGGTGGCGCTGATGGAGTGGAAGGAAAGAAGGGAGACACGATGAACGGCGAACAACACCCGACGAAGGAATACACGGACCAGGAACTTCTTGACATGAGGCCGGCCGACGACGCCGACCACGAAACATGGAGGGCATACCACCAGCTGCTTTTTGAAGCTGGTAAGCTCAACCCTCAGGAACCTGCCAAGGATTGATCATAGGCGGCCTGCTTGTCCCTCCGAGGTTGAGCAGGTCGCTAAACGTCGCACAATTCCCCTCCCATGAAGGCCCTTGGCTGTTCTTGAAAGCTTATCGCCTCCTGTAGCGGGAATTTCGAGCTTTCAGCTTTTTTGTCTCACCTGATCTTTTCCTTGTTGACTCTCCCTCTGGTTGCTGTATATTACCTTTAAACGTTCAATAAGGATTTATACAGAGGGGGCAGCTATGCAAAAGTGGATCTCTTACGCCAGGGTGAGCAGCAAAAAACAAGGCAAGTCTGGTTTGGGTCTTGAGGCTCAGCAAAAGATGATCTCTGACTTCATCGCTGCCAATGGTGGCGAGCTGGTTGAATCCTTTGTGGAAGTGGAGAGCGGGAAGGTTGATGACCGCCCCGAACTGGCGAAGGCGATCCGGAAGGCTCAGCTCGTCGGCGGCCGGGTCCTGGTGGGCAAACTGGACCGGTTAAGCCGAGATCTCCACTTCATCACCCAGCTGCAGAAAACGAAGATCGACTTTGCCGTCTGCGACCTCCCCGGGTGCGACTCCTTCACGATCCACATTTACGGCGCGCTGGCTCAGCGTGAAAGAGAGATGATCTCTGCCAGGACGAAAGCCGGCCTTGCCGCGGCGAAGGCGAGGGGCGTCAAGCTCGGTACCGATAACCTGCACCATGCAGACATGGATGCTGCCAGGGCGAAAGGCTCCGAGTCGGTCAAGCTCATGGCTGATGACTTCGCATCCAGGGTTAAACCGATGATCTCGGCATTACGGGCCCAGGGCGCCACGCTGCGGGAAATCGCCGGGCAGATGGAAGCGGCGGGAGTGAAGACGGCGAGGGGTGGCAAATGGACAGCGACCGCAGTCAAAAATGTGCTGGCGAGGTGATAAGAGGAGGCGCTTCTTAGATGCCCCATGTGATTATGGGCACACGTGTTTAAACCATGTATCCGGCTCAGTTACCCCGCCAACCGATACGGTCTGCCAATCGTTGTTGAGTTCAACCATCGGACCGCCGTTGACAGACATCCTCTTAACCTTGAATATCTGCCGTTTGCAATCGATCCCCATGAAGTACCGGTATGCATTGAACTCGGGTGGCGTTTTCAAAGGGCGAATGAATACCATATGGAGCAAGCTTGCTAAAGCAGGATCTCCATTTTTGTCGTATGCGTAGATTTCAACCGACCTGTAAGGGTCTTGGCTCACAACTATCGAGTCTGCGGCCTTCAATGATTCGGCAAGTGCCGGATGGACAAACGCAAGTGAAGCCACCAACAATAGCGCCGTCTTCACAGATCTCCCCTCCCCCAAGCCAGCTCCCTGTAATCAGCCCAAGCTCTTCTTGCCAGACATGCCGGGCACCATATCACAACAATGCACAATGCAATATTCTAATTATGGCTTGGGCGGGGAGGACGCGGCATTTGACAGGTGATTGCGCGACCGCCTGTCACCAAAGGTTAAACCTCGGAAGTTGTGCCACGCTGACATCGTTCGCAAGACCAGACCCGCAGCGGTCCGGCACCCTGGACTTCAACCCGCAATTCTGAGCCGCATTCTCCGCAGACCGCAACCGGCCCGGCCTGGTTATAGTCGATCCCGCCGTTTCTCATCGCCCAAGCTTCCCCGCGGAGATAGGGAACGGTGGTCCCGAAGTGCGCAGCAAGCTTCTGCAGGGTCGCCGTAGTCGGTTCGCCGATCCCCTTCAAATACCTCCCGATAGCTGCTAGACCTAACCCTGTGGACCGCGACACCGCGAGCATACTCGTTTCCGACACCTCTTTTTTCAGCAACTCAACTACCCTCTCCGGCGTCACGCCGCCACCACGCTCCCTGACCATTTTCACCCTTTGTTGCCACTTGTGGTAATTAGTGCTTGACAGTTGCCACCAGTGGTAACTAGTATCTTACCATAAGTGGTAAGTCAACACTGACCAAGGGGGAACACATGGAAAGATCAAAAAGCTTTCTGACAGTCAAGCAGCTAGCGGAGAAGTACCCGGCATTCACAGAGGGAGCTTTGCGGTCCCTCATATTCCATCGGGAATCTAACGGTTTTGCGCCGGCAGTGCTGAAACTAGGGAAAAAGGTTGTTCTGTCTGAAACGGCCTTTATTGAGTGGGTAGAGAAAGGTGGAGGAAAGTCAGCCCAACAGTAGCAAAAAGCCCCCCTGCAGCTCGAACTGCAGAGGGGCCGTACAACTTAGGGATGAGGGACCACGGACATGGACCACCGCAACCCGACTCGGAATTCTAACACCGAGGCGGCCATGAGACAAGGGAGACAACGCAAATGGCTAGAGTCATGGGTGGAAAAACTAAAAAGCTCTTCGCACTCGTAGAGCAGATGGACACGGTTGGGCGGCTTTGGTTCGCAAACAAAATCATTGAGCATGAAGGGCTTTCCGGTGCCTTTGAGCAGCGGCCTGACTTGAAACGCGAATGCTTTGAGTTCAGGGACGAGCTCCGCGCCAAACTCCAGGCAGAGCAGGGGGTGACCCATGCTTAGCGTAACCATCAATTCCTATGTCTTCGAGCGGCAGAATTCAAGCCTCACCCACCTGGCAGACGCAATCAAAGGTATCGGCTGGCGTGTCCAAGCCCTCACTAACAACTTGCCCGGTTCATGCAAGAACCAGGTGCTGGAGCTGCTTGACCGGGAGCTTAGCGCGATAGATTCAACCTGCCACTGCTTGGGTGAGGTAGCGCTGGGTGCCGGCTGTGAGGCCGAAGAGTGGGCCCTATGGGCTGAACATACAGGCATAAACATTACCTTTAATTGGGACGAAAAGGCTGAAACAGTGGGCTCGTTGGGGACTGCAGGAGATCTAGTGAATAACCGGGGCAACACCATCGCAATGAAAAATGATTCGGATGTCGCTGCGGAAAAAATCACAGTCGAGAAAATCGGCCGGATCATCAAGGAGACGTTCGACGCTGGATATTCCGAAAATGACGGGAAGGTGTTGTCTGACTGCCTCCAGGAGATATACATGAGGATTTTCCCGAATGCTATGAACCCCGCTTACCCTGAGTTGGAATAAATGGCAAACAGGCCAATGCTGGCACCAACAGGACCACCGGGGAGAGGAATGTAGTCTCTCCCCGGTTCAATCGCAGATTGGGAAGACCCGTAAGGGAGGGCAGGTCAATGACAGACAACATTCACCAGACAGTGGAAGAGATTTGCTCCCAGGCGATCCAGGGGGGCAACCCCACCGCCCCGGGCCTATTTGACCGGATCGTTGGCCAACTCGCAGCCGCCGGCGTGGAGGTCAACCAGGCTGCAACGGCAAAGGCTAGGGCGGAAAGCCCGAACGTGGTGGCCGTCTTCAGGGCAGAGGACCAGGACGAGCTCGACTACATCGAGGCCATCGGCGGAGAGGTCACTCTGTGGGGGTATGGCGGCGAGATCCAGGCAGAGCTGCTGACGGCCAAGCAGATTCAGCATCACTACGATGAACCGCCTATCACCCCTGAGGACCTGGCCGGGCTCCGCTTCCTGGAGCGGGACAGCGTGAGGTTGTACGACGAGACCGACATACACCGGCTCTCGACCCGGAAGTCCCGGTGGGAAGCGCTGCGCAACTTAACCCTCGCTCTCCCGGACGAGCTCCTGAAGCTTTGCGAGGAAGTAAACACGACCCCGGAGGCGGTCCTTCAAGGATTCATCGCCGACCTCTGCCACCTGGTGGAGAGGCCCTACATCACGAACGGCAGTGATGAGCGACTCTTCGCAGAGCAGTACTTCGACCGCTGTGGCTACCGAGACCGGGCGGAATGGGAGCGAGAAGAGGCCGCAAAGGCCCATGTGGAGGGGAAGTTATGAAGAACGACCAGATCACCGTAGCCCTAACACCCGAACATATCGAAGCGATTGCTGACGCCGTGGTCCGGAAACTGCGTGAACAAGAGCTGGTCGGCCTGGCGCCTGGCGGAAAGAAGGTAAAAAACTCTGCGGGCCGGATGAGCCATTTGTCTGAAACAGGCTATCTCCGGCTGCCGGAGGTGCTGAAGATCATCCCGGTGTGCAAGACGGTTTGGTGGGAAGGCATCAAGGCGGGGAAGTACCCGGCAGGGGTGAAACTGAGTGCCAGGTGCACCGCATGGCGCGCCGAGGACATCCAGGCGTTAATCGAGAGGATGTGAGAGGGGGAGCGTTGAGATGCTCACCGCTTGTCTGTCCTCACCATAGTCTCTGCTGCAGGGCTCAGTCGTCAATCCCGAGTGCTTTCTTTGCTACCGAGGCAAGGGCAGCTGAGAGCAGTTCAAGAGTCAGCCCCCCCGTCTTTTCCTTTACCGTCTGCTTTGCTTTCTCCCACAGACCTTGATTTCGAGAGCTTTCCACAAAATCATGACCTTTCCAGGTAAGTCCCCGCACCACCGGAATCCCTCTCACGAGGGTCCCACTTGAGTTAACCAGGTCCGCTTGTATCAGAAGCTTCACGTGGTAGTTGAGGGTCTCCTGTGTGACATTGAAGGCCTCATCTTCGCCGAGATCGGTCACTCCTATTGTGTGTGGCCGATCATTTCCACCTTCGATAACCTGCAGTATCTTCCTACATAGATCCATATCTCGCTGCATATGTGCCTCCTGATCTGAGCTGCCCGAGGGTACAACATTGAACTGGCCATGTCTATTTTCTCCTAGGTTGCCCTGACACTGTAGCGAATCCCCTAAAGAGAGGTATGGTGCTCGCTCTGGGGTGCCGGCTCCTCTCTTTGTCGCCTCGCACCTCATCGGCTCTCCATCGTGGTTGCTGTCCCGCACAAGAGATAGAAACGACTGTAGGTGCACGATGCCCACGCCACACATCCCCTACGAAAATCCACATCGCTACCCGACACCCGCATGTTCCCCCTGGGGCAATTGCGCGCCGAGCTCGCCCGCCGGATCCGCGACATCTGAGACCGCCGCACCATATCACGGTCATGTTGCTATTCATCTCCTCCGGGCTGTCGGCCGAGTGCGAAATTCTGCCTACAGGCGACGATCTCATTAACGATGCGGCTACCCCTTGCGCCGAGGGGGAAAAGCAGGAGGACGGGCCCAAGGCGGAAGAGATCGGGGCCAGGCGGAAGGCACACACCGGGCACAGTCGCCGCCTAACCTGGACGATCTGCAGAACCTTCCCGAGCTACTCTCCGTTGCGTCCATGCCTGGATATCCTTGCCTCAGGTTCTCCTCCCTCAGCCATAAACCAACTGCCTGTCGCGGCACCGCGGCGCAGGCAGATTCCAGCACTGTCCCCTTCCAAGTGTCCCCGTTCCGCTAGTCAACGAAGGCCTTTTTTCGTGCACCCCCCTTAGTCATGCAACCCCTCGACCTCAGGCTGAAATGAGGCATCTGGAGGGGTAAAAAATAAGTGTGGAATTTTGCCATGCATGTGAAACACGTATTTAGCGGTAGCCAAAGCGGGACTGTATTCGTGTGCGTTTTGGGTGTCGTTTTCGGTTTCGTTTCTGGTTGAGTTTCCTGTGTTGTTTTATCGGTTCTTTTCAGGTGCACCACTGTCTGGTCGGATTTTGTCTGCCGCCATTGGCATTCCCTACAAAATCCAACCATAGGAGGTGCCACATGAGCACACCTAGAGCCAACCCCCTCATCGCAGTCCTGGCCACGATCCTTACGTTCCTCAAACTGTACCCGCCCCGCAAGGTGCCGGTGGGGAAATCAACTCTTTGCCCTTGTCCGTGTCGGAGGTGCGGACGGCCTTTGAAGTCTGCGGCGTCGCGGGCCGCAGGTATCGGGCCAGTATGCGCGAAGCTGGAGAAAATGTGCCCGGAGAGGTGTCCGAGAGCGAGGGCAAAGAAGGACAAGAAGGCCGCCGACGCCAGCCAACTCGAGCTTGACTTCAAACCTGCAGTCCCGGGCCCCACAGGGAAGGCGCTGAGGGTCATCATGGGGCTCGAAAAACCATGACAGTGCTCAGCACGTTACTGACCACGAGAGAGGCCGCCGAGGTGCTGAGGGTGAAGGAGTCGACCCTCCATCAATGGAGGTGGCAGGGAAGGGGGCCTGCGTTCGTCAAGGTGGGGCGGTTGGTGCGGTATCGGGTGGCAGAAGTGGAAGCGTACATCGCGGCGCGGCTGTTTCCTTCTACGACGGAGTGCCGATTAGAGTATGCAATGCCCAACGAAGCAGTATCTCCGAACGATCAAGGAGTAGAGACATTCGGACCATGACTAATTATCCACGTCGACAGGTCCAAAAGGGATACCCCGCGCCTTCTGGGCCTAATGTCAGCACAGCGATAGTATAGAGCTTTGGACTGACAGCAGGGGTGCCAACGGCACCTCCTGTATATCGCTGAAATAATAGCTAAAGTTAAGGTGAACTGTTACCGAATATTACTGTATTGGTTGGAAATGGCACCTTTATTGCTATTAAAAAATGTTATTGTAGAACGTTGGTTTTAACTATAAAACACTTGACTTTAATGCAGTTAACGCTATACAAAGGACTTAACTCGCGCAGTAAATGATGAATCGGGCCTATTTCGAAGGGGGGATGGACCATGAGAGACGAAAAGACCACATTGAGCGAGGCGGAAGTGAAGCGGGGGTTTGAACAACTGGGGCTAGGTGCTAATTACCTCGTTACCTATCCCGGTGCAGCGCCGTTTGCCAAGCAATATAAGCGATGCAGCATCCTTCATGAAGCGCCGACTACCTACTCCAGTTCCACTGTACTGAAGTAGGTAAGTTCAGAACAGCAAGCAAAGTGAGGCCCCTCATAGGGCCTCCTTTTTTTTGCCCATACACCTTGAGATGACGGAGGGAGCGAATTGCCAAGTTGGAATGAAGTCTTAGCAGAACTTATTGCTACTGGAGGAGTTTCCTCTCTCGATACCGTGCGCCGGAAGTATCTGAAGTTATTCCATGAGAAGACCGGTAGGAATGTAATCGCTTACTACTCTGGCTGGCTGCAGAAACCCCAGCTTTCCATGGCCCACGTCAATGATGATGACAAGAACGGCCTCATGGCAACCATCCATAACCTAGATAGGACAAAAGGTTTGGACTTGATTCTGCACACACCGGGGGGAGATATCTCCGCGACAGAGTCCATAGTAAACTATCTCAGGGCTATGTTCGGCACCGATATACGAGCCTTCGTACCCCAACTAGCTATGTCGGCCGGGACGATGCTGGCGTGCTCCTGCAATGAAATCATTATGGGGAAGCAGTCCAACATCGGCCCCATCGACCCGCAGTATGGGGGGATACCTGCCCATGGGGTTATAGCCGAGTTTGAACGTGCAATCCAAGAAACTAAGAAGGATCCTGGGACTATCCCTATGTGGCAGGTAATAGTAGGAAAGTACCACCCTACCTTTATCGGGGAGTGTTCAAATGCCATAGATTTGGCGTCTCAGATGGTGCGGGAGTGGCTCGAAACCGGTATGTTCCAAGGGGACCCCGAAAAGAAGCGGAAATCAGAGGCTATAGTTGATTACCTGAACAACCACAAGGACACCAAGACTCACTCACGCCACATCCATCTGGACGAAGCAAAGAGGATCGGTTTGACGATCCGTTCTCTGGAAGATGATTTCGATGATGAATACCAAGACTTGGTTCTGACTATTCATCACTCATTCATGCACACTTTTGCTAACTCCACGCATTCCAAAATTATCGAGAACCACCTAGGGAACGCCATCTTCTGGTCATAGTGGAAGATCATCCAGGGGGGCGACATACGCGACAAGAAAGGGCAGCTACCAGCTGCCCTTTTGTGTTCTCTGGGGCAACTGAATCGTGGTAGCAAAGCCTTCCCTATGTTGTTCCGTCTTGGGCGATGATGTTACCCATGTGTTACCCAGATGGCTACCGAAAAGGAAAGGGGCTACAGCAAAAGCTGTAACCCCTTGTTTTTATGGAGCCGAAGAGCGGATTCGAACCGCCGACTTGCTGATTACGAATCAGCTACTCTACCAACTGAGTTACTCCGGCATCTCTCTGTTCTTGCACTAGCTAACCTGCTGGTATCTTTGCCACAACCTGCTGAAAAGCCGGCTGTGAGCAGAGGTATCTTTTAACCTAAAATCAGGTATCCGTCAATGACATTCTGCCGCACGCTCCGGCATGATAAGAGCCGCTCCGCTACCGGATACCCTCGTCCGCCACACTCCTTTCTGAAAAACATAAAATGGTAACGTTTTGGTTAAATCGCGGTAACTATTGCCGAAACGGGGTTATTTCACCGGCGGCCAGCACCACCTTCGGAAAGCCCACGCCTGGCCCAAATGTCGCCAGAGGTTTTGTTTCTCATCGCAGCAACTCAGTAATTCAATGGTTTACCTTCTTAGTGTGAAGCGGCAGGCTGTTTTATCTTATTGACTGAGGGAAGTGGGGCATGTTTTTTGCTGCAGGGGGCACACCGTTAGACCAACGCGGCGCAAAACGCTACAGGCAAGTGATTCGACATCGCCTGTCACAATGAGCCCGTCGGAAAAGTGAAGTACGGAAGAATAGTTCCGGCAGCTGATAGAGGAGTTACCACAGGCGACACATCTGCAATGGTTGTTATGACTGAGGAGGGAAAGATGTTATCTAAGTACGTAGGGCGTTGTTTGTTAGTGTTGGCAATGTCAGTGCTGACACTGATGGCGCTTGGTGCCGGACAGGCACAAGCTGCTTCGCAGTACAGCTATGACTGTACCTTCTGTCACCAAATGCCGCCGCTGGATTCCGCCAACGCGAAGAAGGACCCCAACACGGGCGCCATTCCCGGCAACCACCAGGGTCACGCTTCGGCAGCGGTCAATTCCTGCGCCAAGTGCCACGGCGACGTGAGCGGCTACGCCATGGGCCACAGGAACAAGACCATCGAGCTTGCCGACGGCATCGGCTACTCACGGAAGATCGCAGCCGGGTTTGTGAACCAGACCTCGGTACCGCCGACCCCGATGGGTTCCTGCTCCACCGCGGCCTGCCACAGTAACGGCAAGGGCACCCTTAAGGCCACCCCGGCCTGGGGCGCTGCACCGTTCCAGGCTCCCGGCGACTGCTCCCAGTGCCACGACGTAGCTCCGGCTACCGGCAACCACCCGACACTCAATAGCAAGCACGCCTCCTACTTCGGCACCGGTACCGGCTCCTGCGTTAAGTGCCATACCGACCACAGCGCTCAGGCAAAGCCCTTCAGCCACGCAACCAGCGCCGGCCGCGCCATCGAAGTGGTGCTCCCCGACGGCGGCTCCTTCGCCGGCAACCAGTGCGCCAACCTCTACTGCCACAGCAACGGCCAGGGTAGCTTCACCCCGCCGACCTGGGGCGCTTCTCTTAGCTGCGCCGGCTGCCACGGCGACGCGACCAGCAACACCCTCTCCGGCAAGCACGCCAAACACGTGAACAACGCCGGCTTCCTCGGCACCAACTACGGCTGCGTGGAGTGCCACTCCGCCACCGTGACCGACAACAACACCATCGGCAACTTCAACAACCACGTCAACAAGAACAAAGACGTCGCGGGCGCCCACGTAGGGACCCCGGTTGCCGGGACCTGCTCCACCTCCTACTGCCACACCGACGGCAAGGGAGTCCAGAAGACGGTTACCTGGACCCAGACCCAGGCGCTGGACTGCAAAAGCTGCCATGGCTCCGACACGGCGCCTGGTGCTGTCGCCTCCATCGCCGGCGAGCCTAACTACAAGAACGACGGTATGGACCAGCCGCGCGCCAACAGCCACGCAAACCACGTATTCAGCGCTGCCAGCTGCCAGAACTGCCACGTCAACACCACCACCGACGGCCTGACCATCAAGGCCGGCGCTCCGCACACCGACGGCACCCGCAACGTAGCAGCCGGCAACGGCAAGAGCTTCACCATCGCAGGGAACAGCTGCTCCGCAGTATCCTGCCACGACGGCGGCGGCAAGATCGCAGGCGTCGGCGCTGCCAAATGGGGCCAGTCGCTTGGCTGCAACGGCTGCCACGGCGACGCCGCAACCCTTACCACCAACGCCCACGCGGCTCACGTTTCCACCAAGGGCTATGCCTGCGACACCTGCCACGCGCAGACCGTCACCGGCAGCACCACCTTCGCAGACAAGACCCTGCACGGCGACGCCATCGTCGAGGTTGCCGGCGTCAAGGTAACCAGCTTCGCCACCGACACCAAGAACTGCGCCACTTCCTGCCACCTTTCCGGCACCCCGAAGTGGAACGACAAGAACTCCGGCGCTTGCGGTACCTGCCATAAAGCGCTTTCCACCACCGCGAACGGCCTGGTGAGCAGCAACGCCCACTCCGCCCACTTCACCGCAACCTACGGCCCGGGCTTCGACGGCGCCGCTGCCACCTCCTGCTCCGGCTGCCATACCCCGAACACCGCAGCCAGCCACGCAGACGGCACGCTTAACCTCGCCATCGGCTACAACAAGATCGGCACCTGCTCCACCTGCCACAAGCAGTCGACCAACTGGACCACCGGGCGCGTTTCCTGCGAAAGCTGCCACAGCACCGCAGGGGGCCAGCTCTCCGTCATCGGCGCCCTCACCGCTCCGGACAAGACCCTGGCAGCGACCGCGGGCCACGGCAAGACCGGAATCAACCAGTCCTGCTCCGCTTGCCACGACGCCAACTCCGCACACATCAACGGCATAGCCGGCGACCAGAAGCGTCTCTTGGGCGCCTTGACCGGCGCGGACAACCAGGAATGTAACTACTGCCACACCGACGCAGGCAAGGTAGCCGGCGCCGCTCTGAACGTGAAGGTGCACCGCCCCACCGGCGCACTCGGCGCCAAGTGCTCCGACTGCCACAACGCGCACGGTACCGCAAACAGCATGATGATTAACGGCACGATCAACGGAACCGCGGTGAGCTTCACCACCGTCAACACCTTCGCTAACGGTGCTCGCACCGGCGTCTGCCAGGTCTGCCACACCACGACCCAGTACTTCACCAAGGCCGGGCAGCCGGAGGCAACCCACGTGGATTCCACCACGAACTGCCTCGAGTGCCACCAGCACAACCCGGCAACCGGCCTCGCCTTCGTTCCCAACGGCGGATGCGACGCCTGCCATGGCTACCCGCCGGCTCCGAGAAAAACCATCTCCGCAGTCACCTTCGGTGTCCAGGGCAACTGGTCTTCCGCCCGCTTCGAAGACTACTCCGGCGGCGGCGGCGCCCACGCGGTTGCAGCTCACATCAAGAAGGACGCCAAGCCTTCCGAGGGTTGGGCAAACTGCCTCCCCTGCCACAACGGCGGCAACGATGCTCACTCAAGGGCGCTGCCGATCAGGAACCACGTGGACAACGTCACCGTCAAGATCGATCCGCAGTACCGCTTCAGCGACGATCCGTTCCTGGGCTACACCTCCGCCCAGCTGGTCAACGGCGGGGTCAACAAGTCCGGCAGCTGCTTCAACGTGAGCTGCCACTTCAAGAAGACCAAGCCGTGGAGTATCGAAAGATAATCCGCATGAGGCCTTAGCTTTACGAGCAGTAAGAAGCAGGTTTGAGAAAATCCGGCGGGGGAGAGTATCCCCCCGCCGGATGCTGCCCTCCGCCGGGAGCTACGGCGGCCCGCCCAACGATTTTTCTCCCAAGCCAGATCAACACCTTTGAACTTTCAGGGGGCCGATATCTGAGGCGCTGAAGGCGCGGATGACGGAAATTTCCTGACCGTCGAAACTATGGTTACTGTCATGAGAATAATTTGGGTTGCTCCTGTCTCGCCTCTTCATTAGAATGTATCTATTTGATTAGACAGTGTTTACATTCTCTTGGCGGCTAGGCAGGTGGCGGGGATGCTTCACCCGAAGTTGAATCGGAAGATTTGGTGCTGCGTGGGCGGCGCGGCGCTGGTTTTTCTACTGGCGCTCTCCTGGCTGGTGCGGGTGGAAGTGACCCGTAATTACAAGGGGGTATACCTGCTGCGCGAGGGCCCGTACCGCCTGGTGCTGACGGACATGATCCAACTGGGGCAGGAGGACCGGCTCTTGTTCGCCCTGCACTGGGATGAGGTCGCCAAGTCCCTGCACTTTTCCAAAGCCTTCGCCCCCGCGGGCTCCCATCTCCAGTACGACTGGTTCCAAGCCGACGGCAGCGGCTTCGTCAGGAACGTCTTTCCCAACGGGACCATGCTCATCACCTGCTTCAGCAGGTTCGTAGACGCCGGCAACGCCATCCCCCGCGGGATTTTCGTCGGGGGGAACGTACCCTACGAGGAAGGTAACGCCTCCCCGCAGGAGGGGGAGTCGGGGATGGCCTTCTTCGACGGCAAGAAGTGGCGGCACCTTTGGGGCAACGCCAACGAGGGTATAGCCCTGGGGAATGGTTCGCGACAGCTTTCCCCCTCGAAGTGGGAATTCCTCGGCAGCCGCGTGCTGGTTTCGAGCCGGGAGAAGATGGTGCTTTCCAGCTCGCACCGCGTCGCCGGCGAAGGGATGGCGCTGCACATCGACCGTTTCGCCGTCTTCAAGGCGGGGGAACCCTATTTCATCCTGGTGAACCGGGTGCGCAACGAGGGGAGAACGCCGGCTCTCTACTACTACGTCTACGGCGACGAGCCCTCCGTGGGGGACTACCGCGGCTCCACGGGGAACGTGGGGTGGGGCAGAGGGCGGCTCTTCCAGTACGAGACCGGGCTCGATCCTGAGCGCGATTCCTATTTCGGCATGTACGACCACGGCAACAGCGCTGCCGGCGAGACGCAGCAGTACACCAACCTGGCGAACTTCATCGAGTCGCTGGGGGCGCGGCCGGACCTGATGTACTTCTCGAACCGGCTCGGCTTTTTCGCCAGCGAGAAGGAGCGGGTGCCTTTGCAAAGCCCGACCACCAGGGTTCTTTCCATGCAATGGGGACCCCGGCAGCTGGCGCCTGGGGAGGCTGACGTCTACGTCCTTGCCATCGGCATGGCGAGCTGCAAGCCCGGGAACGACATCCCCGTCAAGCCGCACATCTCGTTCTCCGACCAGGACATCTCGGACTTACTTGCCCGCCACGGCAAGGACTGACAGTCCCAGCATCCAATGCATGCTGCACTCCGCCGGGGAGAAGGAGCGATGATGGGAGCGGAACACAAAACCTTGCTGGCCACCGCCGTGTTCTGGATGACGCTGGCGCTTATCTTCTATACCTGGGCCGTCTTCAGCGGCCGTAAGGAAGGGCTGCGCGCGAAGCATCTGGCCATCTTCGGCATCGGGCTTTTCTGCGACTACCTCGGCACCCGCGAGATGAACCACTACGCCCAGGCGTTCGGCAAGGCGCCCGAGTGGCACAACATCACCGGCATCGCGTCGCTTGCGGGGATGGCCTTCCATTTCCTGCTGGCGCTTTCGGCCACGCTTGCGCGGCGCGCCGACGCCATGAACCACCTGTTCCACCGGGTAAGCCTCGCTATCTACAGCTGCTGGCTGGTTGCCTTCTGCAGTGGCGCCATCTCCGGTATGCTGAGGATGAAGGGGTAATCCAGCGGCCGGGCCCTAATAGACACGATTAACGCTGTCATTGCCTTCACCCCTACCGAACGCGTCCTGTCTCCCCCCCCGCTCCAGAACATAATCTCCCGAAATTGCGGCATCAAGTTGAATGTCAATGCCGTAAAACGCCTCCGTGAATCGGGTCAGCCCGAATAAAACGAGGCAAGCATCAAAGTCGCTTGAATTCAGGCACATCAAAAGTAACCATTTGGTTACGCTTTTATTAAAAAACGCGCAAAGAATGGCACATCTGTATTACAGTGGCCGGGTCACCGGGCTGCGACAAGGCTTTATCTTTTCATTTCGATGGCCTCTGTGGCATAGTAAACAAACCGACTCAGAAATCGACTTCACTAACTACAGTTCTGATACCTGGAAGGGGTTGGATATGACTATAAAAAGGGTCGCACTGATAACGCCGCCGTATCATTCCGGCGTCGTGGAGTCAGCGGGGACCTGGCTCAATGTGGGGTTCGTATACGTTGCCGGGTCGCTGCGCGCAGCCGGCTACGAGGTGGACTACTACGACGCGATGAGCCTTTGGCACAAGTGGCCGGAGATTGAGGCGCGCATCAGGGCCTTCAACCCGGACGTTGTGGCCACCACCTCGTTCACCGCCTCCATAGGGCACGCGCTGGAGCTGACGGCGCTGGCCAAGGAGATCAACCCGGACGTGGTCACGGTGCACGGGAACGTGCACGCCACCTTCTGCTATGACGAGATGCTCAAGGCCGAGCACGACACGGTCGACTTCATCGTCCGGGGCGAGGGTGAAGTGACCCTGGTTAAGCTTTTGGACTGCCTGAACCAAGGGGGCGACCCCGCCTGCGTCCCCGGACTTTCCTTCTGGCGCGACGGCGCCGTGGTCACGACGCCGAAGGCGGCGTCCATCCAGGACCTCGACGCGCTCCCCATGGCGTGGGACCTGGTGGAATGGCCCATCTACACCTACCGCGCCAAGAACAACGCCCGCCTGGCGATCGTCTCCTCGTCGCGCGGCTGCATGGAGAAATGCTCCTTCTGCTCGCAGCAGCTCTTCTGGGAACGCTCCTGGCGCGCCCGAAGCGCCGAGAACTTCGTGGCCGAACTGGAGCTTCTGCGCGACAGTTACGGCGTCGAGGTGGCGATGCTCTCCGACGAGATCCCGACCTTCGACCGCGAGCGCTGGGTGCGCATCCTGGACCTGATGATCGAAAGGAAGGTCGGGGTGAAGCTTTTGATGGAAACCCGGGTGGACGACATCCTGCGCGACGCGGACATCATGGACAAGTACCGCGAGGCAGGGGTCGAGCACATCTACGTCGGGGTGGAAGCGGGGGACCAGGCGACCCTCGACCTCTTCAACAAGAACACCAAGGTGGAGCAGTCCAAAGCCGCCATCGACATCATCAACAACGCCGACATCGTCTCCGAGACCTCGTTCGTCCTGGGTATGCCGGACGACACGCCGGAGAGCATCGCGGCGACCATCGAGCTCGCCAAGCATTACAACCCGGACATGGCGTTTTTCCTCGCCATCGCCCCTTGGCCCTACGCCGAGCTCTACCCCGAGCTGGAGCCGTACGTGGCGACCAAGGACTACCGCAAGTACAACCTGGTGGAGCCGGTGATAAAGCCGAAGGCGATGACGGTGGAGGAGCTGGAAAGGGAGCTGGGCCGCGCGAGCCAGAAGTTCTACATGCACAAGTTCCAGAAGCTGCACGACCTCTCCCCCTGGAAGCAGACCTTCATGGTCGCGGTTTTGGACATCCTCATCAACAACTCGTACCTGGCGGTGCAGATGAGGTCGATGATGAAGGAAGGAAAGCAGATGCCGCCCGAGGTGCAGGCGCTTTTAAAAAGCATCAAGACGGTGCGCGGCAATGCCGGTGCCAGCGACCACCCGCACACCTTCGCGCCGATTCCGTAAGGGCTGGACAAGATTTTGGAGCAACATGGATTCGATCAAGAAGGCAGCCATCGTGCTGAACGGCTTCATCCACGATTTCGCCACGGGCTACTGGCTCTCGGCGTTGATAGCGATCTACCTGCTGCACGGTTTCCGGGGAGGTATCCCCGAGGTGACCGTGATCCTCTCCGGTATCGAGCGGTTCTTCTTCTGGAACACGGTGGGGGCTGCCGCCGCCATCTTCGCCACCGGCGGGATGCGCAGCTTCACCTACGTCAACAATTTTTACGGCCCCGAAGCTGAGCGGACGCGGCGCAGGATGCTGGTGATAAAGCACGTCCTGCTGCTGCTAGTGGTCGGCGCCGGCAGCTACTGGGGCTATTCGCTGTCGTTCGGCTAGGACGGCCGCTGCCGGCCCCGGAGGAATTCGAGCTTATGTACTTTTTGATCGTGGAAGACGCGGAAAAAACCGCTGAACAGTTGCGCAGAGGATTGTCGGAGATGTCGGTGACGGTGGACGTCGCATCCGACGGGCTCAAGGGGCTGGCGATGGCCCGGGAGAGGGACTACGACCTGATCGTCCTCGACCTTATGCTCCCCGGCATCGACGGGTTCGAGGTGGTGAAGCGGTTGCGCGAAGGGGGATCTACCACTCCGGTCATGATCCTTACCGCGCGCGACGAGGTGCACGACCGCATCACCGGGCTGCAGCTTGGGGCGGACGACTACCTGGTCAAGCCGTACTCTTTCGCCGAACTTTGCGCCCGGGTCCAGGCGCTGTTGCGCCGGGGACAGGTGGTGCAGCAGGACGAGATACAGGTGGCGGACCTTACCGTCAACTTCTTCGCCCACAAGGCGACCCGCGCGGGGAAGAACCTGGAACTCACCCCGAAGGAGTTCGCCCTGCTCTCCCTGCTGATCCGGCGGGCGGGAGAGGTGCAAAGCCGGTTGAGGATTGCCGAGCGGGTGTGGAACCTCGGCTTCGACGCCAACCTGAAGATCGTCGACGTCAAGGTAGCCGCCCTGAGGGCCAAGGTGGACGGGCCTTACGAGAAGAAGCTGATACACACGGTGCGCGGCTTGGGGTACATACTTGAAGATCGGTAAGACGCTGCGGCTTCTAAAAAAAGGGATTCTGGTCGACCGTCCCGGGGCTTTCTCCATCGCCCACAACCTGGCCATGGTGCATATCCTTACCATCCTGGTCGCCTTCACCGTCTGCGCCACCTTGCTGTACTTCAAGATCGTCGAACAGTTGGACCAATCCGCCAACGCTGAACTCAGGTCGGAAATCGCCTCCATCAGGACGCTGCTTTTCTCCTCCAACGGAGTAGATATGCTCCGGAACTCGATGCAGAACGAGGCCGAGAGCGAGGAGGTGGGGCGTCACAGCATACTGCTCCGCCTCCTGGATAAAAACGGCAACCCGCTCCTCGAAGGCAAGAACCTCAAGGGCGTTCCCATCGCGGCCTTCCCGCTGGCGGGGGACTGTCAGCTCAAGAAGTACCGGGCCGAAGACGGCAAGTTATACCTGATCCGCAACGCAGCGCTGCACGACCCCCTGTCGCAAAGCAACGGCTGGCGCCTGCAGATCGCCGTCGACCTCTCCCCGCATGAAAGGCTTGCCGCCAGCTACCGCACCTACCTGATCCTTTTCGGCTTCGGCGGCCTTTTGTTCGCCATACCCAGTTCGCTTCTCGTGGTGCGGCACGGGTTGAAGCCGCTCAACGACCTCTCCGACACCATCGCGCAGGTAACCGACGACGAACTCGGCACGAGGCTCAACCCCGCCATCTTCCCCGTCGAGATGCAGTCCCTGGCCAACTCCTTTAACACCATGATGGACACCCTGGAAACGTCCTTCCAGCGTCTTTCGCACTACTCGGGGAACCTGGCGCACGAGCTGCGCACCCCGATAGGCAACCTGATGCTGCAGACCGAAATAGCCTTGTCCAAGGAAAGGACGCCGGAGGCCTACCGCGAAGTACTCGCCTCGGCGCTGGAGGAGTACACCCAGCTCTCCCTGACCATAGACCGGCTGCTCTTTCTGGCGCGCGCCGACAGCAACAACAACGATCTTTTGCTGCAAAGGCTCGCGGCAGAGGGGGAGGCTTCCGAGGTCATCGACTACTTCTCGGAGGAGGCGGCCGAGGCCGGCATCACCCTGGAGTGCCGCGGCGCCGCCGTCATCGCTGCCGACCGGACCCTCTTTCGCCGTGCGCTCAGCAACCTGGTTTCCAACGCCATCTCGCATACCCCGAGCGGCGGTGTGGTTTCGGTTACCATTCGCCCCCGCAATGACGGCAGCGTCGAGGTGGACGTGAGCGATACCGGGTGCGGCATAGAAGCCAAGCATCTGCCGATGCTGTTCGACCGTTTCTACCGGATAGACCAGGAAGTGGAGGGGGAGCTCCGCGTCGGAACCGGGCTTGGGCTCGCCATCGTCAAGGCGATCATGACCATGCATCGCGGCCGGGTGCTGGCGTGGAGCAAGCTGGGGAAAGGGACCACCATCACCATGCGCTTCAACCACCGCCAGTAGTCTTAAAGAAAGGGCAGGGGAGTTCGGAACAAAAAAGCCATGCCGGGCAGCGCGCCGGGCATGGCTTTTATTTTTTTTAGGCAGCAGGGATGGGGACTGGCTCGGTAACCAGGTGGTTTAGGCCGCGTTGGCTGAGTTGGCCTTTTCGCGCTGGGTGGCGTCGTCCATCACCTTGTAGGCGCAGAACTCGCCGCACATGGTGCAGGCGCCGTGGTCGGCGACCCCCGACTCCTCCCTCAGGCGGCGCGCCTTTACCGGGTCGATGGCGAGGGCGAACTGCCCCTCCCAATCGAGCTTCTTGCGGCAGCGGGCCATCTCGTTGTCCTTCTCCATGGCCCCCTTGACCCCCTTGACGATGTCGGCTGCGTGTGCCGCGATGCGGCTCGCCATGACACCCTCGCGCACGTCCTCGACGCTCGGGAGCTTCAGGTGCTCCGAAGGTGTCACGTAGCAGAGGAAGTCGGCCCCGGCGGCCGCGGCTATGGTGCCGCCGATGGCCGAGGTGATGTGGTCGTAGCCCGGTGCGATGTCGGTGACCAGCGGCCCGAGCACGTAGAAGGGAGCGCCGTGGCAAAGCCTCTTCTGCAAGAGGATGTTGGCCTCGATCTGGTTCAGCGGCATGTGGCCGGGCCCCTCGATCATTACCTGCACGCCGTACTCCTGCGCGCGCTGGGTGAGTTCGCCCAAAAGGATCAGCTCGTGGATCTGGGCGCGGTCGGTCGCATCGGCCAGGCAGCCGGGGCGGAAGCCGTCTCCCAGCGACAGGGTCATGTCGTAGGCCTTGACGATTTCCAGCAGGCGGTCGAAGTGCTCGTAGAGCGGGTTTTCCGCGTTGTTGTGGGCCATCCACTCGATGGTGAAGGCGCCGCCGCGGGAGACCACGTCCATGATGCGCCCTTCCTTGCGCATGCGCTCGACCGTCGAACGGGTCACTCCGCAGTGCACGGTGATGAAGTCGACGCCGTCCTCGGCGTGTTTGATCACCCCCTGGAAGATGTCCTCGACCGTCATCTCCACGATCGCCTTCTTGTGCTTTCTGACCGCGTCGAGTGCCGCCTGGTACAGCGGCACGGTGCCGATGCAGGCGGAGGTCTCGGCGATCACGGCGCGGCGGATCTCGTCCACCGGTCCGCCGGTCGAGAGGTCCATGATGGCGTCGGCGCCGCTGGCCACGGCCACGCGCACCTTCTCCAGCTCGTTCTCGAAGTTGAGGTCGTCGGCGGAGGAGCCGATGTTGGCGTTCACCTTGGTTCTGAGCCCCTTGCCCACTGCGAGTGGGGTCCCGTTTGCGTGCTTGTTGTTGTGGCAGATGATGATGTTGCCCGCGGCGATACCGGCGCGGATGAATTCCGGATCCACCCCTTCGGCGAGGGCCGCGGTCTTCATCTTGTCGGTAATGATCCCCTTGCGGGCGTATTCGAGCTGAGTCATGTCTACTCCTTTATTGAACTTGCTTCTTGTCGTGTCGATGAAAATTCCCAGCCCCTAGCCCCTGGTTTATTCGGCCTGGTCTCTTGCCGCCATGAAATGGTTCACGGGGCCGTGCCCCTTTCCCAGCGGTTGGGCGTACTTGATGGCGCGGGTGACGAAGAGCTTCGCCCGGAGCACCGCGCCGGGGAGCGGTTCCCCCTGGGCTAGATAGCTTGCTATTGCCGAGGCCAGCGTGCAGCCGGTGCCGTGGGTGTTGCGGGTGAGTACGCGCGGAGCCGTGAAGCGGGTGAAGCCGGCGCCGTCGAAGAGGATGTCGGTGACTACCCCCTCGGTCAGGTGCCCCCCCTTGACCAGCACGTGCTTTGCCCCCATGAGGTGCAGAGCCCGAGCAGCTAGTTCCATGCCGGCCGTATCGGTGATGGTGAGCCCGGTGAGGGCCTCGGCCTCCGGGATGTTCGGCGTGAGCAGGTAGCAAAGCGGGATGAGCCTCTGTTTCAGGACGCCTAGCGCCTCGTCCTCCATGAGCGCTACCCCCCCCTTGGCGCTCATCACCGGGTCGAGCACCACCATCCTCACGCCGTGGTCGGTGAGCCTGTCGGCGAGGGTGGCGGCGTTCTCGGCCGAGGAGAGCATCCCTACCTTCACCACGTCGATCGGGATGTCCGTAAGGACCGCGTCGATCTGTTCCGCGAGGAAGGCGGCCGGGACCGGATGGATGGCGGTAACGCCGCGGGTGTTCTGTGCGGTAAGCGCGGTGACGGCAGAGGCGCCGTAGCTTCCCAAAAGCGTCACAGTCTTCAGGTCCGCCTGGATGCCGGCGCCCCCTCCCGAGTCGCTCCCGGCCACGGTGAGCACGCCGCCGCGCGGCTGCATCGCCTTCCTGTTGAAGAGGAGCGCCAGTTCCGTCGCGGCGAGCGCGGGGGATCTGGCCGACAGCACCGCCGAGATCACCGCGATGGCGTCGGCTCCGGCGTCGATCACCGCGCAGGCGTTGTCCCTGGTGATGCCGCCGATGGCGACCACCGGTATCCTCAGCTTTTCCTTCAAAAGCACGAGCTTCTCCGGCCCCTGGATATGCTCGACCTCCTTGCTGTCGGTGGGGTAGATGGCTCCGAAGCCGACGTAGTCGGCGCCGGCCTCCTGCGCCTCGAGCGCTTCCGTGAGCGAATGGGTCGAGATCCCGATCATCTTTTTGGGGCCGAGCGCCTCGCGTGCCGCGGCCGGGTCGCCGTCGTCCTGCCCCAGATGGACGCCGTCGGCGTCGAGGGCGAAGGCCAGTTCGACGTCGTCGTTGACGATGAATTCCACCTGGAATTCCGTGCAGAGGTGTTTCAGCTCCTGTCCCAGTTCCAGGCGTTCCTCGTAGCTGCGGACCTTGTCCCGGTACTGCAGGACGGCGACCCCTCCCGAGGAGAGCGCCTCGCGCACGCGGTGGACCAGGCGCTCAGCTTGATCCGTGATGAGGTAGAGCCCCCCTATGCGCCGCTCCTTGCCACTATGATCCACCACGAGTCTTAGCACGGTAACCTCAGAGAAACTGGAGAAACCAAACCTCTAACAAGGAGAAAATCTGAGCACATCTGAGAATAAACAGAACCGGAGAGAAGCTAAAAGCAAAGTCTTTTGGGTTAACCCCAAGTCTTGAAGCTTTCAGGTTCTCTCAGGGGTTAGCTTTTACTCAGATGTCCTCAGATGTTCTCCTTGTTAAGGGTTTTGGGGTTTTGGTTTTGGAACGAAAAAGAGCCGTGACGGAATGGGTCACGGCTCCGGAAATAGAGTAGGTCGGAGTTCGCGCCGCTTCCCTACGCCGGTGTCAACCGGATCAGGTTCAAAGGGTTCAGGCCGCGCCTGTCTCAGTTCTCAAGAACTCCCCTAGCTGGCTTTAGTGGCTGCGCGTAAACATAATGGAATCCTACTGATAAGTCAATCGGTTTCGGGTTTTTGCCTTTACAGCTCTCGGCAGAAGTGGTAGAAAAATCACTGGCCGGGACCTCCCGGCCTGATTTCATTCACCTCTAGGGATACGGGTCTTTTTATGGACAGTCGTCCTACAGTTGTCGAGATAGATCTTGCCGCATTGCGGCACAATTTCTCCCTGGTTCAAAAGCGGGTCCCCGAAGGGTGCGGGCTTTTGGCCGTGGTTAAGGCGGACGCCTACGGGCATGGCTTCCAGTACGTTTCGGAAGAGCTGGAGAAGCTCGGTGTCGACGCCTTCGCCGTCGCCTTCCTGGCCGAAGGGGTGCAGCTGCGCATGAGCGGCATCACCCGGCCGGTGCTGATTCTCGGCGGGATCTACCCCGGCGAGGAGAGGCGCTGCATCGGCCTCAATATCTCCACCGCGCTTTTCTCGCTGGAGCAGGCCGCGGCGCTGGACCAGGCCGCGCTGGAGATCAAGTGCTACCGGAAGGCGCACATCCATCTCAAAGTCGACACCGGGATGGGGAGGCTCGGGGTTCCCTACCACGAGGTCCCCGAGTTCCTCGCCAAGCTGAAGCAGTTCAAGAACCTGGAGCTGGAGGGAATATTCTCCCACTTCGCCAGCGCCGACGAACTCGACCCCGAAGGGATCGCCTTTACCAAACTGCAGGCCGAGCGTTTCAACGCCGCCGTCGAAGAGGCGCGCCGGCAGGGATACGCGCCCACCTATGTGCACGTCGCCAACAGCGCCGCCATCCTCACGCAGGATCTCCCTTACTGCAACCTCGCTCGCCCCGGCATCATTCTGTACGGCGCGCTCCCCTCCGGCGACTTCGAGGGGCAGGTCCCGTCGCAGCCGGTGATGCGCCTGAAGAGCCGGGTGGCGATGCTCAAGTGGGTCGAGCCCGGCACCAGCATCAGCTACGGCAGGCGCTACGTGGCGGCCGAGCGCGCCCTCATTGCCAGCGTCCCGGTAGGCTACGCCGACGGCTATTGCCGCAGCCTCACCAACAAAGGCGAGGCCCTGATAAGGGGGCAGCGGGCGAAGGTAGCCGGCACCGTCTGCATGGACTGGATCATGCTGGACGTCACCAACGTAAAAGGGGTCGCGGTAGGCGACGACGTGACGCTACTGGGTCCCGATCCCATGGGGGACTGCATCAGTGCCGAGGAGATGGCCGAGAAAGCCGGGACCATACCGTACGAAGTCCTCTGCGGCATAGCCACCCGCCGCGTGCGCAGGGTGTATCTCGGTTAGGAGCCGAGAAAAACCGAGAAAACCAAGCAAACCGAAAACCCTTAACAGGGAGAACATCTGAGGACATCTGAGAAAAGCCAGGGAGAGAAGCAAAAAACTTTTTTGTTTACCCCCTAAAGACTTAAAGCTTTTAAGGTTCACCCCCAAAACGTTTTGATTCTCTCAGATTTTCTCTGTGGCTGATCGTTTTAGATTCTCTCAAGGTTCAGTTTTTACTCAGATGTCCTCAGATGTTCTCCTTGTTAATGGTTTTAGGTTTTCTCAGGTTTTATTGAGGGGTTTTATGACTGACAAAGTACGGCTCACCACGATGGTGCAGGCGGCGGGTTGAGCTGCCAAGCTGGGCCCGGCGGGCCTGGAAGAAGCCATTCACGACATAACGCGCTCGGACGACCCCAACCTCATCGTGGGGGTGGAAGGGGCGGAGGACGCCGGCATCTACCGGATCGGGGAGAACCTCGCCCTGGTGGAAACGACGGACATCATCACCCCGCTGGTGGACGATCCCTTCACCTTCGGCCGCATCGCCGCGGCCAACGCCCTCTCGGACGTGTACGCCATGGGGGGAAGACCGGTGACGGCGATGAACCTCGCCTTTTTCCCCGCCTGCTCGCTCCCCACCTCGGTGTTGGCTGCGATCCTGGCCGGGGGATCGGCCGCGCTCAAGGAGGCGGGGACCTGCCTCGTCGGCGGACACACAGTGGAGGACGACGAGCTCAAGTTCGGGCTCGCTGTGACCGGCCTCATCGACCCGGCGCGCGTGGTCAGAAACTGCACCGCCCGCCCGGGGGACCTCATCGTCATCACCAAGCCGCTGGGAACCGGCATCATCTCGACGGCCATCAAGGCGGAGATGATCGAACCGGAAGTGGAGGCGGAGGCAACCCGCTGGATGACCACCTTGAACGCCAAGGCAGCGGATCTCATGGTCGCTTGCCGCGCCACGGCCGCGACCGACGTTACCGGGTTCGGCTTCATCGGACACGCCTGCGAGATGGCTCTGGGCGCCAAGGTCAGCTTCAAGATCGAACTGGCACGGGTGCCGGTCATCCCGGGTGTACCCGCGCTGATCGACGACGGCATGGTCCCCGCCGGCTGCTACCGCAACCGTCAGCATTACGAGCAACATGTCTCCGGAAACAGCGGGGACCCCCTGCTGCCGCTCTTCGACCCCCAGACCTCGGGTGGGCTGTTGATCACCTTCGCCCCCGACGACGCCCGCACTTTCCTCTCCCGCGCCGGGAAGGAAGGGCTTTTCGCCGCCTGCATCGGCGAGGTCGAGCCCGCCGGAGGAACCCCAATTGTCTTCGTCTAGAAGGCTCGCCGCGGCTTTCGACTTGGGCACCACCACCATCGCCGCATCCCTGGTCGATCCTGCCACCGGGGAGCGCCTGGCGCGTGCCGGAGCGCTCAACCCGCAGCGCGCTTTCGGCGCGGACGTCCTCACCCGCCTTACCGCCGCGGCGGACAGCGAAAAGCTGCGCGCCATGCAGGGAGTTCTCGCGGTCGAGATGGAGCGCCTGGTCGACGAACTCCTGGCACTCGCCGGCGCCGCACCCGCTGAACTTGCCCAGGTGGCGCTGGCGGGAAACCCCGCCATGGAGCACATAGCCCTCGCCCTACCGGTGGCCTCGCTCGCCTATCCGCCGTTTCGCCCGCTCTTCACTACCGGCAAGACAGCCACCACCCTCGATCTCGGCTGGAAACGGGAACTCCCGGCTTACCTGCTGCCGCTTCCCGGCGGCTTCGTCGGAGGGGACCTGGTCGCCTTCCTCTTCGGCCTTGCCGAGGAACCGGCGCGGGGGACGCTCTATCTCGACATGGGGACCAACGCGGAGATCGCGCTTTTCGACGGCGAACGCTTCCTAGCCACCTCCGCCGCCGCCGGCCCCGCCTTCGAGGGGGGGAACCTCCGCTGCGGCATGTCGGCTCTTCCCGGCGCCGTCAGCGGCGTCAGCGTCGAGGGGGACCGTCTGCTCCTGAACACCATAGCCGGCGCCACCCCCCGCGGCATCTGCGGGTCCGGGGTACTGGAGACCGTGGCGGCACTTCTGGATAACGGCATCATCGAGCCTAGCGGCAGGATCCGCCCCGCCGCCGAGATCGACTCCAACCTGGGGAACCGGGTTCAGGAGGTGAACGGCATCCCCGCCTTCGTGCTGCACCGCGACGCCTCGGGGCTCGTCTTTCTGGACCAGGACGACGTCCGTGCGCTGCAGCTTGCCAAAGGGGCGCTGCGGGGGGGGATGGAGATCCTGCTGGGGAAGGCTGGGCTTTCCTTGGACGACCTTTCCCGCGTGGTGCTGACCGGTTCCTTCGGCGCGGTGCTGTCGCCTGAGGTGCTAAAAAAGGTTGGAATTTTCAACGAAAAGATGGTAAGAATCACCGGATTCATTAGGGAAGGGGCCCTGGCCGGAGTGGAGCGCATGCTGCTCCTTAAGGATGGCCGGGACCAGATGGAGGACCTGGCGCAAAAGGTCCGGGTGATACCCCTTTCCGGCACTCCGCTCTTCGAAAAACACTTCCTGGCGAACGTAGACTTTCCAAAATCTTAAAAGCAAAACCTCTAGCCACGGAGAAAATCTGAGAAAAACAAACTCCTAAAACCGACTCACAGGGATGAAGGGGATGCAGGGGATAACTGCGAAAACCAAAGGCTTTAAGGGTTAAACCAGAAGCTGTTTCCGGTTTTATCCCTTTTATCCCCTTTATCCCTGTTAAATGTTTTTCTGTGCCTTTGTGGTGAGCTTTCGCTTTTTTAGTTTCTAGAACCGACATCAAAAAAGGAGTTAAACATGGCAAAGATTGGGCGCGCGCTGATCAGCGTGTCGGAGAAGACTGGTGTGGTGGAATTTTCCCGGGCGCTGGCAGGCTACGGCGTGGAGATCCTCTCCACCGGCGGTACCGCCAAGCTTTTGCGTGAGGCGGGAATCGCCGTCAAGGACGTCTCCGAGTTCACCGGTTTCCCCGAGATGCTGGACGGCCGGGTCAAGACCCTGCACCCGAAGGTTCACGGCGGCATCCTCGGCATGCGCGAGAACCCGGCGCACGTAGCCAAGATGCAGGAGCACGGCATCGAGCCCATCGACATGGTGGTGGTAAACCTCTACCCGTTCGAGGCGACCGTCGCGAAAGAGGACTGCACCATGGAGGATGCCATCGAGAACATCGATATCGGCGGCCCGACCATGCTCCGCTCCGCAGCCAAGAACAACCGCGACGTCACCGTCGTCGTTGACCACGCCGATTACGCAGTGGTCCTGGACGAGATGAAAAACTCCGGCGGCAGCGTGTCGCGCGAGACCAATTTCCGTCTGGCCGTGAAGGTGTATCAGCACACCGCAGCCTACGACGGCGCCATCTCCAACTGGCTCGGCGCCCGCACCGGCGAAGGTGTGGCGCCCTTCCCGGACACCCTCACCATGCAGTACAAGCTGGCCCAGGGGATGCGCTACGGCGAGAACCCGCACCAGTCCGGCGCCTTCTACGTCGAAAAGGGGTCCAGGGAATCCTCCATCTCCACGGCGCGCCAGATCCAGGGAAAGGAACTCTCCTACAACAACATCGGCGACACCGATGCGGCGCTGGAGTGCGTGAAGCAGTTCACCGAGCCGGCCTGCGTCATCGTAAAGCACGCGAACCCCTGCGGTGTCGCGCTCGGCGCGAACATCATGGAAGCCTATGACAAGGCGTACAAGACCGACCCCGAGTCCGCCTTCGGCGGCATCATCGCCTTCAACCGCGAGCTGGACGAGTCCACCGCCCGCGCCATCGTCGAGCGCCAGTTCGTCGAAGTGATCATCGCCCCCAAGGTGACCGAGGCCGCCAGCGAAATCGTCGCCGCCAAGAAGAACGTCCGCCTCATGGAGTGCGGCTTCTGGCCCGAGAATCCGGCGCCCCGTTTCGATTACAAGAGGGTGAACGGCGGCATGCTGGTCCAGGACGCCGACCTCGAGCTCTTCACCGAGTTGAAGGTAGTGACCAAGAGGGCGCCGACCGACAAAGAGATGGAAGACCTTCTCTTCACCTGGCGCGTGGCCAAGTTCGTCAAATCCAACGCCATCGTCTACGGCCGCGACAACTCCACCGTCGGCGTCGGCGCAGGGCAGATGAGCCGGGTCAACTCCGCCCGCATCGCCGCCATCAAGGCCGAGCATGCCGGCATTCCGGTCCAGGGTGCGGTCATGGCGTCCGACGCCTTCTTCCCGTTCCGGGACGGCCTCGACAACGCCGCCTCCGTCGGTGTCACCGCCGTAATCCAGCCCGGCGGCAGCATGCGTGACGCCGAGGTCATCGCCGCAGCCGACGAGCACGGCATCGCCATGGTCTTCACCAGCATGAGGCACTTCAGGCACTGATGAAAACCAATTGACGATTGACAATTGACAATTGACAACGATTTGCTGCCTTTGTTCATTGTCTCTCCACACTGGAGCATGCTACATCCCGTACGCCAATCATTGACAATGGGCAAATGACAACGCTTTGTTGCTTTTGTCCATTGTCAATTTCGTACGATCCGCAACAGCTAGTAGTGTAGTGCGACAGTTGTTCTGGATCATCGTCAATTGTCAATTATCAATTGTCAATTGCTTAAAGTTGTTTTTCGTTGTCAATTGTCAATTGTCAATTGGTTCTGATTTTCTGATTGTCAATTGATTCTAAAGGAGTTTGATATGAAGGTTTTGGTTGTAGGTAGCGGAGGGCGCGAGCACGCGCTGGTCTGGAAGATCGCCCAGTCCCCGCTGGTAAGCCAGGTGTTCTGCGCGCCGGGAAACCCGGGCACGGCCACCCTGGCGCAAAACGTGGACATAGCGGTGGACAACCTCCAGGGGCTCCTCGACTTCGCCAAAAAGGAAGGGGTCGCACTCACCGTGGTCGGTCCGGAACTCCCGCTTTCCATGGGGCTCGTCGACCTGTTCGAGGAGAACGGCCTCAAGGCCTTCGGCGCCAGGAAAAACGCCGCCATCATCGAGGCGAGCAAGGCGTTCTCGAAGGACCTGATGCATAAGTACAACGTCCCCACCGCAGCCTACGGGGTCTTCACCGAGGTGGAGCCCGCTGTCTCCTTCATCGACCAGACCGGGATTCCCATCGTCATCAAGGCGGACGGCCTTGCCGCAGGCAAAGGGGTCATCATCGCCCAGACGCGCGACGAGGCGGTAGCCGCCGTGACCGACATGCTTTCCGGCAACGCTTTCGGCGCGGCTGGTTCCAGGGTGGTCATCGAGGAGTTCCTGAAAGGGGAAGAGGCCTCCTTCTTGGCCTTCACCGACGGCGAAAGGATCATCCCGCTGGCGAGCGCCCAGGACCACAAGGCGGTCTTCGACGGCGACCAGGGGCCCAACACCGGCGGGATGGGAGCATACTCCCCGGCGCCGGTGGTCACCCCTGCCATCCATGACAAGGCCATGGCCGAGGTGATGCGCCGCACCGTGGACGGGATGAAGGCCGAGGGGCGCACCTACCGCGGCGTACTGTACGCCGGGCTCATGATCGACGGCGGTTCGGTGAAGACGCTTGAGTTCAACGCCCGCTTCGGCGACCCCGAATGCCAGCCGCTGCTCATGCGGATGAAGTCCGACATCGTCCCCATTCTCATGGCCGTAGCCTCCGGAAGCCTGGAGGGGGTAGAGATAGAGTGGCACGACAAGGCGGCGGTCTGCGTCGTCATGGCGGCGGAAGGATACCCGGCCGATTACCGAAAG
Organism: Citrifermentans bemidjiense Bem; assembly: GCF_000020725.1. Taxonomy (NCBI): domain Bacteria; kingdom Pseudomonadati; phylum Thermodesulfobacteriota; class Desulfuromonadia; order Geobacterales; family Geobacteraceae; genus Citrifermentans; species Citrifermentans bemidjiense. The sequence goes on along the minus strand of NC_011146.1, from coordinate 3,968,084 downwards.
GGCGACGTCATCGGCGGGCTCGACGCAGCCGGGAAGATCGAGGACCTGGTGGTGTTCCATGCCGGCACGAAGGCTGCCGGCGAAGGTGTCGTCACCAGCGGCGGCCGCGTCTTGGGAGTGACCGCGCTCGGGGGGACCGTGAAGGAAGCGATAGAGCGCGCCTACAAGGGAGTGAAAGAGATCACCTGGCCCGGCGTGCATTACAGGAAAGACATCGGCGCCAAGGCGATGAACCGCTAAAAGAAAAAAAACCTCAAACCTCAAAACCATTGGCACGGAGAACTTCTGAGGAAATATGAGAAACACCAGAAACTTTGAGAGAGACAAAACCTTAGAAACATCAGGCCATAAGGACTTCAGATAATTGGTATAAGCAGTTTTTTGCTTCTCTCAGATTTTTTTATCTCAGACTTTCTCAGATTTTCTCCTTGCCAATGGTTTTGACTTTTTTTGGGAGACTTGAAAAATGAACAAACCGACCGTACTGATCCTGATGGGAAGCGATTCCGATCTCTCCACCATGGAGGAGACGGCCAAAGTCTTCACCGAGTTCGGCGTCCCCTACGAAATCCACGTCGCTTCGGCGCACCGCTCACCGGTGAAGACCGCGAAGCTCGCCTCTGAGGCGGCCGGACGCGGCATCCAGGTGATCATCGCCGCAGCCGGCGTGGCCGCACACCTGGCCGGCGTCGTCGCTGCGGAAACCACCCTCCCGGTCATCGGCGTCCCCATGGCCGGCGGCGCGCTCAACGGCGTCGACGCCCTCTACGCCATGGTCCAGATGCCGGGCGGCATACCGGTCGGCACCATGGCCATCGGCAAGGCAGGCGCCAAAAACGCCGGTCTCTTCGCCGTGCAAATCCTCTCCTTGAGCACGCCGGAACTGCGCAATAAACTCGCCGCCTACAAGATTAAAATGGCCGAAGAGGTGGAGCAGAAGGACCAGGCCCTTCAGGCAACGAGGCAGGGCTGATACGGGCATTATGGTTGATTTTGCTTGACATGACGGCTTCGGTTGTATATTTTCGGCCCGTTAAATATTTTAAAATCTGGAGGAATACTAATGAAAAAGATTGTCGCTGCAGTAGCTCTGACTCTCGCATTTGCTGTTTCCGCAATGGCCGCAGACAGCGTCGTCTACCCCGCCAAAAACGGTAACGTAACCTTCAACCACAAGGCTCACCAGGGCAAAAACGAGTGCAAAGTCTGTCACGGCGATGGCGCACCGGCCAAGATCGCTATCAACAAGGACGCGGCTCACGGCAAAGCATGCAAAGAGTGCCACGCAGCTAAGGGCGGCCCGACCAAGTGCGGCGATTGCCACAAGAAGTAATGCTCCTCTAAGAGGACGATTGCTGAATTTGGGGGCGACAGGATATCCTGTCGCCCCTTTTTTTGTGGTCGGTATTGTATTCGTAATTTTTATTTTGCTCTTATCGACAATTTGACTATAATGGCACGCCTGACTTAATCCAAGCTGTACGATCACCTTTCTGGGAGACGGCCTTGACAACGAACAAACGTGGATTTGCACAAGAGGTGTGGGATTTTTTCTGTTCCTTAAAGCTTTCAATTTTCCTGCTGATTGGCTTGGCACTGGTCTCGATCATCGGTACGGTGATACAGCAGGGACCTCAACGCGAGTATCTCGCCACTTTAAGCGAAACTAAGATCAAGCTGTACAGTTCCCTCGGCTTTTTTGACATGTACCACTCCTGGTGGTTCATCCTGCTTCTGTACCTCCTCACGCTGAACCTGATCTGCTGCTCCATCAAAAGGCTGCCGCGCGTCTGGAAAGTCGTCTCCGAACCCGTCAAAGTGATGGACGACAACTTCGAGAAGAGCCTCTCCAATGTGAAAGAGTTCAAGCTCAAAGGTTCGAAGGAGGAGCTGAAGGACCGGATGGTCTCCTTCCTCAAAGCCGAATTCGCCGAGCCGGTGATAACCGAGCAGGGAGGCGAATACCACCTCTTCGCCCAGAAGCACCCGTGGTGCCGGCTTGGCGTCTACGTGGTGCATCTCTCCATCATCATCGTCTTCATCGGAGCGCTGATCGGCTCCTTCTTCGGATACAAGGCCTACGTCAACATCCCGGAAGGCGGGTCCGTGTCGCAGGTGCAGACCAACAGCGGCAAGGTTATCGATCTCGGCTTCGACGTGCGTTGCGAGAAGTTCTCGGTCAGCTTCTACGACACCGGTGCTCCCAAGGAGTTCAAGAGCATCCTGAGCGTGTCCGACAAGGGGCAGCCTGTCGCTGGCCTGCAGCACATTCCCATCATCGTCAACGATCCGCTCACCTACAAAGGGATCACCTTCTACCAGTCCAGCTACGGCCAGTCCGACGAGGGGGTTGCCTACTACATCTCGGTGCGCAACCGCAACGGCGGCCAGCCGGTCAAGCTGAAGGCGCGCCAGGGCGAGAGATTGGCACTGCCGGGCGGCGCCTTTGTCTCCGTCATGGAAGCGACCATGGACGTGCGTCCCTTCATGAGGGGCTTCGACGGTCCCGGCGCCCAGGTCGAGTACACGCCGGCAGGCGGGAACCCGCAGCCGTTCGTCATCCTCTCCGACAAGTACGAGTCGTTCAACGCGCAGCACGGCGGCGACCTGATTCTGTCCTTCGACGGCATGGACCAGAAGTTCTTCACCGGCCTGCAGGTCGCCAAGGACCCCGGCGTCTGGGTGGTCTGGTTCGGCTGCTTCCTGATGGTGGTCGGTATCTGCATGGCCTTCTTCATGTCCCACAAGAGGGTCTGGGCCCGCGTTACCGATAAAGGCGTCACGCTGGGCGGTTCCGCCAGCAAGAACCCCACCGGCTTCGAGATCGCCTTCGACGAGCTGGTGGAAAAACTCAACAAGTTATAGTCCAAGGGGGGAAGCCCCCTATTATCGCGCTAACAGAATGCTGACCGGAGGGTAAATACCGATGTCCAGTTCCTCGCTGTTCAACGTCACCATGATCGTCTATATGGTTTCAACCTGCATATTCTTCGCGTTCCTCGCCTCGCGCAACAAGACCATCGGGGCGCTCGGCACCTACACGGCCCTCTTCGGGTTCCTGGTGCAGGGCGCGGCCATCGGCCTGCGCTGGAAAGAATCCTACGCCATGGGGCACGGCCACGCGCCTTTGTCCAACCTGTTCGAGTCGGTGGTCTTTTTCTCCTGGACCATCGTCATGATCTTCCTGTTCATCGACTTCAAGTACAAGTACCGCGCCATCGGCTTCTTCGTCATGCCTTTTGCGCTGTTCGGCATGGCCTGGGCCCAGTTGAGCCTGGACAGCAATATCGAGCCGCTGGTCCCCGCGCTGCAGAGTAACTGGCTCATGTACCACGTCATAACCTGCTTCTTAGGCTATGCCGCCTTCGCGGTCGCCTGCGGCATCTCGATCATGTTCCTGATCCGCGAGCAGTTGGAGCAGGGGGGCGGCAACGCCCAGGCCGGCGGGCTCCTTTCCATGTTCCCTTCCATCAAGATCCTGGACGACCTGAACTACAAGGCGATCATGATCGGCTTCCCGCTGCTGACCCTCGGTATCGTCACCGGCGCTGCCTGGGCCAACTACGCCTGGGGCACCTACTGGAGCTGGGACCCGAAGGAGACCTGGTCCCTCATAGTATGGTTCGTATACGCAGCCTTCCTGCACGCCCGCATCACGCGCGGCTGGGTCGGCCGTCGCGCCGCCATCCTCTCCGTCGTAGGTTTTGCCGCAACCATCTTCTGCTACCTGGGCGTCAACCTGTTCCTTTCGGGTCTGCATAGCTACGGTAAATAAGAAAAAGGCAAACTGAGGCCATGCGACACTCCCTCTGGGCACATCCGGTAGCAGCTCTGGCTCCATTCGTTCTTCGGGCCATCCTTCTACCGGATGCCGCCCGGGCCGAATTTAGCTGCAGCAGCTGCCACAAGGGTCTGGTCCGGGGGAGTGTGGGCCAGGACAGCCTCATCTCTTCGAAAGCCTACGGCTTCGGCAGCTGGGAAATTCCCATCAAATTCGAGGCGACCGAGACCGGCCGCGGCTGCTCCGTCGGCTGCCACAGGACGCTTCGCTACGACAGGGTGAAACCCGTTGTCCAGTAGCCCCCCTCCCGACGTTCCTTTACCTGGGGGAGAGTTTCAGCAGGCCTTGCGGCCTGGTCCTGCGGCGCTCCCCAAGTTTTCCATCATCATACCGGTGAAGCCGGAGGGCGACGTGCGAGCCCTGTCCGCCCTGAGCCAGGCGACCTACCCGGAGGAGCTGTTCGAGGTGCTGGTTGCCTACGGCCGTCAGCCCAGCGTGCAGAGAAACGTCGCCGCCCGCGACGCGAAGGGAGAGATCCTTTACTTCCTGGACGACGACTCCCTGGTTGATCCCGGGTTTCTCGAGCGCGCGGCGTCACACTACCGGGAGCCGAAGGTTGCCGCGGTGGGCGGGCCTTCTCTTACCCCCGCCACCGATTCCCCCCTGCAAAGGGCGATAGGGATCGCCTTCACCTCGCCCGTCGGCGGGGGCGGGGTCCGCAACCGCTACCGCAAGAGCGGCAGTGCCCGGTACAGCAACGACAGCGAACTCATCCTCTGCAATCTGAGCTTCAGGCGCGACATCTTCCTGACCCACGAGGGGCTGGACGAGCGGCTTTATCCCAACGAGGAGAACGAGCTGATGGACCGGCTGCAGCGGGAAGGGCACCTACTGGTGCACGACCCCGAGCTGGCCATCGTGCGCAGCCAGCGCAAGAGCTATCGCGCCTATGTGAGGCAGATGTACGGCTACGGCCGGGGGCGCGGCGAGCAGACCCTGATATCGGGAAAGCTGAAGCCGGTCTCCCTCGTGCCGTCGTTGTTTCTGGTCTACATCCTGTTGCTCCCGTTTCTCGCCGGGGGCATATTTTTGCTGCCGCTTCTTTGCTACTTGGCTGTTGTTGCGGCTGCCTCCGTAGCCGGGAGTATTGCAGGGCGGGACCTGGCCCTTTTGCCGAGGCTGTTGCTGGTCTTTCCGACGCTGCACCTGGTCTATGGCGCCGGAGTATTGCGCGGTCTGGCGCGCCCCCGTTACCGGGGCGGGAAGCAGACCCATTGGGAAGTGGAAATCAGGCGTGTGAAGGCGTTCGCATAACGTGCCGTATGTAATTAACCGTTTAACAGCGCTAAACGAACATGAACATTGAACGTTGAACGTTGAACGGATTCTGGGAGAAACCTGTGGATCTCAGCATCGTAGTCCCCATTTACAACGAGGAAGACAACATCCCGATTCTGCACGACCGGGTCACCGAGGCGCTGGGCGACACCCCGATCGAGTACGAGCTGATCCTCGTCGACGACGGTTCTTCGGACAACTCCTATTCCGGGCTAAAGCGTCTGGCCGCGAAGGACGACCGGGTCAAGGTGATACGCCTGCGCCGCAATTTCGGGCAGACCGCCGCCATGGCCGCCGGCTTCGACTGCGCCTCCGGGCGCGTGGTAGTTCCCATGGACGGGGACCTCCAGAACGACCCGCTCGACATCCCGCTGCTTTTGGCGCGGATCGACGAGGGATACGATGTGGTATCCGGGTGGCGCAAGGACCGCAAAGACACCTTCGTGAACAGGAAGCTTCCTTCCATTCTTGCCAACGGCATGATCTCCAGGATGACCGGCGTGCATCTGCACGACTACGGCTGCACCCTGAAGGCATACCGTCGCGACGTGCTGGACGACGTCAACCTATACGGGGAGATGCACCGCTTTGTCCCTGCCCTGGCGCACCAGGTCGGCGCCCGGGTGACCGAGATGCCGGTGCGTCACCACGAAAGGCTGCACGGCAAGAGCAAGTACGGCATCTCCCGCACCATGAAGGTCATCCTCGACCTGATGACTGTGAAATTTCTGTTGAGCTACTCGACCAAACCGATCCAGCTCTTCGGCCGCTGGGGGATCTACACCCTCGCCGCCGGGTGCTTAAGCGGTGCGGTCACCGTCTACATGAAGTTCTTCGACGGCATGAGCATGAACAGAAACCCGCTCCTCATCCTGACCGCGTTCCTCCTCTTCATGGGGGTGCAGTTCATCGTCCTCGGGCTTTTGGCCGAACTCTCCGCAAGGACCTACTACGAGGCGCAGGGGAAGCCGATCTACAACATAAAGGAAAAGCTCAACTTTGGCTGAGGATCCTTTGCGCGTACTGGTGCTGGCGCCGACCCCGTTCTTCGCCGACCGCGGCTGCCACGTCCGCATCCTTGAGGAGGCGAGAGCCGCCATGGCCTGCGGCGTCGAGCTGCGCCTGGTAACCTACCACATCGGAAACGACGTCCCCGGCATCCACACCGAGAGGATCGCAGGGTTCTCCTGGTATAAAAAGCTAGAGGCCGGCCCCTCCTGGATCAAGCCCTTCCTCGATCTGCAGCTCCTCTTCAAGGCCATCAAGGTGGCGCGCCAGTTCAAGCCGCACCTGATACACGCCCACCTCCACGAAGGCGCCTTCTTCGGCGCCTTCCTCAAGATGCTGATACGAGTCCCCATGCTCTTCGACTGCCAGGGAAGCCTCACCGCCGAGATCACCGACCACGGCTTCGTAAAGCCCGGCTCCCTGCTGCAGCGCTTCTTCGCCACGCTGGAGCGTTGGATCAACCGCAGCTCCGACTACATCGTCACCAGCGCTACCCCCACTGTGGAACTGCTCCTGTTCGACGGCGTACCGAAGGCCCGAGTCCGCGCCCTCATCGACGGCGTCGACACCGGTGTCTTCGCCCCGCAGCCCAAAGAAGAGATCCGCGCGAAGCTAGGCCTTCCTCAGAAGCGTCCCGTCGTAGTCTACCTGGGGCTGATGAACAGCTACCAGGGTATCGACCTGCTCCTGGAGGCCGCTGCGAACCTGAAGGGACAGGGGGCGAAGCTGCATTACCTGATCATGGGATTTCCCGAGGCACGCTACCGCGAGAAGGCCGAAGAGATGGGGATCGACGACATCATCACCTTCACCGGCAGGATTCCGTACAGCGAAGCGCCGCTTTATCTTAGTGCTGGAGATCTGGCGGTTTCGCCCAAGGTTTCGCTTACCGAGGCGAACGGGAAGCTCTTCAACTACATCGCCTGCGGGCTTCCCACCGTAGTCTTCGACACCCCTGTCAACCGGGAGATATTGGGAGACGCCGCCTTGTATGCCAAGTTCGGCGATGCTGCAGACCTGGCCGGAGCCATTGGTCGGTTGGCAGGTGATCGGGAATTGAGGGAAGTGCTGGGAGAAGAAGGGCGTCAGCGCGCAATCGCCCTCCATTCGTGGCAGGCGAGGGGGAAGGAACTCGTGGAGATCTACAAAACCCTTAACAAGGGCAAAACCATTAACAAGGAGAAAATCTGAGGACATCTGAGAAACCTTAAACAGGAGAGAAACTTTCACGCTTTAAGCCTCTCTCCGTCTTTGCTTTTTCTCAGAAGTCCTCAGATGTTCTCCTTGCCAATGGTTTAGTTTTTGATTGAAAACTGCTTCATTTTATACTACTGTTCAGCCCATGAACGGTGACGATGAAAAGGTTTTAGATACTTATCGCTCTTTCCTCCTCCTCTCGGAGATCTCCGGCGACCAGCAACTCTCCCAGCGCGAACTCGCCAAACGTCTCGGCATCGCCCTGGGCCTGGTCAACTCCTACCTTAAGAACCTGGTCGCCAAGGGCTTCATCCGGGTCAACAACTTCCCCAAGAACCGCTACGCCTATCTCCTCACCCCCAAAGGTTTCGCCGAAAAAAGCCGCCTTGCCTACCAGCACCTGAGCTATTTCTCGGGGCTCTACACCGTGGCGCGCCAGGACTACCTGAAGCTCTTCAAGGGGATGGCAGCCCAGGGTGTAACAAGTGTCGCTTTCTGCGGCATAGACGAGGTTGCCGAGATCGCCTATCTCTCCCTCAAAGAAGCGGGGATGGAAATGGTGATGGCCATGGATACCGACAAAGCCGGCGCAAAGTTCTTCGACCGGGTCGTGGTGACCCCGGCGATAGGCCTTTTGTCAGGCAACCACAACATCGTCATCACCTCCTTTAAGCGCGGCGAGGCCCTGCGCGAGGAACTCCTCAGGGTGGGAGTCGACCCCGGGCGGATTTACCAGGCGGGACAGAAGTAACTTCATGCACCAGGAGTGTTAAATGGAAAAAGAGCACCTGGAAATATTGCTTGAAGACATCAACAGTAAGTTCAACTTGGTTCTTGAAGGTCACACCGCGCTGGACAAGAAGTTTGATTCCAAGCTCGGTGAGCTGAACGAGAAGATTGAGCAAACCACATTCATGCTCGGGGTCGTCAATGACAACCTAAGCAAGCGGATCGATGAACTGGATGAACGACTCAGCATCCGGATCGATGAACTGGATGAACGACTCAGCACGAAGCTTGATGCCGTGGCAGCTGACTTGTCCGAGCATCGCGCGGACACTGAGGCGCATCATGGGGTGTACCGCGTGAAGGAAGATGATCCGGAATTCAAATAGCGGCAGGCAGAGCAGAGAAAGGAACCGATGAATCAGGGATGGGTCAGCTATCTTCCGGCGTTCCTCAAGAAGCGGGTCGAGGGAAGGCAGGAACTTCAGAAAGTACTCAACAACACCGGCTGGCTCTTTGGTGACCGCCTGCTCCGCATGGGGGTGGGGCTATTCGTCGGTATCTGGATCGCCCGCTATCTCGGCCCCGCACAGTATGGATTGCTGAGTTATGCTGCGTCTTTGGTTGCCGTATTTTCGGCGATAGCGATTCTGGGTCTGGAAGGTGTTGTCATCCGCGAGGTGGTGCGGTCCCCGGAGAGAGAACAGGAAATTCTCGGTACGGTCTTCACGCTGCGCTTGGCTGCTGGTCTTTTTGCTTACCTTCTCACTATGGTGACCGTATTCCTGCTTCGTCCGACCGACCATCTCACTCAGATGCTTGTCGGAATAATGGGATCGGTATTGGTGTTCGGGGCCTTTGACACAATCGATTTGTGGTTCCAGTCAAAAGTTCTGTCCAGATACGTGGTCTATGCGAAGAATGCTGCGTTCATACTTGTTTCTGCACTGCGACTTGCCCTGGTATTGCTAAAAGCTCCGTTGTGGACTTTCGCGGCGGCAAACGCTGCCGAAATCGGTCTTGGAGCCGTAGGGCTTGTCTATGTTTACCGGGCCAATAGCCAGCGCCTCGGCAGTTGGCGAATAACGCTCGATCGCGCTCGCAACTTATTGGCAGCCAGCTGGCCTTTGGTCCTTTCAGGGATCGTGTTCATGGTTTATCTTCGCATCGACCAGATCATGCTTGGGCAGATGGCTGATGCGCATGAAGTCGGGGTTTACGCATCGGCCGTAAAGATCGCAGAGATATGGTTCTTCATACCGACAGCCATTGTCTCTTCCGTTTTCCCCAACATCGTCAAGGCAAAGGAAAACGATGAAGCTGAATTTTATGGAAGGTTGCAGAAAGTTTACAACTTGCTTGCTTTCCTGGGGTATGCCGTTGCCATTCCTACTACATTTCTGGCGGGTATCGTTGTCTTTCTTTTTTACGGCGAAGCGTATGCCTCGGCTGCTCCTATGCTGGTATTGCTGATCTGGAGCGATCTTTTTGCCAACCTCGCTGTGGCCAGAAATGCTTTTCTGATGGCAATGAATTGGACCCGAGTTCTTCTGCTGATGGTATCAGTGGGGGCATTTGTGAATATAGTTTTGAATTATGTGCTCGTGCCGAAATATGGCGGGGTTGGGGCAGCAGCGGCCTCTTTGATCTCGTACTGGATCGCCGGCCACGGAGCCTGTTTTCTTTATAAGCCGCTGCACAGGACTGGTGCCATGTTAACCAGGGCATTGATATACCCGAGGTTTTGGTAGGTATCAACTTTAAGAGGAAGCAAAGATGAAAGAGAAGTCGGTTCCAACTGAGACTGATTGGACGCTTGATAGTATAAGGCGGTTCTGGAATTACCACGGACAGAAGCCACAGGTGGACTCTGAATATTTCTCATTCCAGGTCGGCGACGCTCTGTTGAACTTGTTGCGCAGGGTTAGGGCGTTTTCAGAGCAGTGGACCGTTCTCGATTTTGGTTGCGGTCCGGGGTTTCTGTTGGAGCGTTTTCTGGCGATCGGCAACAAATGCTATGGCTTTGATTTTTCAAACGGCACTGTGGACCGAGTGAATTCAAAATTTTCTGGACACTCCAATTGGAGCGGAGCAGTCTCTTCATCCAGTTTGCCAATTAGCTACCATCAAAACTTCTTCGATCTTGTTACCTGCATGGAAACACTGGAGCATTTACTAGATGATATGCTCCCTACGACCCTGAATGAAATACATCGACTTCTCAAGCCACAGGGTATTGCTTTTTTCACTACGCCAGCTAACGAGGACTTATCGGCAAGCCATGTCTATTGTCCATTCTGTGACCATGAATTTCATAAAATACAGCATGTAAGAAGTTTCACACAGAAAGATATTTCGGATTTATTGAGCGCCCACGGGTTCAAAGTGATCTACTGCGAGGCTATAGATCTTTTCGAGCTGCAGAAAAACAAGAAAGTGACAAAGCATAATGTGGCCCGATCTGTGAAGTATTACATGAATAGATTTCTTGACGTGGTGAACCCGATCGCAGCACAAGATCCCCGATACCGAATGCCGAGATGTAGTACCGGCCCCAACTTGTGTGTTGTTGCCGAAAAGGTGTGAACCTATGGAAGATGGTCATGTCGTGATACGAGCAAAAGGATCGTCTGGTGCTTCAGTACCTCAATATCCGGATGTTTCCGAGTTGCAATCGACTATTGCGGATCTCCTGCTCGATGGAGGCTTTGGTCGCATAGACAAGAATGCCCCGATGAAAGATCTTATCGAGCCTGGCATGACCGTCTTACTGAAGCCGAACTGGGTTCTTCACAAGAATTACAGTAGCCAAGGAAACGATTGCCTGGTGACGCACCCCAACGTTATCGAGGCAGTCTTGCTGGAGGTGCTCAAGGCGAAGCCGGGCCGGGTCGTCATCGGCGATGCTCCCATCCAAGAGTGTGACTTCGACATGCTGGTGCCGCATGAATGGCGTGAGAGGATGCAAAGCCTGGCATCCTGTCCGGTCGACATCGTCGACTTCCGCCGCACCGTCCTTCGCAAAGGCGGCTTCGGCGAAGGGCAGGATCGCGAGCTTCGGGGTGAAGATCGCTATCTCCTTTTCGACCTGGGAAAAGACAGCCTGCTGGAGCCCGTTTCAACGCCGGAGAGCCGCTTTCGAATCACCTGTTACGATCCGGATCTGCTGGCCCGGCGCCACCACAAGGGGAAACACGAGTACCTGCTCGCAAAGGAACCGTTTGAGGCCGATGTCATCATCAACCTGCCCAAGCTGAAGTGCCACAAGAAGGCGGGGATGACCGGCGCATTGAAAAACATCGTCGGGCTGAACGGCAACAAGGAATTTCTGCCGCACCACCGGCTGGGCGGCAAAGGGGATGGCGGGGACTGCTATCCCGGCCAGTCGGTGCTGAAGTCCATGGCCGAGCGTTGCTTTGACGAGGCCAACAGAGTCATAGGCACCCAGCAGTGCCAGCGGTGGCTGAAGCGGTCCGGGCGGCTGATCCGGATTCAGAGCCTCGTGGGAAATCCTGAGATCGAAGGTGGGTGGCATGGCAATGATACGGTGTGGCGCATGACGCTGGACCTTAACCGACTGCTACTTTACGGACGCGCTGACGGGACAATGTCGGACACTGCTGTGCGCCGTGTTTACTCGTTTACCGATGCCGTCATTGCCGGCGAGGGGGAAGGGCCCTTGGCCCCACGCCCCGTCACCCTCGGAGTCCTGTCCTTTGCGGCGTCATCGGCATTCGCCGATTTGGTGGGTGCGTCGCTGATGCAATTCGACTGGCGGAAGATACCCGCGGTGCGGGAGGCTTTTGGGCATTTCCGTTACCCGTTGACCGGGCTGTCCCCCGACGGGTGCCGGGTGATCTGCAACGGAGAAAAGATGTCTCCTGAAGAGGCCGCAAAGCGGTTCGGGAAGGCGTTCCTGGCCTCTGCCGGCTGGCGTGGCCACATAGAGCGGGAAGGGAGCGGTAAATGAGAATAGGGATCCATCCGGACCGTGACAGGGCATTCTCGGACAAGTGGCGTGACTTCCTCACCGAGCGAGGAGTGGAAGTCGTGCTGCTTGACTTGCTTGGCCCGCAAGCGATCGAAGAGGCGAAGTCATGCGATGGGATCATGCGGCGCTGGTTCCACATCCAGGACGACAAGCAGTCGGCTCGCGTCATATTGCAGGCCATTGAAAGCTCGCTGAAAAAGCCGGTGTTTCCCTCAGTCGCCACCTCCTGGCACTTTGACGACAAGATTGCCCAATACTATCTTCTGTCTGCCCTCGGGGCGCCGCAACCTGCAGCTTGGGTCTGGTGGGAGAAGGAGAGGGCGCTGGAATGGACCAAAAGTGCTTCTTATCCCGTCATCTTTAAACTCACCGCTGGAGCGGGTTCGTCCAATGTCGTGAAGGTCGAAACCCGACAGGATGCTATGTCGCTTATCGACCAGATGTTCGACCGCGGCATATTTCCGATGATGATGAACGAATATCGTCCCGCCTTTTTGCCCAAAACGCGGCGTCAGGCAAAGCAGCGGGCACTCCGCTTTGTAGATGCGGCCAGGCACATCGTCGCCGGGGAGTTTCCCGCCCTTCCCGATGCGTGGTGGAAGCCGGAGAAAGGTTATGCTTTCTTCCAGGAATTCCTGCCAGGCAACGAGTACGACACCCGGGTAACGGTGGTCGGTGAGCGCGCTTTCGCCTTCCGGCGTATGAATCGCCCCGGAGATTTTCGCGCCTCGGGAAGCGGCAACATCGATTGGAATCCCGAAGCGGTCGATCCTGCGTGTCTTGAACTTGCCTTTGAGGTTTCCCGGAAAGCGGATTTTCAGACCATGGCTTACGACTTTCTCTACCGAAACGGCAAGCCCGTCATCTGCGAGATCAGCTATACCTTCGTGGATACTGCCGTTCACAGCTGCCCGGGACATTGGGACCGGCAGCTTCAGTGGCATGAGGGGCACATGTGGCCACAGGAAGCACAGGTGGAAGATTTCATCGAAGAGGTCGGCAACCGGCGCAGGGGGGCAACCCCGCAAGCAACGGTACCCGGCGCCACTGTGACAGGAACACAAGGTTGAGTTGCCTGTGACCGATCACACCGAAGCATTGAGGGGGAAGAAGATACTCTTCGTCTTCGCAAGCCTCGATTTAGGAGGGGCTGAGCGACGCGGCATCCTGCTGGCAGACTATCTCCAGAAGCGGCTTGGGGCCTTGGTCCACATCGTCGGCCTTAGCGAAAAACCGGGCAGGCTCTCCCAGTTATGCGAACAGTTGGGTCTGAAATGGTCCGGCGTTCCCTTTCATTGGGGAGCCAGGCGCCGCCTCCCCTCGTTGCTTCGGGCCGTATTCGCCATACGAAGCGCTGCCCCGGACATCGTCCTTTCCTACACGCGCGTGCCGAACCTCGTTTGTGCCTGGGGGTGGAAGTGGATCGGCGCCAAGGCATTGGTATGGAATCAGGCTGATGAGGGGCTGTTGCTAACCGATGCGCTCCCCTACCGTATCGCTGCAGGCGTTCCGACCTGTTTCATTTCCAACTCGACCGGGGGCAGGAAGTTCTTGCTCGATACCTACGGGGTACCGCCGGCAAAAGTGCATTTGGTTCGCAATGGGGTGGCGCTGGCTGCTCCGTGCGCGGACAGAGGTGAGTGGCGCAAGCAATGGGGTGTCCACCCCAACGCCCTTGTGGCAGGCATGGTCGCCAACCTGAGCATCTACAAGGACCATGAAACGCTTCTACGTGCGTGGAGCCGGGTAGTTTCCGAATACCATTGGGAAAGCGAGCCTTTGCTGGTGCTCGCTGGTCGTTGCGACGGCGTCGAAACCAGGCTGACGGGACTTGCCCTCGAACTCGGCATACAGAATCGGGTCAAGATATTGGGCCCTGTCGATGATGTTGCCGGGCTACTGGGGGCAATCGACCTGTTCGCCTACAGCTCTAAAAGCGAGGGTCTACCCAACGGTGTCCTCGAAGCGATGGCCGCCGGACTTCCCGTTGTGGGTACCGACATCCCCGGAATCCGGGAAGCGTTGGGGAGCCAGGGTGAGGGTTACCTATCCCCTGTAGGGGACAGTACGGATTTGGCCAAGAAGATCGTCATGCTGTTGCAGGACCAGCAGCTGCGCAAGACCCTCGGACAGTCGTTGCAGATGAGGATTGAGAAGGAATTCAGCTTGGGAAAAATGTGCAGCAGTACCGCCGAATTGATCTCTTTATCTCTGAAGCAGGCAAGGTAGTCATGACGGCCACGGAAAAAGACCTGCTTTTCATGAAGCTGAACATGTCGTTACCGGTAAGGGTGCTAGTGGCGATCGGCAAACTCCTTGGACGCTGTCTGCCATTAAAGAACCCCTCAGCGCTCTTTTTTTTCTTTCCCTTCTACCACGTAGGGGGGGCGGAGAAGGTGCATGGCGCCATTGTCCGCTGCTTCTCTGCTCACTCGCCATGGGTTTTTTTCACCAAGAAGTCTGTGAACAACGGCTTCCTCTCTCTTTTTGGAAATAAGGCACAGTTGTTCGACATCTGGCCTTTGCTCAAGTACGGCTACCCGTTAAGCGTGGGAGTGATGGCTGGGGTGGTTAACCGCCACAAAGACGCAGTCGTCTTTGGAAGTAACAGTCTTTTTTACTCGCTGCTGGTGGGACATCTTGCTCCCTCGGTAAGGGTCATCGATTTGGTGCATGCCTTTGGAGGCGGCTCCGAGATATTTACCCTCCCTGTTGCCAACCGGCTCGATGCCCGCGTGGCGATAAACGGCAAGACGGTTTCCGATCTGAAAGAGCAGTACCGTGAAGCCGGTTTGCCGCAGGCTCTTGCCGAACGGGTCGTGCTGATAGAAAACTTCGTGGATGTTCCTGCCAACTACCCGGTGAAGGAACAACAAGCCCAACTGAAACTGCTCTATGTCGGCAGGGGATCGGAGGAGAAGCGGGTGCATCTGGTCGGGCGCATTGCTTCCCGCTGTCGCCAGCTGTCGCTTCCCGTCGAGGTAATCATTGTCGGGGATGCGCTACAGGCGGTCGACGGGGCGGACAGGGGAGCTTGCACTTTCCTAGGGGAGCTTGCCGACCAGGTCGAGTTGCTGAGGATCTATGGCGAGGCGGATTTACTGCTCCTTACCTCGACCCGCGAAGGTTTCCCCATGGTGATCATGGAGGCTATGGCGCAGGGTGTCGTACCCGTTTCCACCGACGTCGGCGGCATACCGACCCACGTCTCTTCCGGCCACAACGGATGGCTGGTATCCGCAGGGCTAAGCGAAGACGGGATCGTCGAGGAGATGGTTGCCATCGTAGCCAGGATGTGCCGTGATCGTGAGCCGTTGAACGCGATGTCGGTCGCAGCCTACGAGTACGCGCGTAAAAACTTCGGCGGCGAGAGGTTCTGCTCCTCATACCGCTCTTTGCTGTTGGCTGCAGGTGGAAACTGACATGACCGATATCGCGCGCGTGAAGATGTCGATCCTGATCCCGGTCTTCAACTGGGACCTGTCCTTGCTGCTGCGAAGCCTCGCGGCTGAGATCGACGAGTTCCAGCTGGGCGATAATGTGGAGGTGATCGTGATGGATGACCATTCCACCGACGCCACTCTCCGCTCCCGCAATGAAATTCTCCTTGCCGGCCTAGCGAAGCCCTGTCTCAAGCAGAGCACCCTGGAGCGGAACGTGGGGCGGGCTGCCATCCGCAACCTTCTCGCTGCCGAGGCTTCCGGGGAGTTCCTGCTGTTTCTCGACTGTGACGTCCTGCCGGACGGGCCGGATTTCGTCCGGAGCTACCTCTCCTATGCCGGTCCCGGCGAATTCGACGTGGTGAGCGGGGGGATCAGCTACCGAGCCAGGGTTCTCGGCGGCCGCGAGTTCGACTACCACGCCTATCTGGGCGGCAGGAAGGAAGTAAAGGCCGCGGCAGTTAGGAACCGGGAACCGTGGCGGCATATCCTCACCTCAAACATCATGGTCAGAAAGAGTGTGTTCCAGGCGACCCCCTTCGACGAGCGGTTCACCGGCTACGGCTACGAGGATATCGAGTGGGGGGCGCGGCTGGCGGAAAAGTTCAAGATCCTCCACATCGACAACACCGCTTCGCACCTGGGGCTGGTCTCCAAGGCGCGGACCCACGAGAAGATGGTCAATTCGGTCTCCAATTACCTCCTTTTGAAATCGCTTCGTCCCGCGGCGTTCCACGCTTCGTCCATCAGCAAGCTGGTAGCCCTGCTGGAGTCTGTGCCTGATCCGCTCCTTGCCGGGATGGACCGGCTCCTGAATAACCTGTTCCTGTCCAGCGGCAGCAACCGCCTCGCTTTTCTCTTTTTCCAGCTCGATTTCGCGCTGCTGCTGGCGCGCGCCCTCAAGAAGCGGCAGCGTGACCTGCCGGCCCCAAAATCGGCGCAAGGGGGGAAACCTTGAAGATCGTCTTCCTGGCTCCATTCGGCATCCGCCCCAAAGGAACCGTCATCGCCCGGATGCTCCCGCTGGCTGTCGAACTGCAGGGGCTGGGGCACGAGGTCGTCATCGTGGCGCCTCCCTACACCAACCCGGAGGATTCGGGAAAAACGGAAATGGTGCGGGGGGTGCGGCTGGCGAACGTCCTCCTCGGGCCGAAGCACAAGGCGCTTGCCGCGCCCGTCCTCGCCTGGCGCATGCTGCGTGCGGCATTGGCCGAGCGCCCGGACCTGATTCATCTCTTCAAGCCCAAGGGGTACGGCGGCATCGCCGGTATGCTCCTCATCTCGCTGCAGCGCCTGGGGGTCAGGATGCCGCCGCTTTTCCTCGACACCGACGACTGGGAAGGCGAGGGGGGGATGAACGACCTGCACGACTACTCGGGCGCAGAGAAACGTTTTTACCGATTCCAGGAACAGTGGATCACGCAGCACGCTGTGGGGGTGACGACCGCGAGCCGGGAGCTGGAGCGGCTGGTTACTGAGATGGGTATCCCGGGGGGGAGAATGCTTTATCTTCCCAACTGCGTCGGTGCGGCGCCCGTCGTCGACGGAGCCGCAGCCCGGGCCAGGCTCGGCATCGCTCCCGCCGCGCCGGTCGTTTTGCTCTACACCCGTTTCTTCGAGTTCACTCAGGAAAAGCTGCACTACCTCTTCGCCGAACTCTTCAAGCAGATGCCGCAGGTGCGCTTCCTGGTGGTGGGGAAAGGGCGTCATGGGGAGGAGGACCTCCTTGCCAAGGCGGCAAGGGAATCTGGATTCGACAAAGCGCTGGCAATGGCCGGATGGGTTGCCCCCGAGTCCATCCCGGACCTGCTGGCGGCCGGAAACGTCGCCATCTACCCTTTCGCGCAGAGCCTGGTGAATCGCACCAAATGCCCGGCAAAGCTTACCGAGATTCTTCTGGCGGGGACTCCGGTCGTCGGCGACCGCGTCGGGCAGTTGGCCGAGTACATCGACGACGGGCGCTCCGGCGTCCTCTGCGACCCGCACAACTGGCGGCAGATGGCGGATGAGACCCTGGCGCTGCTCCGCTCGCCGGAGAGGCAGCGGCAGATGGGGGAGAACGGCCGGCTCTACCTGCAGGAAAACTTCAGCTGGAAGGACGCGGCGCTTCGCCTCGACGCTTTCTACCGCAAAAGCGCCGGCGCATCAAGCAGGTGATGCTTCCCCCTCCGTCCCTGGGTCAGCCTCCGTTCGTTCGTCCGGGAATGCCGGGGAAAGCTGCTCTTGGTCCCACCTCCCCTTGTGGGAGGGGGGGCTATGAAGCACCTTACCGTTGCACAAATCCTGAAATATGTGGATAATGCGGCGCTGGAATGAATATGTTCAAGGAGTTGTCTCCCGATGACCGACCGCAAAAAAGACCTGCTGATACTGTCCGGCCTGCTGGCAGTACTCTTGATCCTTTTCTCTAAAATTCTCTTCACCTCGCAGATCATTCGGGCTCCCGACATCATCAACGAGTTCTACTGGGGGATTAAGGGTTTCGGGAGCAGGGCGTTTCTCTCCTTGTTCAAGGTCGACATCTCCAGCGCGGGATGGAATACCTTGCTGAACTCCGGGCACACCAACGAGGGGGGGATGGCGTCGGAGCAGTTCCTCGTCATTCGCAACCTCATCTTCTGGATCTTCCCGGCGCCAGCCAGCGTGGCGTGGTACATAGTGGCGCAGCTTTTCTTCGGCGCCGCCGGCACCTATTGCCTGTGCCGGCTCATCGGCGCCGGCAGGCCCGCCTCTTTCCTGGCAGGCCTGGTCTTCGCGCTCGCCCCGGAGAACGCCTCGCTGATCAACGCCGGCCACGTGATGAAGATCGCCACTATCTCCTTTGCGCCCTGGGCCTTTTACTTCCTGGAGAAAGGGTTCAAGACCAGGCGCTTGATCTTCTTCCTGACGACGGCCGTGGTGCTTGCCTTCCAGTTCTTCCACACCCACTGGCAGGTCGCTTACTACACCTGCCTCGCCATCGGCGTCTACGGCATCGCCCGTTCCGTCTTCATCCTGAGGGAGGAGAAACCGGCCGGCAAGGAGGTCGCGAGCCTGGTGGGGATGAACCTGGTTCTGCTCGTATTCTTCCTCACCACCGTCGCCATCTCTCTGGTCCCTCTCGCCAACTGGTCCAAGGAGACGAACCGCGGCGTGAACAGCGGCGCCAACGCCGTTGCTGGGGGCGGCAAGACCGAGGCAAAAGGTGGGCTCGCCCGCGAGGAGGCGATGTCCTGGTCGCTGCCGCCGGAAGAGACTGCCGCCTTCATCATTCCGGGGATGTTCGGCTACTCCCGCCAGGAGGCAGGGGAAAACCCCAAGGATATAGATGCCTACTACTGGGGGCGGATGAATTTCACCCAGACGGTGAGCTACATGGGACTTCTCCCCTGGCTGCTGTTGCCGCTGCCGCTCATTTTCCGGCGCGACCGCTACACCTGGCTCGCGCTCTCGGCCGTGGTAGTGGGGATCTTCTTCTCCATGGGCAAATACACCCTTTTCTACAACCTCCTCTTCGACTACTTCCCGGGGATCAACCGCTTCAGGGTCCCGAAGATGATTATGTTCATCCCGGTGCTGGGTCTTGGAGTGCTATCCGCTTTGGGGCTCGATCTGCTGCTGGACCCCGTGGTGCGCGGCACTCGCGCCTTCAAGCGCTACATCCTGGGAATCGTCCTGTTGCCGGTGGTGCTCCTGGCACTCTTAGGGACGGAGATCGCGACCGGGCAGTTCTGGGTCAACACCTTCATCGACATCCTTTCCCAGCCGACCCGCTACCAGCCCCAAAGCGAACAGCTCGTGCTGGAGCGCTGGAACAACCTGGTCGCCGAAACCGCCATTGCAGCAGGACTTGCCGCTCTCTTCGCCGCGGCGTTTGCCCTGTACCACAGGGGCAAGCTCGCCGCGAAACTGGTCCCCCTGGTGCTGATCGCACTGTTTCTGCTGGACGTGGGGCGCGTCAACTCGAAGTTTCTCTTCCTCGTGGACGAGCCGCACAAGGCCACGGCCGTGAAACCGCCGGAGATCGCTTTCCTCGCCAACCAGCCCAAGGATTACCGCACGCTTCCACTCGGCGGGGACCCGATGCCGTACGCTGCCTCCGGGATTCCGGTGATGTTTACCTCGAACGCGGTGCAGCAGCGCCGCTGGCAGGAGTTTCTGGACAGCTTCGACCTGCTTTCCACCATGCCGGACATCCTCAACGTGAGGTACCTGGTGCTGAGCAAGGACCAGTATCGGAAGGACCAGGCCAGCATGGGCAACAAATATCGCCCCGTTTTCACCACGCCTGACGGCGGCACCGTCATCCTTGAAAACCAGAACGTTCTTCCCAAGGCGTGGCTGGCGCCGGTTGCGGTGAAGGCGACCTCGACACAGGAGTCGCTCGCGGCGCTGCAGAGCCCGGCGTTCAACCCGAGGCTGATGGCGGTGGTGGAGTCGGAGCCCCCCATCCCCTTGGCGCCCCCTACCGCCCAGGTCACTACGGCGCCGGGGCAGGTGCGCGTGCTGCGCTACGAAGGGGAGCTGATCGACCTGGATGCATCGGTCGCCATGAACTCCCTCCTGGTAATGGGAGAGAAGTACTACCGGGGGTGGCGCGCCACGGTGGACGGCAAGGTCGCCGAGATCTACCCGGTGGACCACGTGCTGCGCGGCATCTATCTCACGCCGGGGATGCACAAGGTTGAGCTGGTTTTCGACCCCACTCCCTTCAAGGTCGGCAAGTATCTGACCTTGATCTCCTTTGCCGTCTTCGCCGCTTTCCTTGGGCGCGAGGTCGTGCTCAGGCGGAGGCAGCCGATCGGAGCCAAGGGAGCTGAGTCATAAGGCCCGGCATTTCATGCAGACGGTGATAACGAGTGGTGAACGAGAAGGTGATGGCTGGTGAAATAGTGGAGGGTGGAGCCCTTCAGGGACGAGCAGTAGAGGAAACGCTGGACGAGCTCTCCGGTTACGACCTGCGCATCATCCAGCCGCGGCACGGCTACCGGTTCTCGGTGGACCCGCTGCTTCTGGCCGATTTCGCGGGCGTGCGGACTGGGGAGCGATGCGTCGATCTCGGTACCGGCTGCGGGGTCATCGCCTTGCTCTTGGCCCGGCTGGGCGAGAATGCTTCAGTCGCCGCCATCGAGTTCCAACAGGTGATGGCGCAGATCGCGGCGCGGAACGTAATGATGAACGGACTTAGCGACCGGGTCGAGGTGGTCGAGGAGGACGTCGTCTCCGTGAAGTCGCGGTTTCTCGTGGACAGCTTCGATCTCGTCGTCTCTAACCCTCCCTACCGCAGGCCCGGCACCGGCAAGGTGAGTCCCCGCGCTGGGCGCGACGATTCCCGGCACGAGAGTACCGCAGCCCTGTCCGATTTCTTGGCGGCGGCGAAGTATCTGGTGAAGCCGTCCGGGCGGATCTGTCTCATCTATCACACAAGCCGTCTCGCCGAGCTGATGGCGCAGGCCGCACATCAGAAGCTGGCGCCGTTGAGGCTGAGGATGGTGCACGGCAACAGCCGGATGGAAGCCCGGATGTTCATGATCGAATTGGCCAAGGGGAGAAGCGGAGAACTGCGGGTCGAGCCCCCCCTGATGGTGAGGGGCGAGGACGGCGGCTACAGCGAGGAGAAGTTGAGGATTTATCGCAAAGTCGAAAAGGCTTGAAATCATTAGCCACAGAGAAAATCTGAGAGAACCTAAAAGACTTTGGGGGTTACTCCAAAAAGCTTTTCTCAGAAGTGCTCAGATGTTCTCCTTGCCAATGGTTTGGTTTTTATCGGTTTTGGTTTTACTTTTACTCTTTGTGTTCTCGGTCTTTACGGATGAGGCTTTCGAATACGGCACGAAGCTCGGGGTCGGCGACGGATTCTGCCTGTTCTTCGATCCACTGCCTTTCCTCGTCGTTCAACTCCCGGCGCTTGGGAGGGGCGGGCAACTTGGCATCGGAGGGCGGGGTGACCTTGCCACCCTTGAACTGCAGCTCCGTTACGAGCTCTTCCTCAAGGGCGTCGTTCACCTTGCCGATCAGTTCTTTCTTTAGATAGTTGAGTTGCTGCAGCCAGGGGGAACTGTCGACGCTGATGGTGAGGGTGCCGGCCCTGAAGGATGAGGGCTGGGCATGGGAGGCGATCCGCTTTCCGACGGCTTCGTCCCAGACCAGCCAGATGCGGCCTTCTTTCAGCCTCTGCTCGGCAGGGGTCCCCCGCAGCATCTGACCCAAAAGGTCGGATACGGGTGCCGGCCGGCGCATTCTGGGACGCTTGTCAGTCGGCTTTTTCAACCTTGTTTCTCTTT
Source organism: Citrifermentans bemidjiense Bem (assembly GCF_000020725.1). Classification (NCBI taxonomy): domain Bacteria; kingdom Pseudomonadati; phylum Thermodesulfobacteriota; class Desulfuromonadia; order Geobacterales; family Geobacteraceae; genus Citrifermentans; species Citrifermentans bemidjiense. The sequence continues at coordinate 3,946,340 of NC_011146.1, read as the reverse complement.
CTGTGCATCCTGCCGCCGATCACCTGTCCGATAACGGCACTGGTAATGCTGAAGGGAATGAATCCCCAGCCAAGCCCTGTCTTTATCCTGAAGTAGACGATGGCGGGAATGGAAATGTGGACGTAGAAATACCAGCCGAAGGAAAACTTCGGGTAGGACTGACGACGGTACCCCAGCGGTATGTTGACTGCAGTAGCCAGGATGATCAAGGCTGCTGCCTTAAGTATTGTATCTGTATCCATGAAGTACCCTCTTGGGTCGATAATAGTATGGGTTTGACCTCCCTTTGTCAATGTGCTTCTATTAGAGCTGGTTCTGATCCAATAAAGGAGTTGTTGTGGTAAAAGACGGCGATTACGTGGCGATTTTCAACTCGATCCACCGGGTTATGGAGGCGGAAAGGCTCTTGAAGGACAAGAGCCTGAAGATCCTCCTGATTCCGGCCCCCCGCGCCCTTGCCGCGGACTGCGGCCTCGCCATCCGCTACGCCGAGGAGATCAGGGGCGAGGTGGAAGCGGCGCTTGCCGAGGCGGGATTGCTCCCCCGGGACCTCTACAGAAAAAACGGAGAAGAGTTCGTGAAGATAGGAGAAGAGAAATGAACAGCTTGGATGTCAGGGGAATGGCCTGCCCGTTGCCGGTCGTGTCGGTGAAAAGGGCGCTTGAGTCGGCGGAGGGGGAACTGCGTGTGCTCCTAGACGACGGGGCGCCCAGGGAGAACGTGAAGCGCTTCGTGCAGGGACGCGGCTACCAGGTACAGGAAGAACAACTGGAAGACGGTTTCGCCCTCACCGTTTCCGGGACCGGCTCCGGCGCCGCCAAGCGGGAAGCTGCTCCCGCCGAGCGCAGCGGCGCTACCGTGATGCTGATCGGAAGCGACCGGCTGGGCGACGGCGCGGAAGAGCTGGGGCGGCTGTTGATGAAGAACTTCATCATTACGCTCCTCGACATGACCGAGCTTCCGGACCGCATCTTCTTCCTCAACAGCGGCGTGCTCCTGGTCGCGCAGGGGTCCGAAGTGATCGAGGCGCTTGTGGAGCTGGGGAACCGCGGGGTGGAGGTGCTCTCCTGCGGCATCTGCCTCGACTTCTACAAGAAGAAGGAACTGCTGGCGGCGGGCGGCGTGACCAACATGTTCACCATCGCCGAAAGCATGCTGCAGGCGCGCTCGGTGGTGCGGCTGTAGGCGTCTACCGAGCGCTGTTAACTTACGCTGCAGTGGATAATTTCGCTTGACAATGGGCGAGTTTATCCACTAAAGTGACTCTCTTGCCGCGGGATACCTGTGCGCTTTTGCCGTTGCGTGGCGCGGCTCTGTGAAAAATAACAAGCGTTTTCGCTAACTTATAGGTTTGAGATGTTCGCCACACTTTCCGACAAACTTGACCTGGTTTTCAAGAAGCTCCGCGGCCAGGGGGTCATGACCGAAGAAAACGTCAAGGACGCCCTGCGTGAAGTGCGTCTGGCGCTTCTTGAGGCGGACGTCAATTTCAAGGTCGTCAAGGAATTCGTCGAGAAGGTCCGCGGCCGCGCTGTCGGTACCGAGGTGCTGCAAAGCCTTGCCCCGGGGCAGCAGGTAATCAAGATCGTCCACGACGAGCTGGTGCTTCTGATGGGCGGCGAGGAGGACAACTCCCTCGACCTCGCGGCCAAGCCGCCGGTAGCGATCATGCTGGTCGGCCTGCAGGGCGCCGGTAAGACCACGTCTTGCGGCAAGCTCGCCAAGTTCCTGAAGGCGCAAAGGAAAAAGCCGCTGCTGGTTCCGGCCGACGTCTACCGTCCGGCCGCTATCGAGCAGTTGAAGGTGCTGGGGCGTCAGCTCGATATCGAGGTGTTCGGCTCCGAAGCGACCCAGAAGCCGCTGGAGATCTGCCGCGCCGCGCACCGCTACGCGACCCTGAACGGCTTTGACGTCGTCATCTTCGATACCGCCGGCCGCCACCAGATAGACGACTACCTGATGAATGAGCTGGAAGGTATTCGCGACGAGTTGGCTCCGCGCGAGATCCTGTTCGTGGCCGACGCCATGACGGGGCAGGAAGCGGTCAACGTTGCCAGCGGCTTCAACGACCGCCTCGGCATCACCGGGGTGATCCTGACCAAGCTCGACGGCGACGCCAAGGGGGGCGCAGCGCTCTCCATCAAGGCCGTTACCGGCAAGCCGGTCAAGTTCGTAGGCCTGGGCGAGAAGCTCGACGCGCTCGACGTGTTCCACGCCGACCGCCTGGTTTCCCGCATTCTCGGCATGGGTGACGTGCTTACCCTGATCGAGAAGGCGCAGGCGACCATGGACGAGAAGGAAGCGGTCCGCCTGCAGGACAAGATGAAGAAATCCGGCCAGTTCGACCTGGAGGATTTCAGAAACCAGCTGCAGCAGATCAAGAAGATGGGTTCGCTCGAATCCATCATGAACATGATCCCCGGCATGGGGAAGGCGATGAAGCAGATGCAGGGGGCTCAGCCTTCGGAGAAGGAGCTGAAGCGGATCGAGGCGATCATCGACTCCATGACCGCGAAGGAGCGCGCCAACCACACCATCATCAACGGCAGCCGCCGTTTGAGGATAGCCAAAGGGAGCGGCACCAGCGTTCAGGAAGTGAACCAGTTGCTCAAACGATTCTCTGAGGCGCAGAAGGTAGTGAAGCAGTTGCAGAAGATGGGCCCCAAAGGGCTCTTAAAGGGAATGAAGGGGATGGGAAAAGGGATGCTCCCCTTTTAACTATCTTCTTTGACGATAGCAGCCGATATAGATACAGTTAGCAGATTCGAAACACCACTTACACAAAATGGCGGATCTAAAGGATCCGAGAACACCAGGAGGAAGAAATGGCTATAAAGATCAGACTTGCACGTGCGGGCGCTAAGAAGAAACCCTTTTACCAGGTAGTGGTTGCTGACTGCCGTTGCCGCAGGGACGGGCGTTTCATTGAAAACGTCGGTACCTACGACCCGAACAAGAACCCGGCGGTGTACAACCTGGAAGAAGGGAAGACTCTTGAGTGGCTCGGTAAAGGCGCACAGCCTACCGACACGGTCAAGCAGATCCTCAAGAAGGTCGGGATTTGGGAGAAGTTCGTCTCTCCGGCCGCTTAATTCCTGTTAGTTCCGGCCAGCCGGATATCCCACACTACAGAGGATAGCGACATGAAAGAGCTTGTTGAGACCATCGCCAAGGCACTTGTTGATGACCCGAGCCAGGTACGAGCCACCGAGGAGTTGGAAGAAGAAACCAACGTAATCAAGCTAACCGTCGCAAAAGAGGACATGGGCCGTATCATCGGCAAGGAAGGACGCACTGCAAAGGCGATCCGCACCCTGTTGAATGCTGTTTCCACAAAGGACAACAAGAAAGCGATCCTGAAGATTGTAGAGTGACAGATGTCCGGTAGTAAAAAATTATTGATTGGTAAGATCCAGGGGACGCACGGGATCAAGGGACAGTTGCGGGTCATTCCCTTTGCGGGGGATGCTTCCAGTATCTCGCAACTGAACGAGGTCTTCGTAAAGTCTCCGACAGCTGCCTTGGAGCCGTTCGCGGTGGTTTCAGCCAAGGCGCACGGCAAAAGGGTGATTCTGACCCTCAAGCCGTTTGACAACATAAACCAGGTGCTGCACCTGGTCGGCCGAGAGATCTACGCCGACCGGGTGTCGCTTCCGGAACTCCCCGACGACGAGTTCTACTGGTCCGACCTCCTGGGACTCCAGGTGGCAACCTCGGACGGGGAAGAGCTGGGAGAGCTGGTCGACATCATCGAGACCGGCAGCAACGACGTTTATGTGGTAAAGAAGGGCGCGCTCGAGGTGCTTATCCCCGCGCTCGAGGATGTCGTGTTATCGATCAACCTGGCTGAAGGGCGCATGACGGTCTCTCTTCCCGAGGGGCTGCTCGATCTATGAAATTCGACATTCTGACCCTGTTTCCGGCCATGTTCGAAGGGCCGCTGACGGAAAGCATCCTGAAGCGGGCTAGCGACAAGGGGCTCATAGAGGTCGCGCTGCACAACATCCGCGACTGGGCCTTCGACAAGCACGCCACGGCCGACGATGCCCCCTACGGCGGCGGCGCCGGGATGGTGATGAAGGTCGAGCCGATAGCCGGTGCCATCGAGGCGGTTAAGGCGAAGAACCCCAACTCGAAGGTGATACTGACCACCCCCTGCGGGCGTCCTTTCAACCACCAGTTTGCCGAGGAGCTCTCCCGCGAGGAAGGGGTTGTCATCATCTGCGGCCGCTACGAGGGGGTCGACGAGAGGGTGCGCACCCTGTTCGTGGACGACGAGATCTCGTTAGGGGATTTCGTGCTGACCGGCGGGGAGATCGCCGCCATGGTCATCGTCGATGCCGTTTCCCGGCTGGTGCCGGGCGTATTGGGTTCCGACGAGTCGGCGCAGTACGATTCATTTGCAGATGGGCTTCTGGAGTACCCGCAGTACACGAGGCCCCCCGAATTCAGGGGCGAGAAGGTTCCCGACATCCTCCTTTCCGGCAACCATGCCGAGATCGCCAAGTGGCGGCGCAAGGAGCAGATGAGAAGAACGCTCGCCTCCCGTCCCGAGCTCCTCGATGGGATCGAGTGGAGCAAGTCGGACAAGAAACTATTTGTCGAGGTCGAAAAGGCCAATCAGGAGAAGGTGGCCAGATGACCTCAGCGGCCAATTTCAGCATCGCGCTCGTTCATTACCCGGTGTACGACAAGCACAAGGACGTGGTCGCCACTTCGGTGACCAACCTTGACATCCACGACATGTCGCGGCTGACCCGGACCTTCGGTCTGGACCGCTACTACATCGTGACCCCGGTTGAAGAGCAGCGAAAGCTCGTTGAAAAGATAAGGGAGCACTGGCTTTCCGGTTGGGGCTCCACCTATAACCCGAAGCGCAAGATGGCGCTCGAAACGCTGCAGATGGAAGCATCGGTCGACACCGCCATCGCCGACATTGAAAAGCGCACCGGCCGCAGGCCGAAGGTCGTCGTGACCGGCGCCACCGGCCGCGACAACAGCGTCAGCTTTGCAGATCTCAAGACGCTCATCGACCAAGACCCGCAACAGCCCTTTTTGCTGCTGCTTGGGACCGGGTGGGGGCTGATCGAGCAGGTCTTCAACAAGAGCGATCTGGTGCTGGAGCCGATCAGAGGGGCTGGAGAATACAACCATCTCTCGGTGCGCTCCGCGGCGTCGATCATGCTGGACCGGCTGTTCGGGCGGTAAATGAGTTTGTAGCAGGCCGGACCAAAGGTCTCGGCTCTACGAGAAGGGTAGGGAATAAGCGTAGCTAGGCGGAAACGGCGTAACAGCCATAGATTCTAAACTTGCAAGACTAGAGGTTAAAGATAAGGGAGGAAGTACCAAATGAACCAGATTGATGCTATTGAAATGGCGCAGATGAAGAAGAACATTCCCAAATTCATTCCTGGCGACACCATCAAGGTGCAGGTGAAAATCGTTGAGGGTGACAAAAGCCGTATCCAGGCTTTCCAGGGCGTATGCCTCGGCCGTCAGAACGGCGGGATCCGCGAGTCCTTCACCGTTCGCAAGATCTCCAACGGCGTCGGCGTGGAGAGGGTGTTCCCGCTGCACTCCCCGTCCATCGAGGCGATCGAAGTAGTGACCCGCGGCCAGGTCCGTCGCGCGAAGCTTTACTACCTGCGCAAGCTGCGCGGCAAAGCTTCCAGGATCAAAGAGCGCAAATACGTCGCCGGCCAATAACAAGGCTCGCAGCATAAAGGGCCCCGGTCACGTCATGCGACCGGGGCTTTTTTATTTAAACCCTGAGAACCTGAGAACCCGAAAACCATTAACAAGGAGCAAATCTGAGAACATCTGAGAACATCTAAGACCGCAGACCATTTTAGCGGTTCAGACTCTCTCAGGTTTTTGTTTTTGCTCAGATTTCCTAAGACGTTCTCCTTGTTAAAGGTTTTGCTTCTCCAGCTTTTACTGGAATGCCATGACCGGTCTTTTTCCCGACAACCCGGAAGCGCCGATTGACCTGCTCGCACTCGAAGGGCAGGCGCTTCGTCGCGGCTACTTTCGGATAGCGGGGATCGATGAGGCCGGGCGTGGCCCACTGGCGGGGCCGGTCGTGGCCGCCGCAGTGATGCTGCCTGCCGGTCTGCTGCTCCCCGGGGTTAACGACTCCAAACAGCTTACTGAAGAAAAGAGGGAAGAGCTTTTCGACGTGATCCATCGCGAGGCGCTTGCGGTTGGCGTCGGCATCGGCGACCACGCCCTGGTCGACAGCATCAACATCCTGCAGGCGACCCTCAGCGCCATGCGCGACGCGGTCCGCGCCCTGAGCATAACCCCCGGTTTCCTCCTCATCGACGGCATCTCCAACATCCCCATGAACATCCCGCAGCGTACCGTGAAAAAGGGAGACTCCCTGAGCCTCTCGATAGCGGCCGCCTCAATAATCGCCAAGGTCACCCGGGACCGGATGATGGTTGAGTACGACGCCCAGTACCCGGGCTACGGCTTCGCCAGCCACAAGGGTTACGGCGCCGCGTCGCACCTGGCCGCCATCGCCGAACTGGGACCATGTCCCATCCATCGCAAAACCTTCAGCGGTGTCAAAGAGCATCTTCCTTCCCAGCCCGACAGTGACACTGCAGGACCTTCCACTGGCTTATTCTCTTTCTGATCAGGAAGTGGTAAAAAGAATCCTTCGCTCAGTCATGTGCACTCTGAACTAGCTGCTACACTGTTGTGGTCTTTGCCGTAGATCGACATTTCCTCAGAGGGTGGCCATGCCGGATAAGAGCAGCAACAGCTCTCTCGGCGGGATAGGTGAGTCTATTGCGGTCACCTTCCTGAAGGGGCAGGGCTTCAAGATAGTGGAGTGCAACTTCCGCAGCGTCTGCGGTGAGATCGACATCATAGCCAGAGACGGGCGCGCTCTTGTCTTTGTCGAGGTGAAGTGCCGCAAGAACTATAACTACGGCGTGCCTCAACTAGCGGTGACGCCGTTCAAACAGCGCCAGATCTCCAAGGCAGCGTTGGTTTGGCTTTCCAAGAAGAAACTCTTCGACGCGGAGGCGCGCTTCGACGTGGTGGCCATCGTGCTGCGCGAGCACGAGTTGCCGGTAATAGAGCACATCAGAAACGCGTTCGAGTTGGCGTACTAGACGGTCAGACTGGCGTTTGACGAGAATGTAATCGACAGGAGGAAGCGAGATGCAGGCAGTAAACGTAATCTACCGGTTGGCAATTTCACTTTGGCTCGGGGGCGCGGCCCTCTTCACTTTCGTGCTCACCCCGATCTTGTTCCGCTCCGAGAGCCGGGACGTGGCGGCGCGCATCGTCGGCCTCTTCTTTCCCGGGTATTTCCGCTGGGGGCTCGCCTGCGGCGTCGTTGCCCTCATCTGCAGGGTCATCATCTCCGGGAAATCCAATTTCGCAACTGCCGCCATCATCGTGGCGATGCTGCTCCTCTGCTCGTTCCAGGCTTTCTACATCGAGCCGAAAGCCGCCGAACTGAAGCGTAGAATCGTCTCATTCGAGACCACCTCCAAGGACGACCCGCTGCGGCGCGAGTTCGCCAAACTCCATGGCGTCTCAGCCGTCTGCAACCTCTCGGTCATAGCCGGAGGAGTGGTGCTGGTGATCCTGCTTTAGCGGAGAAGGGCAGCGAAAGGGGATGCCGTTTCCAATGAAAACGCCTCTCCGGGGATTCTCTCAGATTTTAACCATGGCTAAGTGGTTTTAGCCATTGACGTTTGCAAAGACTCTCCCGCTGTGTTAGTAATGAGAAAAAAATTGCGGAGAAGCTCATGGATTTCACCGTTGCCCTGGCCCAGATCAAGCCGAAGCTAGGCTGCCTGGACGACAACCTGGCCCTGGTTGAGGCCGCCATTGAAAAGGGAATCGCCGCGGGGGCCGACCTGATCGTGTTCCCGGAACTTGCGCTTACCGGGTACTTCCTGAAGGACCTAGTCCCCGAGGTGGCGCTGCGTCTCGACGCCCCCCAGATAGAAAAACTGAAGACCCTGTCCAAGCGGATCTCCATCGCCATCGGCCTTGTCGAGGTCTCCTCCGATTTCCGGTTTTTCAACTCGGCCCTTTATCTGGAAGAAGGGGAAATCCGCCACGTGCACAGGAAGGTATATCTGCCGACCTACGGCCTGTTCGACGAGCAGCGCTACATGGCGCGCGGCGAGCGCTTCCGCGCCTTCGACACCCGCTTCGGCCGGGTGGGGATGCTCATCTGCGAGGACATGTGGCACCTCTCGGCCCCCTACGTCCTGGCCATGGACGGCGCCATGACGCTCCTCTGCCTCTCTTCGAGCCCCGGACGCGGCGTGAGCGGCACCGAAGGTCTGGGGTCGGCCGCTGCGTGGCAGAAGCTAACCGCCACCACGGCCATGTTCCTCAACTGCCGCGTGTTCTACTGCAACCGCGTGGGGTACGAAGACGGCATCAACTTCTGGGGTGGCTCCGAGGCCATCTCCCCTTCGGGTGAGGTTACCGCCCGGGGGGCGATCCTGGAGGAGGACCTGGTGCTCGCCAAGGTCGACGGCGGCGCGCTCAGGCGCGAGCGGATCTTTTCCCCGATGATGCGCGACGAGAACCTCGCCATCACCGTGAAGGAACTCAAAAGAATCGACAGGGAGAAAGAGTACTGATGGGTGCCCTTACCGTTAATACGGCGCTGTTGCGCCAGATCCTGGTCGGGTTCGTGCGCGACGAGGTTTGCAAAGTCGGACTGCGCAAGGGGGTTTTAGGGCTTTCGGGCGGGATCGATTCCGCGCTGGTCGCCTATATCGCCGCCGAGGCGCTGGGCCCGGAGAACGTCTACGCCTACTGCATGCCGTACCGCACCTCTAACCCCGAGAGCGAGGCCCACGCCCGCCTGGTCGCTGAGAGCCTCGGCATCAACTTCAAGGTGATCGAGATCACCGGGATGGTGGACGCCTACTTCGACCTCTACCCCGATGCCAGCAACATGAGGCGCGGCAACAAGATGGCGCGCGAGCGGATGACCATCCTCTACGACCACAGCGCCGAGGTGGCGGGACTGGTGCTCGGGACCAGCAACAAGACCGAGCTTTTGCTGGGGTACGGGACGCTGCACGGCGACATGGCGAGCGCGCTCAACCCCATCGGTGACATCTACAAGAGCCAGGTCTGGGAGCTTTCCGAGGCGATGGGAGTGCCGCACGAGGTGATCGAGAAGAAGCCTTCGGCGGACCTGTGGGCCGGGCAGACCGACGAGCAGGAATTGGGCTTCACCTACCGCGACGCCGACGAACTTCTTTACCGGATGGTGGATCAGCGCATGAGCCGCGAGGAGCTGATTGCGGCCGGCTTTGAGGCGCAGTTCATCGACAACGTTCACAGAAAGGTGCAAGGCTCCCACTTCAAGCGGCGTCTTCCCATCATCGCCAAGGTTTCCAACCGCACCATCGACCGCGACTTCCGCTACGCCAGGGATTGGGGGAAATAAGGAGCCGTTCAACGTTCAACGTTCAACGTTAGAACCCTCAGGTTTTCCAAACGTTGAACGTTGAACGTTGAACCGCCTTTTGCCGTTATGTCCGGAACTCTTTACATCGTAGCCACGCCGATCGGCAACCTCGAGGACATCACCTTGCGCGCCCTGCGCATCCTGAAGGAGGTGGACCTGGTCGCGGCCGAAGACACCCGCCACTCCAGGAAGCTCCTCACTCATTTCGGTATTTCCAAGCCGCTTACCTCCTACTTCGACCACAACAAGGACCTGAAGGGGGACCAGATCCTGGACCGGCTCCGCGAGGGGCAGAGCGTTGCTCTCATCACCGACGCCGGGACCCCTTGCATCTCGGATCCCGGCTACCAACTGGTGCGCGATGCAGTCGCGGGAGGGATCTCCGTTGTTCCCATTCCCGGAGCCTGCGCGGCCGTCACCGCCCTCTCCGCCTCGGGGCTTCCCACCGACCATTTCAGCTTTGCGGGGTTTCTTCCCAACAGACAGGGGAAAAGGCGCGAGCGGCTGCAGTCGCTTGCCGCGGACAAGGCGGTGCTGATCTTCTACGAGTCGCCCAAGCGCCTGCTGGCGACTCTGCAGGACATGCTGGAAACCATGGGTGATCGCGAGGTTGTGGTGGCGCGCGAGCTCACCAAGATGTACGAGGAGTTCCTGCGTGGCAGGCTTTCGGCGCTGGTAAAAGAGGTGCAGGGGAGGGAGATTCGGGGGGAGGTGGCGATCCTGGTCACCCCCGCAGAGGAGCCGGAGGCAACCGACGCCCCGGGGATGGAAGAGCTGCTGCAAAAGTATCTGTCTTCCGGAGAGATGACTCTTAAGGACGCCGTGAAGAGGGTGACCCTGGAGACGGGCCTGCACAAGAGCGAGGTCTATGCGGAGGCCCTGAGGGTCAGGGGGTAGCTCAGCAGAGCTTGCTGCCGTTGGGGACGGGGCGCTCGGGGATAGCGAGAACGATGTCGCCGTTTTCATCGGCAAAGCCGGTGATGAGCACCTCGGAAAAGAAGCGCCCGATCTGCTTTCTCGGGAAGTTGCAGACCCCGATCACCTGCTTCCCCACCAGTTCTTCCCGTTCGTAGTGCCTTGTTATCTGCGCGCTCGACCTCCGCACGCCGGCTTCCCCGAAATCTACCAGCAGCTTGTAGGCGGGCTTTCTCGCCTCGGGAAATTCCTCCACTTCCAGCACGGTCCCTACCCGCAGTTCCACCTTTTCGAAATCGTCCCAGCTTATTTCCGCCACGTCAGTTCCCCCGTGCTGCAAAGAAGCGTTTGAAGGCGACGACGGTGCGTTCCACGTCCGCGCCGGTTACGTCAAGGTGGGTGACCAGGCGTATCTGGTCCCCCCCGCCAAGGAGTATCCCTTCGGTGGCGAGGGTCTGGCGCAGGCGGTCGGCGCTGCCAGCGGGTGGGGTGACGAAGAGGATGTTGGTGCGCGCCTGGCTCACCATGAGTTCTTCTATGTGCCCAAGGCCCGCGGCCAGGAGTTCCGCGTTCTCGTGGTCCTCGGTCAGTCGCTGCAGGTTCTTCTCCAGTGCATGTATGCCGGCCGCGGCCAGAATGCCGGCCTGGCGCATGCCGCCGCCGGCTACTTTGCGCCAGCGGCGCGCGCGGCCGATGAGCTCCCTACTGGCGCAAAGTACCGTACCTGCCGGGGCGCCAAGTCCCTTGGAGAGGCAGACCGAGGCCGAATCGAAATGGGCGGCGATGGTGGCGACGGGGACCCCCAGGTACACGGCCGCATTGAAGACTCGGGCCCCGTCGAGATGCAGGGAAAGCCCGAGGCCTTGGGCAAGCTCCGCAGCCTTTGCCAGATAGTCGAGCGGCAACACTTTCCCCCCCTGAGTGTTCTCAAGGCAGAGGAGCCTGGTGACGGGGTGATGGTAATCCGCGGGCTTCACGACGCGTCGCACCTTTTCGAGATCGAGCGTCCCATCCTCTTCGAAGTCGATCGGCTGCGGCTGGATCCCGCCGAAGATGGCGCCTCCTCCTCCCTCCCACCGGTAGATGTGCGCTTCCTGCCCGGCGATGTACTCGTCACCGCGTCCGCAGTGCGATAAGAGGGCAAGCAGGTTCCCCATGGTCCCCGTGGGGACGAAGAGCGCCGCCTCCTTCCCCAGCAACTCTGCCGCCATGGACTCCAGCCGGTTTACCGTCGGGTCCTCCCCGTAGACGTCGTCTCCTACCGGGGCATTCGCCATTTCCCGACGCATCGCCTGCGACGGCGATGTCACCGTGTCGCTTCTCAGATCTACCGTCTTCATCTGTTCCCCTACCTTGCTAATCTTTGCTGCGGTACTTGTTTTCCCAGATCTTGTCCTTTTCGGTGACGCTCACCCCGTGGTCGCCGTTGGCGGCAAGGTGCCTCAAGATCATGAAGGTGGTCTCCACCTCTTCCGGGCGCGCCAGTGCCAGCGCCATCTCCTCACCGGTGAAGTCCCGGTTCGGCTGACGCCTGAGCAACTCCATGATCTCCCCCTGCAGTTTGAGCACGGCGCCGGCGGCCTCCTTCCCTGCCTCGACTCCCGGCTGGTGGTAGGCGTTAACATTGACGAGCGAGGCGTACAGCCCCACCGCGCGCTCGTAAAGGGCGATAAGGGCACCGATGCTTGCAGGGGAGAGCTCGCGGACGGTGATAGTAACCGATTCCCGTCCTTTTTCATAGAGCGCGGATCGCGTTCCCTGGAAAAAGCCCGAGAGATAATCGCCGGAGGTCGCACCAGGCTCCACTTCCATGGATGGGCCCTGGCGGTCCTTGAGCACCTCGATGAAGGTGACGAAGAAGTTGTGCACCCCTTCCCGCAGCTGCTGCACGTAGGCGTGCTGGTCGGTGGAGCCCTTGTTGCCGTAAACGGCGATCCCCTGCAGCACCTCTTTCCCGTCGCGGTCCAACCCCTTGCCGAGGGACTCCATGATGAGCTGCTGCAGGTAGCGGGAGAACAAAAGAAGCCTGTCCTTGTAGGGGAGCAGCACCATGTCACGGGTGCCTTTCCCCTGGGTGGCGTGGAACCAGGAGAGGGCTAGGAGTGCGGCGGGGTTTTCCCGTGTCACCCGGGAACGGGTTTTTTGGTCGCAGGCGCGCGCTCCGGCGAGCAACCGGTCCACGTCGATCCCTTGCAGGGCAGCGGGGAGGAGCCCCACCGCTGAGGTGACCGAGGTGCGCCCGCCGACCCAGTCCCACATCGGGAAGACCCCGAGCCAGTTTTCCCTGGATGCAGTCCTGTCCAGCTCGCTGCCGCTGCCGGTTACGGCGACGGCGTGCCCGGCGAAATGCAGCCCGGCGCGCTCGAACGCCTGGCACGCCTCCAGCATTCCGTTGCGGGTCTCTTTGGTGCCGCCGCTCTTGGATATGACCACCACCAGGGTCTGTTTCAGAGCGGCGCCGATCCCGGAGAGGACCTTGTCCATACCGTCCGGGTCGGTGTTGTCGAAGAACCAGATCCGCAGGAGATCCTTGGGCCCTCCCAGGCTGTCGGCGAGGAACTGAGGCCCCAGCGCGGAGCCTCCGATGCCGATGATCAAAAGGTCGGTGAAGCGGTGGCCGTCGGGGGCGGCGATGTTCCCCCCGTGCACTGAGGAGGCAAACGCCTCGATAGCGGCCAGTGTCGACGTTATCTCCTCGGCAAGGGTCGCCTCCGGTGCCAGTTCGGGAGCCCTGAGCCAGTAGTGCCCCACCATCCGATGTTCGTCCGGGTTGGCGACTGCACCTTGTTCCAGCGCTTCCATCTCTTGGTACGCCTGCTGCAGTCGCGGGTCCATCTTCTCCAGGAACCCCTCCGGGAAATCGATACGGCTGGTGTCGACGCTCAGCTCTAGTTCGGCGTCATGGTAGAGCAGGTTCTTGTACCGCTCCCAAAGCTGCTGTTTCTGCATGTCCCCTCCGCTGCGTTTGGTTAGGCTGGTGGCAGGTCGATTCTCATGTGCGTCGGGGGATGATAGCATGTATTAGTTTTTATTCAAGTCTGCGTAGCGGTGCTCGCCCGGATACCATCGAAGGGGCGAACCTGTTACGGGAGGCGCAAAACCGGTGGCCGCGTGCCTTCGTGCGGGCCATTACGGTTTCCGGCACGGCCACAACGCAGCGTCTTCTTGTCTGTAAAAAGCTTAATTAGCGGTGGGTCGAACGGTGTCCATTAGAATGGCGGGTTTTGCACATGGAACAGCTGGATGTGCAAGGTATGAACACCCCGGATGCGGGGCTTTGCTCCTTTTCTTGCCGGCCGTTTCGATAAAAGCCAAATGAGACGGCGGTTTAGGCGTAAGAGCGGGCGGCGCGGACTTTGGTACGGCTGTTGTATCGGTTGAATCTACCGGCGGCAGCTCTGCCGGCTATGGACGCGGCATGGTCCGGTCCTGAACCGTTGGGACGGGTACGCGGAGGTGAGGTATGGAAGATAGATTTGCAGGTGCGAGCGCGGACCGCTGCAGCGGCGGGTTCGGCGCCATGGAGGTGGTGCTGGTGAAACGGCAGCCGGCTGCTTCCGCCGAGCGCATCGCTGTCGTCTTGACACTGGGAAACGACCCGGACATCTGGCGCTTGGTGAATGAGGACATGGATAGCATCGCGAACAATCTGGTGAGGGTGAACCAAATGAACAGACAAAACCCGGTGCATGTGGAAGAGAGCGCACAGCTTTTCAAGAAAAGCCTGGAGCCTTTGTTTACACTGATCTCGGCGACATCGCAGGAGCACGTGATGGACAAGCTGTCGCTATCGCTTAAAAAGGCGCTGCTTTTGATGGCGATGGAGCGTTACCACTGCAACACCGACAAGATGTGCAGGGCGCTCGGGCTCAGCAAGGTCAAGCTCGATAAGGAGCTGAGGCGATGCGGGCTCTTGAACCGTGAAAAAGAGGCGGCCTGAGCCGCTAAGCGAAAATAAGATCCGTTGGGGAAAGGGGGGCTGTCCGGCCCCCCTTTCGCGTTCTTAGCCGCGGCCGCAGTGCTTAACCGCTCAAATACCTTGAATAATGAGAAAGGATTTGCTAGAGTGGTCCTTCGTTCCAAAGCGAACCCACCTTGGAAAATCCGGCGTAATTTCGTAATGTTAATAAATCCTAAGCGCATTGATGCAGTCGCGCGCATAATACCGAGGCCTCTTATGGATGCAGCGCTTGCCCTTATCGGGGAAGACCTGAAAAACGTGGAACTGCAGTTCAAGAAGGATCTGCAGTCGGATGTCCCACTTATTCGCAAGGTGGGTGAGTATGTGCTGTCCAGCGGCGGCAAGCGTATCCGTCCCGGCCTGGTGCTCCTGGCTGCCAGGCTTTGCGGCTACGACGGCAACCGAAGCGTCCCGCTGGCAAGCGTCGTGGAGTTCATTCACACGGCAACCCTGCTGCACGACGACGTCGTCGACAACGCCAACCTGCGCCGGGGGCTCGCCTCGGCCAATACGCTATGGGGGAACGAGGCGTCGGTTCTGGTAGGTGATTTCCTCTTCTCGAAGTCGTTTTCCCTGATGGTTACTGACGGAGACCTGCGCATTTTGAAGGTGCTGGCCGACGCCACCACCATCATAGCCGAAGGGGAAGTCTTGCAGCTGGTCTGCACCTCCGACCTCGACATCACTGTGGAGCGCTACATCGAGGTGGTCCGGAGCAAGACGGCGATCCTTCTTTCCGCTGCCTGCGAAGTGGGCGCCATCCTGGGCGAGGCCGACCCCGTGCACAGGCAGGCCCTGGCGGATTACGGCATGGACCTCGGCATCGCCTTCCAACTGATGGATGACACCCTGGACTACACCGCCAGCGAAGAGCAGTTCGGCAAAAGCATCGGCCACGACCTGGAGGAAGGGAAGATCACTCTTCCCCTGATCCACACGCTCAGGAACTGCACCAGCCAGGAGCGCGACCTGATCGCCTCGGTGGTGGAAAAGGAACTACTTTCCGATGAGGATTTTGCCCAAGTGCTGGAGCTGGTGCAGCGCTACGGCGGCATCGAGCACACCGTCGCCTCCGCCGGCGAATACGTGGTTCTCTGCAAGCAGCACTTAGAGAAGTTCCCCCCCTCTGCCACCCGCGACGCGCTTGCCGAACTCGCCGAATATGTTGTGACTCGCGTCAAATAACTGTCGCGGTTGCCGTCATATAACGGCGCCCATCCTGCAGGTTTACGAAAAATAACTTAGTTTAACAAAGCCATCCTTCCATTAATGAGCACCGCTTAGTCGGTGCTCATTTTTTTAACCTTTGTACTGCTGATAGTTTGCCGCTTCCCGTCGCGCATGGCTGGTTTTCCCCCATTTCGTTGGTTCGCTTTTTGCTACTGGAATGTCCATTCGATAGGAATGAGTTAATTCGGGGGGGAAAGTGGACGAAGAGATGCTGCTACACTCAACTGAGTTGGAAGTCAACGGAGAGACTTTTAGCATCAACATTTTCTGCAGCGCAGCGGGCAGATTCTTCGCCAAGACCTGCCTCGGTGAGGACGACTACATCATCACGGACGGATCGTCGCTCCCCGAGACCCTGCAGAAGCATGAGAACCTGCTCCCGCTGGCCATAGGTACCCGCGAGCTGACGCAAAGCTACCTCGGCTACCCGCGCAGACCGAGGGGGCGCCGACCCTAGCGCCGCTCCTTCCTTTCCAGGCTCCGCAGTTCCGCTGATGCCGCTTTGCCGCATCGGATGGGAACGCGCGCGCTTTTCTTTCCACTCCACTCGCTGCATCCCCTCCTGTTCTCTTTTGAAATCGAGCCTGTAACAAACCCAAAGCTACCCTTCGAACCTCGAACTTTCCTGCTCTTAGACTCTTCCCGCCGCAAGTTTGCCGGACCGGGTTCATTATAAAAAGGTTGCCCTCCCCGTTCAAATCGGTTAAAAATTGACACTGGCGCCCGTTCCAGCCTCTGGCGCCCTCCCAGGACCTATGCCCGCAAAAATACTAGTCATAGACGATGACAGTTCATTAAGGCGCGTGCTCGAGTACAACCTGCAGCAGGAGGGGTACGACGTGTACACCGCTGCCGACGGCGACGCCGGGTTGCAGCTCTTCGCGGAGAGGTTGCCGGCCGTAGTCATCACGGACCTGAAGATGCCGGGAAAGAGCGGGTTCGAGGTTCTCTCCGCCATCAAGGAGAGCTCGCCTGCCACTGTGGTCATCGTGCTGACCGCATTTGGAGCCATCGACACTGCGGTGGAGGCGATGAAGCTGGGGGCTTTCCATTACCTCACAAAGCCGTTCAACCGTGAGGAGCTGAAGGTCACGGTGCTGAAGGCGCTGCAACTGCAGGGGCTTTCGGAAGAGAACCGGCTGCTGAAGGAGGAACTCTCCGGGCGCGCCGAGTTCAAGAGCATCGTCGGCACCTCCCGTGCCATGGAAGGGGTTTTCTCGGTGGTGCGCAAGGTGGCGGACACCGAGGCCACCGTCCTCATCACCGGCGAATCGGGAACCGGCAAGGAACTTGTGGCGCGCGCCATTCACTCCGGCAGCTCACGTCGCGGCGCCCCTTTTATCGCCGTCAACTGCGCGGCCATTCCCAGGGACCTTTTGGAGAGCGAGCTCTTCGGCCATGTCAAGGGGGCCTTCACCGGGGCCATTCGGGACAAAGAGGGGAAGTTTCAACTGGCCGACGGCGGCACCATCTTCCTGGACGAGGTGGGGGACCTCCCTCTGGAACTACAGCCCAAACTGCTGCGCGTCCTGCAGGAGCGCGTGGTAGAACCCGTCGGCGGCACCTCTTTGCAGAAGATAGACCTGCGGGTGGTGGCGGCGACGAACGCGGATCTGGAGCGCTGGATCGTGGAAGGGAAGTTCCGCGAGGATCTCTACTATCGTCTCTCCGTGATCCCGATCCAGCTCCCTCCTCTGAGGGAACGGGTGGAGGATGTGCCGCTTTTGCTGCGCTACTTCTGCGCCAAGTTCGGGGCCGAAGGGGTGAGCTTCGAGAAAGAGGCTCTGGAGAGGCTGCAGGCATACGGCTGGCCGGGGAATGTGCGGGAACTGGAAAACACCGTCGAGCGCCTGCTCATCATGCGGGAGAGCGACCGGATCGGTGCGGCCGAACTCCCTGAGAAAATATCGGCCACCTCGTCCCCCGCCGAGGGGAGCGTGCTCAGGCTTCCGCCCGGAGGCTATTCGCTGGAGCAACTGGAGCGGGAGGTGGTGTTGGAGGCTCTGGAAAGGTGCGACTGGAACCAGACCGCGGCCGCCCGCTTTCTGCGCATACCGCGCCATACCCTGATTTACAGAATGGAAAAATACAATATAGTGCAACCTGGGAGAAAGTAATGAAACGTATCCTTGCCGTGCTGTTGCTGCTCCTCGCCGTCATGGCCTCTGGCTGCTCCAAGAAGGAGGTGCCGGCGCAAGAAGGCGCCGCCGCCCCCGACTTCACCCTGAGTGACCTTTCCGGGAAGCAGGTGCAGCTTTCGTCCCTGAAGGGGAAGGTGGTGCTGGTGAACTTCTGGGCCACCTGGTGTCCCCCCTGCCGGGAGGAAATTCCCTCCATGGTGAAACTCAACCAGATCATGCAGGGGAAGAACTTCCAGATGCTGGCCATCTCCATTGACGAGGGGGGGAAGCAGGCGGTGCAGGAGTTCTTCAGGCAAAACGGGGTCACGCTGCCGGCGCTGCTCGATACCGACGGCAGCGTCTCCAGGCGCTACGGCACCACCGGCGTTCCCGAAACCTTCATCGTCGACGGCAAGGGGATGATCAGGAAGAAGGTGATCGGCGGGGTGGAGTGGAGCTCCCCCGAGGTGGTCGGGTACCTCGAAGGGCTGATGCAGCAAAAGTAATTAGTACCGGCGGCGCCGGGCGGGGCGGGTTCAACAACACCCAGGAGGTACAACCATGCAAGCGCAGAACATCAGCATAGTGGGCGCATTCGTCGCAGGGTTGTTGTCGTTTCTCTCCCCTTGCGTCTTGCCGCTTATCCCTTCCTACATCACCTACATCACCGGGCTTTCCTTCGCGGACCTGCAGGCTGAGCACCCCTCCCACAAGGTGCGCCAGCAGACAATTATCCACTCGCTGCTCTTCATTGCGGGCTTCACCTGCGTCTTCGTTATCCTGGGGGCCTCGGCCAGTTTTCTGGGCGATTTCCTGCAGGAGCACAAGACGGCCATCAGGCGCATCGGCGGGGTGATGATCGTCATCTTCGGCGTCCATGTTTCGGGGCTCTTCGATATCGGGCTGCTTCTGGGGGAAAAGAAGCTCACCCTGCACAGAAAACCGGCCGGCTACCTGGGAAGCTTCGTCGTCGGCGTGGTCTTCGCGGCGGGGTGGACCCCCTGCATCGGCCCCATCCTCGCCACCATCCTGGCGGTGGCAGCCACCGAGGGGCGTGGCGTCTGGCTGCTCCTTGCCTACTCGATGGGGCTCGCCATCCCGTTCTTCCTCGCCTCCCTCGCATTGCACCAGTTCCTGGTGTTTTTCAAACGTTTCAAACGGCACATACGCCTGTTCGAGATCATCACCGGCCTGTTCATGGTGGTCGTCGGTATCCTGATCTTCACCAACTCGCTGGTAGTGATCAGCAGGTACACCAGCGCCTGGTTTGGCGAGTAGAAAAAGGTGCAGCCCGGGCCGCCTGCGGCAAACGGCTGGGCTGAAGGAGATGTCGTGGTTTCCCCCTTTTCCATTCAACTCTCCGTCGCCGACTTGGGCACCACGGAAGCTTTCTACGCGGGAATAATGGGGTTGCCGGTGCACCGGGCGCTCACCGCTGTTGGGGCCCCGGAGCACCTGGTGCTGACGCTGGACGGCTGCAAGGTCTACTTCGTGGAGGATGACGCGGTCGGGCAACTGCACCCGATTCTGGAGGCTCGCCTGGAGGGTTTCCCCAAAGGGGTCGGCATGACGCTTCACCTGAGCGTCCCGGACATAGAGGACGTTTACCAGGAACTTCTGGAGGAGGATCTGGAGATCCTCTACCCCTTGCAGCAAAAGCCATATGGCACCAAGGAACTCTGGTGCTTCGACCCCGACGGCTATCTCGTGGTGCTGGAGGAGTCGCTGCGCTAGTACGGGGTCAGGGGGCGCTGATGGTGAACAGGGCGCTCTCCTCCCCGTTTTGATTTACTACCTGCAGCCGGATCTCTTTTGGGGTCGGGTCGTAGGGGTGGCGCTCGTAGACCAGCTGGTTGCAACCCAAATAAATCAGCCGCTCCCGCTCGGTCGCTATCTGCTCTCCCGTCCCGACCCTTTTCCCGTCCGCTACCAGCACCGAACTCTGCTGGAAATTCTTCCCCGTTAGGACCAACTCGTAAGCGCTAACGAACTCCCGGCCGATGGTGACGCTCGCTATCTCCGGCTTCGCGTCGATGAAAAGCGCCAGTACCCCGGAACCCGCGTCGGAAGGGTTCTTTACCTGCACCTGGTGCAGGCCGGCGCCGACCGCCGGGGCGGTGAAGGAGAGCGCGGCCGGGGAAATGAAGCGGGTGGTGAGAGCGGCGCCGTCCAAAAAGACGCGGGCTCCTGGCTGGAATTTGGCGCCGGCTACCGCTACCTCGCGCTCCCTGCCGGTGGAGCAGGCGGTCACCGTGTCGGGGGAGAGGGATGTCGCGACCGGTTTTTGCGGCTGCAACGCGAAGTTGAAAGCCCTGCTGGTGCTGCCGTCCTCCCGCTTCAGGTAGAGCGCGTAGACGCCGGGGGGGAGGTCGGGAAGCTCTACGGTCAGCAGCCGGTTTCCCACCAGCGTCGCCGGGAGCTGCCGGGTCCCGAGGAACACGGCTGTCCCCGTGGTGAAGCCGGTGCCGTTCAGGGTGACGGCGGTGCCGGGTTCGCCTTGTGCCGGGATGATGGAAAGGACGCTCAAGGGGAAGAGGGTCACAGCTGCCGGCTTTTGGGGCGCCGGCGTCTGTGCCGCGGCTACTATCGGGAAGAGCAAGGGGACCAGCAGTAGGAAAAACAGTTTGCGAAGCATGCGACCCTCCATTGAGTCGATCTAACTACACCCAAACATTGTCGATTCCCGCTTGTCAGTTGTCAATCGTCAGCGACAGCCACGCACCCGCCACGAAGAAGATGAAGTTCGTCGCCCAAGCCGCCACCACCGGCGGCAATAGCCCCACCTGTCCCACCGAGATGATCACCGAGTTGACGATGACGTAGAGGAAGCCGACCCCGATGGAGAGGCCGACTCCGAAGGCGATGCCGCTCGACCTTCCCCCGCGCAGCGCAAACGGGATACCCAGAAAGGCCATCACGGCGCAGCCGAAGGGCATGGAGATCCTGCTGTGCATCTGGGTCACGTACCTGGTGGGGTCGTAGCCGCTGGCTCTTAGCTTCCTGCAGTAGCGGCTCAGCTCCACAAGGGACATGCTGTCCGAAAATTTCCCCAGCGTCTTCAGGTCGGCGGGCTTTAGCTGGAGCTCTACCGGCAGCTCCCGGTACTTCTGCGTGGAACTCACCTCACCATCCCTGAACTGCCGCACCACCGCGTCCCGGAACATCCATCCCTTAGCTCCCAGGATCGCGAGGTCGGCTTCGGTGCGCTTGAGCGGTTCCCCCGTCCCTGGCTGCAGCTCCCACAGGGTGATCCCTTTCAGCTCGTTTCTCGCCGGCTCGAAAAGGCTAGCCCTGAGCACCGTCCCTTCCTCCCTAAACCAGATGTTCTGCTGCCGGAAAAAGGCGCTGGGGCTTTTCTTCTGGATCAGCACCTCCTGGATGTAGGTGCGTTGCGCATAAGTTTTGGGAAGCACAAACTCCCCTATCGCCAGCACTCCGAGGCTCATGAGGACGGAGATGACCAGGATGGGGAGGCTGATCCGGAAGAGGCTCACCCCGCAGCTGCGGATGGCGGTGAGCTCCGAAGTAAGGGAGAGGGTCCCGAGGGTGAGCAGCGTCGCCATCAGGACGGCAAGGGGCGCCGCATCGATGATCATCTCCGGGATCTTGGTGATGAAGAAGAGGGCCAGGTGCTTCCAACTCGCGCCGTAGCGCGTGAAGCGGGAGACCTTCTCCATGAAGTCCACCACCAGGTAGATGGCGATGAAGGAGCCGAGGCAGAGCGAGAGCATCTTTACATAGGCCCGGGCGATGTAGCGGGTGAGGATGTTCATCGCTTCCTCCCCTTGCTAAGGCGTCCCCGCAACGCCTCCTTGAGGCGCGGGTAAAGAGAGAAGATGGGGAGACGCTCCTCGTCGGAGGTCTTCTTGAACAGGTAGGCCCCAGCCAGAAGGAAGATCAAGTTCGGGCTCCACCCGGCAAGCAGCGGCGGCAGCGTGCCCCGCTCGCCCAGCGTATCGAAGGCGGAGAGGGTTACGTAGTAAAGGAGGATGACGCCGATGCTCAAAGAGAACCCGGCAGCCTTCCCCGAGCGCCGGTTCTGGATCCCCAGCGGTATGGCCAAAAGCGTAAAGACGAAACAGGAGAACGGGAGTGCCAGGCGGCTGTGGTATTCGAGGTCCCTGGAGATGATCTCCTTTTGCTGCGTTCCCTTGGGAGGGTGGAGCAACTCGTCGAGCGTCATCTCGCTCACTTTCCTGGTCGCCTTGTTGCTGCCGTCGGCGAGCGCGACCCGGAGGTTGTATTCCTGGAACTGCACCATCCGGTACCCCCCCTGCTCTTCGGCACGGTGGATGGAGCCGTTGCGCAACTGGAACTCCATTGAGTTGCTTTTCGGGTCGGATACCAGGGCGCCGGTGGAAGCGAAGATGGTGGTCGGGGTGCGCGGGTCCCTCTCGTCGTGGACGATAACTCCCCCCATGGTCTGCGCCTTGGTGTCTAGTGATTGCGTGTAGACCACCATGCCGGGGAAGGCGTTGTTGAAGATCTTCTCTTTGATGGCGATCCCGGCGCTGCTCTGGGCAATCTCCACCATCAGCTTCTTGAAGCCGGAGTTCCCCCAGGGAACGGCGTAAACGGTGACCCACAGACAGGCGAGGGTGGCGCAGGCGGCGAATAGCATTGGGGGGGGGAGTAGCCCGTAGAGACTGATGCCGCAACTCTTCATGGCGGTGATTTCGCTGTCGCCGGAAAGGCGGCCGAAGGCAAGCAGCATGGCGAGCAAAAGCG
Source organism: Citrifermentans bemidjiense Bem (assembly GCF_000020725.1). NCBI lineage: Bacteria > Pseudomonadati > Thermodesulfobacteriota > Desulfuromonadia > Geobacterales > Geobacteraceae > Citrifermentans > Citrifermentans bemidjiense. The sequence continues at coordinate 3,923,923 of NC_011146.1, read as the reverse complement.
CCATCGGTATGGTGAAGAGCCAGAAAGGGGGGAGTAGATAGGCCACCATCCGCACCACGTCGCTGAAGGGGATCCCTTTCTCTACCACCATCTCGGCGAGCTTGAGAAAGCGTCCCATGAGGAGCACGAAGGTGAAGGTCACCATGCCGACCAGGAAAGGGGTGGGGATTTCCTTGAAGATGTAAGCGTACAGGGTCTTTTTCATGAAGTTCGGCATGATACCTTAGATGGGGGGCGAAGTAAAGGAAGGACAGGGGGGGAAGGGGAGGGCTCGATCTCATTGTCGCTTGACCTTTGTTTTTGCTTTGGGGTAAAAGGGGGACATGGAAAATAAAGACATCATCAAGAAAGCGCTGCTGTTCTCGGGGCTGGAAGACGAATATGTGGCGGAGGTAGCCGGCATCGCCGTGCGTCGAGCCTTTGCCAAGGGAGAGACGCTGTTCACCGAAGGGGAGAAGGCGGAGGGATTCTACCTCCTCGCTTCGGGCGCGCTCAAGCTCTGCAAGATCTCCCCCGACGGCAGGGAGAAGGTGCTGCACATGGTGCACCCCATCGAGACCTTCGCCGAGGCCGCTTTTTTCGGTGACGGCAAGTACCCGGCCGAGGCGCGCGGCGTCGAGAAAGGAGAGGTGCTCTTCTTCTCCAGGGGCTCGTTCATGGGCCTTTTGGAGCGCAACCCGCGGTTCTCGATGAACCTGATCGCCTCGCTCTCCATGCTGTTGCGCCGATTCGCGCACCAGATCGAGGAGCTTTCCTTCGCCGACGCCCCCGCCAGGCTCGCCTCGTACCTTCTGGAACTCGCCTCCAGAAAGAGCACCAGTTATCAAGGGAAAACCTATCTGGAACTGGACATGCGCAAGGGGGAGCTCGCCTCCCGCCTGGGCACCGTCAGCGAGACCCTCTCCCGCACCTTCAAAAAGATGAAGGACGAGGGGGTGATCGAAATGGATGGCAACAAGGTGACCATAATGCAGATGGAAAAATTGAGGATGATCGCTGGGAAATAAAACCTATTCTTAAATGCAGGCCCCTCGGAATTGCGCGGGGATTAAGGCAGATTCGGCAAACGGCACCTTTTCTACACGGGGGATATGCCGCTTGTTAATCTGCCTTTATTCATTTTTCTCCGGCGGCCTTACTCTTTACACCGCTCCCTTCTCTCTGCCGGCAGGCCCTCCCGGTGCCGCCGCTCGGCGCGATCCGAAAGCTGCAGCGTCTTGTCCTTGAATCTAAAATATTAATTAATGTTTTTATTGAAAAGTGCACAATGCTCTTGATATGACAAAGGAGGCTGCTATAATTTGCCAGTTTCCGCGGTGTCCAGATCATGAAGACGGTTCCTGGAGGTAGCTTGGATTGGGAATGTTGCTGGAGCAAGGAAGAGATCGAACCGGAGCACTGTCCCTATGTCGGCGAGGGAGAGGAAGATCTCTACAGCTCGCACCGCCGCAGGGTGGTAGAGAAATGCGTTGAGTGCCCCCGCTTCAAAAACGATTTGGCCCGCATGAAAGGCTCCGGTTACCCGCTCTCCGACGTCCTTCCTTTCATACTGAACGAGTTCCAGGAACAAAAGGCTCAGATGGGAGCGATGCTGAGCTTCTTGAACAGCAAGACCCGCGAGATCAAGTTCCTGCGCGAGGTCGGCATCGTGCTGCAGACCTCCATCGACCTCGACGAGGTGCTTTCCATCGCCATGACGGCGATCACGGCAGGAAAAGGGTTCGGCATGAACCGCGCCTTCCTGCTGATGACCGACAAGGAGCGCCGCCATATCCGGGGATACCTCGGCGTCGGCCCCAGGGATTATGAGGAGGCGTGGCGGACCTGGGAAGACATCGGCCGCAGCAACTTCACCCTGAGGGAACTGGCCCGCGACTTCCAGAAGACCAAGCTCACCTCGGAAAAGGTCAAGTTCCACGATATCCTGAACCAGCTCACCGTACCGCTTGCCGACCAGGGGCACATCTTCAACCGCGCCCTGCAGGGGAAAAAGCCCATCTTGGTGGAAAACGCGCTGAACAACCCGGACCTCGACCGGGGGCTCGCCCGCATACTCGGGGTCGACTGCTTCCTGGTCATGCCTCTCATCTCCCGCAACCGCCGCATCGGCGTCATCATTGCCGACAACTGCATCACGCAAAAGCCGATCACCCTGCAGGACATGCAGTCCCTGGAGACCTTCGCCTTTCCGGTCGCTTTCGCGCTGGAGCGGGCCTCCCTCTACGAGCGGCTTCAAGAGGAGGTTGCCAAGCAGAAGTCCGCAAACTTGAAGCTGCGCGAGCAGCAGGAACTGATAGTGAAGATGGAGAAGATGGCGCTGGTAGGGAAGATCACCTCCAGCATCGCGCACTCCATCCGCAACCCGCTCATGGTGATCGGCGGCTTCGCCCGCACCCTGTTGAAAGGAAGCGCCGAGGACGACGAGAAGCGGAGCTACCTCGAATCCATCGTGCGTGAGACCCGGCAGTTGGAAGATGTTCTTTCCGAGGTGCTGGACTACTCCGAATCGCTTTTTCCCGTCACCGATTTCTGGGATCTGAACGAGCTGGTGACCAAGGCGCTGGCCGACCTGGAAGGGGTGATGGAGCAGGCTGGGGTGGTATGCAGCCAGGAGCTAAGCCCCGAGCTTCCCATGGTCCGCATCGACTACAAGCAGATCAGCTACTGCCTGAAGACCATCACCGCGACGGCGCTGGCCTGCATGGAGCAGGGGGGGAGCTCCGCATCGAGAGTCTTAACGACGGGGACGGCGTCCTGCTCCGGATCAGCGACAGCGGCAAGCCCTTGACCGAGACTGCCCAGGAGGCGCTCACCGCCCCCTTCTTCCAGACCCAGGAGATGGGGGAGGGGGTGGGGCTCGCACTGTGCAAGTCGATCCTGGAGCGCCAGGGGAATTCCTTAACCATATTCAGCCGCCCCGGCGGCGGCAATACCTATAGCATCAGGCTCTTGACTAAAAAGGAGAATATCTGACATGGCAAAACTGCTGGTGGTAGATGACGAGGCGAACATCAGGCTTTTATATGCGCAGGAACTAAGCGACGAAGGTTATGCCGTGGTGACCGCCGCCTCGGCGCTGGAAGCGGTGGAAAAACTCGAATCGGACAGTTTCGATCTGGCCGTCATCGACATCAAGCTGAAGAACGAAAGCGGCATCGAGCTTTTGCAGCGCATCGTCAAGGAGCGCCACACCCTTCCGGTGATCCTCTGCACCGCCTTTTCCTGCTACAAGGACGATTTTTCGGCCTGGCTTGCCGACGGCTACGTAGTGAAGTCGAGCGACCTGCAGGAGTTGAAGGATGAGATCTCCAGGGTCCTCGCCAAGAGGCAGAAGGGCGCCTTTACCTGACCGGTGCTCCACCTTCCCTCTCATTCTTAATCTTAGTCTCAATCTTAATCTTGTCAGACTTGCAGTTATCTCTGGAGGGTTTTTATGAAGGCAGTGATTATGGCGGGTGGCTTTGGTACCCGCATGCAGCCGCTTACCTGCAACATCCCCAAGCCGATGGTTCCGCTGATGAACCGTCCCATCATGCTCCACATCGTGGAACTTCTGAAGAAATACCAGATTACCGACTTGGTCATGCTGCTATACCACCAGCCCAGCGTGATCAAGAACTTCTTTAGGGACGGCGCCGACCTCGGCGTAAGGATCACCTACGTCACCCCCCTTGAGGACATGGGGACGGCGGGGGCGGTGAAATGCGCGGAGAAATACCTGGACGAGCGCTTCCTGATCATAAGCGGCGACCTCCTTACCGATTTCAACCTGCAGAAGGTGATCGACTTCCACGATAGCAACAAGGCCTTGGCCACCATCACGCTCACCTCCGTCAAGGACCCGCTGCAGTTCGGCGTGGTGATCACGGACAAGGAGAAGCGGATCACCCAGTTCCTGGAGAAGCCGGGGTGGGGCGAGGTGATCTCGGACACCATCAATACCGGGATCTACGTGCTCGAGCCGGAGATCTTCAAGTACATCCCAGAGGGGGAGAACTTCGACTTCTCGCAAGACCTCTTCCCGCTCCTTTTGAAAAAGAAAGCCCAGCTATTCGGCTTCCCGGTCAAAGGGTACTGGCGCGACATCGGCAACACCGACTCCTACCGCGAGGCGCACCACGACATACTGAAGGGGAAGGTAGGCGTCAAGGTGGACGAGTCCAGGCGGGAGATGGCGGGGGCGGACCTGCGCCTGGGGCTCGACGTAAAGCTCGGGGAGGGAACGGTGGTCGAGGGGACCGTGGTGATCGGGGACAACTCCCAGGTCAAGGGGGGCTCCCAGATCAAGGACAGCGTGATCGGCCGCAACTGCACCGTCGAGCCGGGGGTCAAGCTCTCCCGCGCCGTCATCTGGGACAACGTCTACATCAAGAAGGGGGCGAAAATCACCGACTGCGTCATCTGCAACAACGTGAGCGTCGGCCCGTCCACCACGATGGAAGAGGGGGGGGTGGTCGCCGACGACACCTCCATAGGCGAGGAGAGCTACATAAAAAGGGACGTGAAGATCTGGCCCCGCAAGGTGATCGAGTCCGGCTCCACCGTCACCGGGAACCTGATCTGGGGGGAGCGCTGGAAGAAGTCGCTCTTCGAGGGGGAGATGATCAAGGGGCTCACCAACATCGAGCTGACCCCCGAGTTCGTGGCCAAGCTCGGCTGCGCCTACGGCACCTCGCTCCCCAAGGGAAGCCATGTCCTCGTGGGGCGCGACGCGACCCTCTCCTCCCGCATGCTGAAGAGAAGCTTCCTTGGGGGGATACTCTCGGCGGGGGTCAACGTGCGCGACATCAGGATGGTTTCGCTCCCGATCCTGCGCTACAAGCTGCGCACCTTCGGCGAGGTGGGGGGGGCGCATTTCCGCCAGTCTACAGACGATCCCGCTACCACCGAAATCGTCTTCCTGGATGCCGACGGACTCGATTTCTCCTCCTCCATGGGGAAGAACGTGGAGCGGATCTTCTACAAGGAGAATTTCCGGCGCGCCCATTACATGGAGCCCGGGGGGATTACGGAACTCCCGCAGGTGATGGACTTCTACCGCGAGGGTTTTTTCCGCGGCCTGGACCAGCAGGTCATCAGGGGGGCGGGCGCCAAGGTGGTGATCGACTTCAACCACTCCCCGGCGGGGCAGATCCTGCCTCAGATTCTGAACGACCTGGGGTGCGAGGTGATCGGGCTCAACACCTATCTCGACGAGCAGCGCGGCTCGAAAACGGTGGACGAGAAGCCTAACTCCCTGCAGCAATTGGCCAAGATCGTGGTCACCCTGGAGGCGAGAGCGGGCTTTTGGCTCGACCCGACCGCCGAGGAAATAGTGCTCGTCGACGAGACCGGCAAGATCCACGCGCCGGAGGAGCTCCTCTGCCTCATGACCGCGCTCATGCTGAAAAGCGGCGCCAGGGGCGCTCTCGCCGTCCCGGTCTCGGCCCCCTCGGTCATCGAGCAGATGGCGCAGGAAAACGGCTGCTCGGTGCGCCGCACGAAGAGCATGGAGCGCTCCATGATCGAGGCGGCCATCTCCCCCGAGGTGGTCATGGCCGGATCGATGGGGGGGCGTTTCGCCTTCCCCAAGTTCCAGGCCGCCTTTGACGGCATGTTCACCGTCGCCAAGACCATCGAACTCTCCATCACCGTCGGCACCCCGCTCTCGCGCGTGCTTAGGGAGGTGCCGCGCAGCTCCTTCTTGCAGGGAAAAGTCCCCTGCGTCTGGGAGAAAAAGGGGGGAATCATGCGCAAGATGAGCGAGGACAGCCTCGACAAGGAGGCGAGCTTCATCGATGGCATCAAGGTCTCTTTCGGCCAGGACTGGGTGCTGGTGCTGCCTGACCAGTACCAGCCCGTAATCCACGTGGTGGCCGAGGCGAAGGAGCAGAAGCGGGCGGAGAAGCTTCTCGAGCAGTACATGCAGAAGGTGGAGAACTGGAAGAAGGAACTGGGGCAGTAGGGGGGCTTGCGGGCCGGGGGGCGCAAGCGCCGCGCCGCCGCAAAGGGGTGATGATGACGGAGCCACTTTACGTGTCGTTTCTCTGGCACATGCATCAGCCTTTCTACAAGGATCCGGTCCGGGGGGAGTACGTCCTGCCTTGGGCCTACCTGCACGCGGTGAAGGACTACTACGACATGCCCGCCATCGTCGAGGCGGTCGAAGGCGCCAAGGTGGTATTCAACCTGGTCCCCTCGCTTTTGGAGCAGATCCTCGACTATGCCGGGGGGGGCGCGGTGGATCCCTTCCTGCTGCGGGCCCGCCCCTTGCCTGCCGAGCTGGACGATAACGACCGGCTCTTCCTCCTCGAAAACTTCTTCTCCGCCAACCGGCAGCGCATGATCGAGCCCTACCCCCGCTACCGGGAGCTCTTCGTCCGGGCCGGGGAGGGTGCCCCGGGCGCGGCGGCGCTGCGCCTTGCGTCCTTCGGCGACCAGGATCTACTGGACCTCCAGGTCTGGTTCTATCTCGCCTGGACCGGCGAGGCGGCGAGGCGGCGCTTCCCCGTCTTCAAGGAACTGATCCGCAAGGGGAGCCACTTCAGCCAGAAAGACAAGAAGCTTCTCCTGGAGACGCAGCGCGAGCTGATCTCCCGGGTGATACCCCTTTACAAGAAGCTGCATCAAGAGGGGAAGGTCGAGCTTTCTGTCACCCCTTATTTCCACCCGATCCTGCCGCTTTTGTGCGATTCGGGGATCGCGCGGGTCGCCCTTCCCAAGGCGAACCTCCCCAGCATCCCCTTCCGCTACCCTGAGGACGCGAGGGCCCAACTGCTGCACGCGATCGCCAGCTTCGAAAGGCTCTTCGGCTTTCCACCGACCGGGATCTGGCCCTCGGAGGGATCGGTGAGCGACGAGGTGTTGGGCATTATGGCGCAGACGGGGCTTCCCTGGACCGCCTCGGACGAGCGGGTGCTGGCCCATACGCTGCCGGGTGGGCTGGACCGGGAACGCGATCCCTTGTACCACCCGTACACCTTCAGTAAGGACGAGCGCGAGATCTCGCTTTTCTTCCGGGACCAGGGGCTGTCGGACCTGATCGGTTTCACTTACTCGCAATGGGAGACCGAAAGGGCGGTGGGGGACTTCCTGGCACGGCTGAAGGAGGTCAGGCAGCGCAGCCGCCAGGCCTGCGTGGTGCCGGTGATTCTCGACGGCGAAAACGCCTGGGAATACTACCAGGACAACGGGTTTCCCTTCCTTTCCCGGCTCTACGCCGCCCTGGTGCAGGCCCCCGGAGTGCAACTCGCCACGTTTTCGGAGGTGCTGCAGCGGACCGGCGAGCGGCGCGTATTGGAGCACGTCCACCCGGGTTCGTGGATCAACGCCGACTACGGCATCTGGATCGGCAAACCCGAGGAGAACCTGGGGTGGGATTACATCGCCAAGGCGCGTGCCGCGGCGGTGCAGGGAAGCCAGGAGATGGCGACCCTTTTGGCCGGGGGGGAGAGCAGCGACGAGGCCGCCCGGCAGGCGTGCATGGCGCTCTACGCGGCACAGGGGAGCGACTGGTTCTGGTGGTACGGCGACGATCACTTCTCCCCGCATGCAGGGAGGTTCGACCTGCTGTTTCGCAGCCACCTGATGAACGTCTACCAGCTGCTGGCCCTGGAGGTTCCCGGGGAGCTGCGCCAGCCGATAAAGAAAGAGCGCCCGGCCGGTTTCGTGCGCGCGCCTGCGGGGCTCGTCACCCCCGCCATAACTGGTGTGGTGAACGACTACTTCGAGTGGCTCTCGGCGGGGCTCTACGACCTGACCCGGCAGGGGGGCGCCATGCACGCCGCCGACAACCTGCTGCAGTCCTTCTATTACGGCTTCGACCTGGAGTACCTTTATTTCCGTATCGACGGAGTACAGCCGCTGGAAAAGACGTTCAGGCCGGAGGACAGGCTCTCGCTGCATCTGGTCTGCGGGGGCGAGTGGCGGCTCGACATGCAGTTGGGGGAGGGGGAGGGGGAGTTGCAGGTGCTTAAGGACGGAGCCTGGCTTGGCAGCGGCAGTATCGGCCGCTACTGCATGGGGCGCAGCGCTGGAGCGCGCGTGCCCCTGCCTCCCTTAAGGCTCGAAGGGTCAGGGACGGTGCTTTGCTATCTCTGCGTCACCCGCGCCGGGACCCAGGTCGGACGCTGGCCGGCCGACGCCGCACTCCCCTTGGTTTCCTCCGGGCCGGAACTCGGATGCGAGGCTCATTATAATTATTAACAGAAAAACCTTTACCTAATGGATGTATTAATCTAACATATCCCTTATTATTTCAGGGTCTTAGAGGTTTTACATGAAGATTTTGTTTGTGGCGTCGGAGGTCACCCCTTTTGCCAAGACCGGCGGGTTGGCCGACGTGGCCAGCGCTCTTCCCAAGACGCTGAAGAGTCTCGGCCATGACATACGCATCATGATGCCCTTTTACTCCATAGTCGAGCGCGGCGGTATGGCGGTGCGCAAGGGGCGCAAAAGCGCTTCGGTCATGGTTGACGGTGTCGAGAAAAAGGGTTTCCTGCGCCAGGCCTCCTTGGGGGAGATACCGGTCTACCTGATCGAGAACAAGGAGTATTTCTCCCGCGAGGAGCTTTACGGGACTCCGAGCGGCGACTATCCGGACAACTCGGAGCGTTTCTCCTTCTTCTGCCGCTGCGTCCTCGAGCTGCTCAAGAAGATGGACTTCCGCCCCGACATCATACACTGCCACGACTGGCAGACCGCGCTGATCCCGCACTACCTGAAGCACGAAAGGAAGAACGACCCCTTCTTCTCCAGGACGGGAATCATCTTCACCATCCACAACCTGGCCTACCAAGGGCTCTTCCCTAAGGAGGAACTCCAGTCGATGGGGCTTTCCAAGGAGTGCTTCACCATCGACGGGCTGGAGTTCTACGGCAAGGTCAACCTCCTCAAAGGCGGGATACTGAGCGCGGACGTGGTAACCACGGTCTCCGAAGCCTACTGCCGCGAGATCCAGACCCCGGAGATGGGATGCGGACTGCACGGGGTGCTGCAGACCCGCAAGGACGACCTAGTCGGGATTCTGAACGGGTTGGACTATGAGGAGTGGAACCCCGCCATGGACAAGGAGATCATGAAGAATTACAGTCATGCCTCCCTTTCCGGCAAGATGGTGGACAAGATTGGGCTGCAAAGGCTGGTGGGGCTCCCCAGTTCCCCGGAAATCCCGCTTTTCGGCATGGTGTCGCGTATGGTCGCCCAGAAGGGGTTTGACCTGATTGCCGAGTTGCTTCCCCTCATGGCCAAGGCCCCGATGCAACTGGTCCTACTGGGTAACGGCGAGGAGCGCTACCTCAAGGCATTCAACGACATCAAGGCAGCCGGGGCCCGCAACATCGCCTTCACCAGCGGCTTCGACCATGCCTTGGCGCCCAAGATCTACGCCGGCGCCGACATGTTCTTGATGCCCTCCTTCTTCGAGCCTTGCGGCCTTGGGCAGCTGATCGCCATGCGCTATGGGACCGTCCCGGTGGTGCGCCGGACTGGAGGGCTCGCCGACAGCGTCTTCGATGCGCTCGACAACGACAAGACCCCCAACGGGTTCGTCTTCGAGGAGTACACGGCCGAGGCACTCTGGGACGCGATGAATCGCGCCATAACCGCCTACAAGGACAAAGTCTCCTGGAAAAAGCTGATGCGCCGGGGCATGAGCAGTGACTATTCGTGGCAGCACTCGGTGCACAAATACCTGGAGCTCTACAAGAGGGCTGTGCTGCGCAGAGGGGGGGAGGCGTGACGCTGGGGCACGACGATCTCGACGAGCTTGCCAACGAGGTTCGCAGGCTGATCGAAAGCAACAAGGCCTTTTTGGAGCGGGTCACCGACGAGGATTACGACGACGAGGAAGAGGCGGAGCCTGCGACGGAAGAGGGCGCGGAACTGGTGGATTACGAGGAGTTGTGAGAGATCGGGGGGATGTCCCCCGCCGGTGCAATATGAAAAGGCGACGCAGGGAGTGAATCCCGCGCCGCCTTTTTGCTTTTTCCTTGTCCCCCGTAGCCTTGGGCGAAGGGATGGCGGAGGGGGATGGTTTACTTCGCCGGCGGCTCCTCCGGGACGATTTCGCCCGGCGCCAGTTGCACCGGGGCGCTCTTAAGTGGCGTGGGTGCCGCAGTAGCAGGCGCCGTTGCGGCTGCAGGCTGCGGCGCTACCGGCGCCGCCACAGGGACCGCCGCCTTGGCCGGGGCATAGCCGGAAGGAACGCTTACCGGGGCGGGGACATCCTTCTCCTTCTCCTTGGCGAAGAGCGGCTTGTAGGTCTTCATGAGCGCGAGCATCTCGTCGAACTGCCGCGCGTAGAGGACGGAAACCTCAGGTGCGTTGGCGATGGCAGAAGCCTCGGTTTTGGCGAAGGCGGCGTTCACGCCGGCGACGGTCTTGAACTTCACGTCGACTTTTTCGCTCAGGTTGGCCGCGGCCTCGTCGAAATCGGGGTACTGCAGCGGGAAGAAAAGCGGGAACGAGAGCGAAGCCCGCCTGAAGTTGGGGTATTCCCAGACCGTGTTCCCTTCGCGGTCGATCATCTGCGCGGTCATGACGAGGTAGTTGAAGTCCGTGTCCAGGTAAGAGAGGTAGTTGCTGGAGAAGACTTTCCCCTGTCTGGTGAGCCCGCTCACCGTGACGAAGAGGACGGCGTCGAGCCCGTTGTCGGTCATGAGCTGCTTCAACTCGTCCTTCTTGATGAAGTACTTGTTGTAGATGATTCCGGCGTCATCCCGTTTTTCCTTGTTCGAGACCAAGGTGGAGAAGAGCCGCGCCGGGTCCCCGTCCACCTGTCTCACCGCGTAGAAGATGCCGGTCCCGCGCAGCCTGGCGATCAGCTCCTTCTCGTTCCTGGCGTTGTAGGTCCGCACCAGCGAGACGATGGCGTCCTTGCTCGGGTGTCTGATATCGGAGTCGGGATCGACGAAGATCGGGGCGACCCCGATGGTCTTCACCTTCTTCTCAAGCGTCTCCTGGGGGATGTTGTAATAGTTGTGCGCGCAGCCAAACATGGTGCCGATCGCCACGGCCAACAGGGCCAGCTTCAAAAAAGTCCGCATCTGGATGAAGCCCTCCTCTAACGGATTCTAACTGCCATGCCGTCTTATATCAGAACCTTACCGGAAGTGCCACAGCTTATTGCTATGCCTCCAGCATGATGAACCCGACCTGTCTGCCGGTATCCCCGCCGTCGCGGCGGTAGGAGAAGAAGAGCTCCTGGTTGCAGCTTACGCAGAGGTCGCTGGACTGGATCTGGTCGGCGCGAAGCCCGGCGTCCTTGAGCAAGAGCCGGTTCGCCTCTCCCAGGTCCAGAAGCCATTTGCCGTCTCCCTGCTCCTTGGCCGCCAGATCCCAGGCGGCGCCGGCCTTTTTAAAGGCGTCGCGGACCGGCTGGTCCACCTCGTAGCAGCAGCCGGAGATGTGCGGGCCGAGGGCAGCGCGTATGTCTTTGCGGTCGCAGCCAAAGAGGGTGGTCATCGCCTCGACCCCTTTGCCGACGATGTTGGCCACCGTCCCCTGCCATCCCGCGTGCAGGGCGGCCACTACGCGCTGCACCGGGTCGTGCAGAAGGATCGGCACGCAGTCGGCCACGCAGATGGCGATCATGATCCCCGGCTGATTGGTGACGATGCCGTCGCATTCGAGCTTCAGGAAGTGGGACAGCTCCGGGTTGGGGGCGTCGATCACCAGGAGGTCCGTGCCGTGCACCTGGCTCACGGTCAGGAATCGGTCCAGGGTTGAGCCGAGGCTTCGGGCCAGGAGGCTGCGGTTTCCTTCCACGTTGTGGGAGGAATCGAGGGTGTTGCTCCCCAGGTTCAGCGAGTTGTATGGCGGGCGGGAAACACCCTCGTGGCGGGTGGTGAAGCCGGCTACGACTCCGCCTGCGCCGAGGGCGGGTTTCAGGTATTGGATCTTTCCTGCTTTTTGCATTTCCATGGGTGACACCTCTATTATTTGTATAGGGGGCGGAGCGTTCCAGCCCCTAGCCCCCAGTCCCTAGCCCCGGTTTTATCCCCGGTTCTTCTCTTCCAAGTAGGCGACGATGCCGGCCATGTCCGGGGGGAGTTCGGTGTCGAACTCCAGGTACTTCCCGGAGACCGGATGCAGGAAACCGAGCGTCTTCGCGTGCAGAGCCTGCCGTCCCATCGACTTGATCATCTGTTTGAGGACCGGGTCCTGCACACCTGAGAGTCTTCCCGTGCCGCCGTACACCTCGTCCGCCAAAAGCGGATGCCCAGCCTCGGACATGTGCACCCTGATCTGGTGGGTGCGGCCGGTCTCAAGCCTCAGGCGTATCAGGGTAATGCCGGGGTAGCGGGCTACCACCCGCCAGTGGGTCACCGCCTGCTTGCCGTGGCGTGCCTTCGCGGACATCTTCTTCCGGTCGGTGGGATGGCGGCCTATGGTCGACTCGATTCTTCCCTTGTCCTCTTTGGGCGAGCCGTAGACGAGGGCGAGGTAGACCCTTTTTATGCTGTGTTCCTTGAACTGTTCGGCGAGGGCGTTGTGGGCCCGGTCGCACTTGGCGACGACCAGGGTGCCGGAGGTGTCCTTGTCGATGCGGTGCACGATGCCGGGACGCAGTTCGCCCCCGATGCCGGAGAGGTCCTTGCAGTGGGCCAGCAGGGCGTTCACCAGCGTCCCCTCCGGGTTGCCGGCGCCAGGATGCACCACCATCCCCGCCCCCTTGTTCACCACCACCAGTTCGGCATCCTCGTAGAGCACCTCGATTGGGATCTCCTCGGGCTGGGGCTCGGCTGGCGTCGGAGGCGGGACCACCACCTGGACCACCTCGCCTCCCTTGAGTTTCAAGGCGGGTTTTTGCTTTGAGCCGTTGACGGTGGCGAACCCGGTCTCTATGAGCCTGAGGGCCGCCGAGCGGGTCAGCTCCGGTACGCTGCGGGATATGAAGCTGTCCAGCCGCTCCGGATCGGAGTCGCTGGGGAAGGTGAGTTCGATCGGTTCCATTGCCTGTTGGTTCTCCAGGGAGTATTGCTCCCGTTAAAAAAAGCGAGGGCGCGTTTCTAAAGGAAGCGCGCCCGGGGTATATAGATGCACTGGGGAATTTGATGCGTGCTGCTTGCCTACCAGATGGTCGACTCGATCTTCCCCGCCCGCTTGATCAGCACGTCGACCACGGCTATGTCGAATATGTTGGATTGGGCGAGTTCCGTACTGACCCGGGAGACGAAGTGTTCCCGACCTTCGGCTAGCTGGTCGTGCAGAACCTCGAAGATATTGTCGTCCTTGATCCCCTGCTCCACCTTTTCGCGGTTATAGAGGGCCACATCCGAAACGATGGCTCTGGCGAGTCGTTTAGCCTGGTCTGGATTTTCAATGAGACTCATTGGATCGCTCCCCGGTGCTGAATGTCAGCAACGCACTATACGCAGTTTTTTCGCAAGATTCTATCTTAATTTTAGGGCGAAGTAGATGCTGGCCGAGCCTCTCCGGACTAGGAGCGCGACGGCGCCGCGTTTGCCGGCGTCCGCCATTGCCTTCTGGTACTCGGCCAGATTTCTCACTTTCTTCTGGTTCACGGATACGATGATGTCGCCGCGCTGGATGCCGCTTTCTTCCGCGATCCCGCCCGGTTCGAGGTCGCTCACCACCACGCCGGTGACGCCGCGGGAACGCATCTCCGCTCCCAGTTCCTCGACCGAGAGCCCCAGGGCTCCCGCTTCCCGCTCGGCAGGTCTTTGTGTCTGTGCCTGGGCGCTGTCGGCAGGTGCAGTGGTTATCTGGACGTTGATCTTCTTGCCGTCGCGATAGAGCTCCACCGGAACTTTCTTGCCGATGGGTGTTTCGCCGACCAGGCGCTGCAACTGGCGCACGTCCTTTACGGCCGTCCCGGCAAAGCTCGTGATTACGTCCCCCTGCATGACGCCGGCCTTCGCAGCCGGCCCCCCTGGAACGACGTCGTTCACCAGCGCGCCGTACGCTTTGGGAAGCCCGAAG